>JBAUJE010000487.1:0-59298 GCA_049683475.1 Coleofasciculaceae cyanobacterium | reverse complement strand
GGCGTATTTATCTTATTATTTATTAAATTTGCCTTCTGATCTTCAAGCCAGACAGTCAGATACCAACGATGTTCTGCCAGTAAACAGACAAACCCAGAGTCAAGATAATATTGAGCGAACTTGAGAGCTACTTGGCGAGACTTGGGAGGTAAATCTAAACCTCTTGTGAATAATCTATTGCGGAAGATGATTTGCAAGGCTTCCTTATAGCTAATACCTTGTCGTTCTAGTTCTTCTCTAGTTATAATAAGTAACATACCGAAAATTAGACTTTAAAATTAAACTTTTTGCTGCCTAACTAGCAAAAATTAAACAGATGAAAGCTAAGATGATAATTCTATTCTTTCCTTAAGCTGCCACACCCGGAAAATTTCTCTTAAGAGTAGAGTAAAATTGCTCATAATGGTAAGCTATTATTGTAAGCTGTTCAAATGATTAAGCCGTACTCTATATATCTACTCTGGTAAGTAGTTTGGCAAAAGAGAGTGTTATCAAGAGATAAGAACACTTCTATCTGTAATGTTTGTTTAAAAATTGTTAGTCTGCTATATGGATGTTGGCACCCTAACCTAGAGGAATGGCTTAATCTCACTTCCCTGCAACGAGAATAAATCTTGTCATCCTTTTCTATAAAATTCTTTTGTAATAATGCTCCCTGCTAGGTTACCCTAGTTTTTATGTACTAACCAATAATCTTTTTGATTAATTAAATCATCACTATATTCTAAGCAATCTTAAATTATTTGGCAACTAAGCATTCTCAAGCAAGAGTACTGTGGTTGAACAATCAATTATCAGTTATCGCTATACTTACTCTTCCCTGCTAACTGTAAACTTAAGTAATGAGTAAGCGGCTAGTTTCAAGGAAGTTTGTTACTAAAAGTTTACAATTTACTCAATAAAAGCGAGAGCTTATTAGTAATAAACTCAAACAACCAGATAATCTAGATGAGATTAAACCTTTTCAGTCAACGCCTTCCCGCTAAGTGGCGGATTTTATTCATCCTGGTTTTGGTGCTAGGCATTTTCTTTCGCTTCTATAATTTAGGAGGTAAAGTATATTGGCATGATGAGGTTTATACCTCAATCAGGAGTTCTGGCTATACAGGAAACGAAGTCGTTGAGGATCTTTTTGACGGACGTATTATTAGTGTTGAAGATTTACAGAAATATCAACGTCTTAGTCCTGAAAAAGATTTAGGTGATACCATCAATTCTTTGGTTCAACATCCAGAACATCCACCCCTTTACTATCTAATTTTACGATTTTGGCGACAACTGTTTGGGGATTCAGTGGTAGTAAATAGAAGTTTATCTGCCAGCATCAGCTTGTTAGCCTTTCCTTGTCTATTTTGGTTATGCCAAGAATTGTTCAACTCGCCAGCAGTGGGATGGATGGCGATCGCTTTTTTCGCCGTTTCTCCCTTTCAGGTTCTCTACGCTCAAGAAGCAAGGGAGTATAGTTTATGGACTGTGACTATTTTACTCTCTAGTGCGACCCTAATCCGATCTATAAATTTGACGAAATCTACCTACACAAAACCTCGCCTCTCTTGGCTAATCTATGTAGTTAGTTTAACGTTAAGTTTTTACACATCCCTTTTATCTGCCTTGGTAGCTATTAGTCATTTTCTCTACGTATTGAGTCTAGAGAAATTCCGTCTCAGTAAGCTATTTTCTGATTATCTAGTTGCTCTAAGTGCGGCAGTTATAGCTTTTTTGCCCTGGATTTTTGTTATTATCAATAACCTATTAATTTTTAAGGAAAAAACAGGATGGACAAATACTAATGTTTCCCTATCCTTTCTGGCAAAAATGTGGGGTTTGCATCTGAGTAGTATCTTCTTTGATTTTGGCTTAGAACTGGAACATCCCTTTACCTACTTCGTTCCACCTTGTCTCCTAATACTAGTTATCTATGCAATTTACTTCCTCTGTCGTCAGACAGACAAGCCTGCTTGGCTATTTATCTTGACTTTAATTAGTGTAACAGCCTTATTCTTGATCCTCTCTGATTTAGTTTTCGGTGGCCAGCGTTCAAGTATCAGTCGTTATTTTATTCCTTGTTATTTAGGTATACAGATAGCCATTGCTTACTTACTAACTAATAAAAATTTTAGTAGTATTTTCTCCCAAATACAGTCAGGTAAAAAATTTCTGATTCTCCTTTACTTAAAAACTAAGCAAGCTTTTGCTCACCTACTCAACCCCAAAGCTTATGGAGTGAGCCCCTCCCAAGAAAAGCGACAGCTACCTTATCTATCAACTTTTTACTCCAAGATTAAGTTGCTAACGACTTATTTAACAACCATAATACTTGCTGCTTTTAGCCTTTCTAGTAAAAATATCTGGCAAATGCTAACGATTGTGCTATTTACTGGGGGAGTAGTTTCCTGTTTTAATAGTTCCCAAGCCGAAACTTGGTGGAATAAAATAGTTAGCTATCATAACCCCAAAATAGCAGAGGTGATTAACCAAACTCCCCAACCACTAGTAATTAGTAATACTACCGCCACTAATGCTGGTGATATAATCTCTTTAAGCTATCTACTCGATGAAAAAGTAAAATTTCAGCTAGTAGTTAATCCTAATATTCCTAAAATTCCTAATGGTTTTAGCCATATTTTTCTCTTCCATCCTTCCCAACAAACACGACAAGGAATTGAACAAAAATATAACGCTAAGGTAGCACTAGTTGACCATCCTGATCAAATACCTCTTTGGCAACTGGTCAAGTAATAAAATTGCTAACTGTTGAAGAGTAAACTCATGAAACAAGTGTATTTAAAGTCTGTTGCTTACTCAGAAGCTATCTCGGCAATTAAAGCAATTAGGCAATCTGTTTTTCAAGAAGAACAAGGAGTCGATGCTGCCTTAGAATTTGATGGTAAAGATGAAGCAGCTGAGCATCTTCTTGCTTATCTAAATAGTCAGCCAGTAGGAACAGCTAGAGTTAGATATTTAAGTGCAAAAACAGCAAAAATAGAAAGATTAGCTGTTTTATCTCCTTATCGTGGACAAGGAATTGGCAAGAAAATCATGGAAAAAGCCCTAGAAATAGCTGCTCATCAAGAGATAAAAGAAGTAGTAATTCACGCCCAAGAGTACGTAAAAGCTCTTTATGTACAATTAGGTTTTGAGCAAGAAGGAGAAAGTTTCCAAGAAGCCAATATTCCTCATGTCAAAATGAAAAAGAGCTTAGAGTAAATCAGGGAAACTTCGTGGCACAATCACGTCAAGACAGTCGGTTAAAAATACTGCTAATGCTGGGGGCAATTTGGCTACTAACCACTGCCTGCGATCGCCTCTGGTTTGGCCTCGATCACTCCGTACCCCCTTGGGATCAAGCAGATTACTTAACCGGCTCATTGAACTATTGGCAAGCTCTCCAACAACCCCAATGGTTTTCAGGGGAGTGGTGGAAGGATTTTTGGCAGATTTCGTCCAAAATACCACCCCTATTCTACATTGTCACGGCAATTATTCAACAACTAGTTGGCACCGGCCCTGACCAAGCCACTTTGGTGCTACCCCTATTTAGTGCAATTCTGATTATTTCTGTCTACGGTTTAGGCCGCCAGTTATTTAACAGTCGAGTTGGATTATGGGCCGCCCTCTTGTGCGTAATCTTACCCGGACTCTACCGTTACCGCCTCGAATTTCTCCTCGACTACCCCCTGACTGTGGCAGTTACTTTTAGCTTTTTTTGCCTTACTGTTTGGCGTAATGGGGAGTTGGGAGTCGGGAGAGATGGGGAAGATGGGGAAGATGGGGAAGATAAGTTAACTTCATCACCTTCCTCACCTCCTCACCTCCTCACCTCCTCACCCCCTCACCCCCTCACCTCCTCCGCTAGCATTTTCCCCCAGACTAGAGGAACATAGTTGACAGCTCAGTAATTAAGGAGGGAAACGATGGCACGAACAACTTCGACAATGTTGCCCTTGGGTACAAAAGCACCAGATTTTCAATTATTAGATGTTGTATCTGGCAAGACAATTTCCTTAGACACTTTTGCCGATAAAAAGGGTTTATTGGTGATGTTCATCTGTCGTCACTGTCCCTTTGTTAAACATGTGCAAGGGGAACTAGCTAAAATTGGGAAAGACTATGCCACAACTGATTTAGGCATTGTTGCCATTAGTGCTAATGATGCCCAAAATTACCCTAATGATGCGCCGGACTCTCTTAAAGAAATGGCAAAGCAATTAGAATTTACCTTTCCCCTTTGCTACGATGAGAGTCAGGAAACTGCCAAAGCCTACACAGCCGCTTGCACTCCCGACTTCTTTATTTTTGATGACAACCAGCAACTCTTTTACCGAGGTCAACTAGATGATAGCCGTCCTTGTAACGAACAACCAGTTAATGGTAAAGACTTGCGTGCAGCCCTTGATGCTGTTTTAGCGTCCCAGCCAGTTAGCTCAGAACAAAAGCCTAGTATTGGTTGCAATATTAAGTGGAAGTCCGGTAATGAGCCAGATTATTACGGCTAAGTTACTATTGCTCTATTCAAAGTTTAAAAGTAGAGGGGCAGGCAAAAAAACTGTCCCTTCTCTCGTTTTTACTCTTATCTGTTTGCCCCTGTTGCTTGGGGTAACTGCTTGTAGTGACCAACCGACAGACGGTGAATTGGAAGCTTTGCGACAAGAAGCGATCGCTCGTAACAAGGAGCTGATTGCTATCCACAAAAACGATCAGTCTTTATCAAACTGGCAACTTCTCGTAGAAGGGCAAATCGGTAGTCAGCAAGCAAGAGCTTTCAGCTGGGAAGAGTTAAATAAGCTGGCGACTACCTCGGTAAAAACCCAAGAACCCCACCAAAAAAGTGATGACAGCCCAGTTATCACTTTCCGTGGCGTGGCTGTTTCTAAGTTACTCGACCAGTTTAAAGTTGGGTCTGAGGTGAAGGAGGTAACTTTTGTCACCTATGACAGCTATCGAGTAACTGTTAGTATTGCTGATCTACGCAAATATCCAATTATCATCGCCCTCGAACGCAATGGTGAAAAAATTTCCCGTACCCAGGGTGGTCCCCTTTACCTAGTTTTTCCCCATCAGGATTATCCACAGCTTAAGAGCAAGTATCCTAGCCGCTTCTGGGCATTTTACCTAACTAATCTGGTGGTGGGTACAGAACCAACACAGTTACAAGTAGGTGGGCGGGTATTGGATGCCGAAGCTTTGGCAAAACTGCCCTCAGTGACTCTAGAGAAAAATGTTCGCTATGGCAATGGTTGGCCCGATGGCAAGGTCAAGCTGGCTGGGGTGCTGTTACGGAAAGTACTCGACACTACCCGACTTAGCCTTTCCCCCGCTAGTGCCGTTATTGTACAGAACAAGTCATCAGTTAACCAAGATGTCCCTACTCCTATCCCCTTGGAGGCATCTGAGGTGGAAGAATGCGGCTTTCTGTTAGCAACTAACTGGGGTAATAACCTTCAGCCTATCCCAGCCAAAATGGGTGGGCCTGTCACTCTAGCTCCCTCTTCTGATTGTCAAGCTCATAACGATGAGCGGCACTGGGTTACCTTTGTAGAGGCGCTTGAAGTTGTCAATTAGACCTTAACTCCAGGTTATTTATGAAGGTCGCTTTGTTGCATTCTATCCGCACTCGGATTATCGCCAGCACTACCCTTTTAATTGTGGCAATTGTGACAGCTGTGGTGTGGAGCTGGGTAAAGGATGTTAGCTTTGTCTATCGTAAGCAGAAGCAGCAAGAGGCGCAGTTACTAGCCATTACCCTAGCCAATAGCTTTGCCAACCATCTGGTAGATAAGAACTGGCGGGGAATTAGTCTCGATCTCAATCGTCAAATGGAGGATAATCCTGAGCTTGTCTACATGCTGGTTTCTGAGGTAGGGATGTCTAACCAGATTGTGGCGGCTTCACCTGAAGAGTTTCGAGAGCAGTATATTCCAGATGTTGTACCAGTTAAGCTCACCGAGAAAGCACTGGAGTTAGACAAAAATAGCCGTGTTGAGGAAACATTTATTCTGCGAGATGTGAAATTTAACTCAGATCAGCTTAAGGCGCGTCGCACTGAACTAATCATGGAAGCCGCTTCTGCTATTCATAATGCTTCTGGTGACAAAGTTGGCACTCTGCGGATTGGTGTTTCCCTACGACAAGTTAACCGTGCTTTGCACCGCGTTATCCGTAAAGCCATAATTGTGGGGGTCATAGGGCTAGGTGGCGGCTTGATTGGTTCTTATATTTTGGCACGGCAAATTAGTCATCCAGTACGCCGCCTGCAACTTAGTGCAGCCAAAATTGCCGCTGGTGATTTAGAACATCGTGCCGATATCCACCACAGCGACGAAATTGGAGCTTTGGCAACTGCCTTTAATAATATGTCCAAAGAGCTTCAAGCTTCTTTTCAGAAACTAGAGAGAACCCTTGAATCCTTTGAGCGTTTTGTTCCTAATCGCTTTTTGACGGTAATTGCCCTAGATGGAATTGAAAATATCCAAGTTGGTGTGGCCGCTACCCGTCAAATTACGATTTTATTTGCCGATATTCGCGGTTATACCTCGATGTCAGAACAGCTGACACCTTTGGAAACTTTTGCCTTATTAAATGATTATCTGGCTTGTATGGGGCAGGTAATTGAAGAAGCCGGGGGCTTTATTGATAAGTATATTGGTGATGCAATTATGGCCTTATTTGAAGATGAGGCAAATGGTTGTGCTCTCAAGGCGGCACAGGCGATGCAGCAAAGGCTCGAACTTTTTAATCGGGAACGTTGGCAACAAAATCAACCGGCTATTAATATCGGTATTGGTATCCATCGAGGTGAGGTAGTGATGGGGACTATTGGCTTTACCTCACGCATTGAGTCTACGGTAATTGGGGATGCTGTTAATGTGGCAGCACGGGTGGAAGGTTTAACCCGCATTTATGATTGTGGCATTTTGGTGACAGAGCCAGTGGTGGCTGAACTAGAACATACAGAAGATTTTGATTTACGTCTGGTTGATGGTTCTGTCAAGGTAAAGGGTAAGAATGAGTCGGTGGCTATTTATGAGTTGAAAGTCGATGGTAGTCAACCACAGAAGTTATGACAGGCTCAAAAGACGCGGGGACGCGGGGACACGGGGAGACGTTTTTATGATGGGCAATTAGACAGACTAGGACTTACGCACTCAGACATTAAGAATCGCTGTAACCCTCAGTTAAGAGTTCCCTGTTCCCTGTATGCCCTAACGACCATGCTACGCAAACACTATAGCCTAGAACCCTGATTTTTCCGTTTCACTGCGTAAGTCCTAAGACTTGATATAACGCACCTATAGGATATGCTTAGAAGCCCAACCCCACAGGCCTCAATCGGGGCTTCTGACAAATCCGCTACACTGAAAAATATAGGAGAACAACTAGTCAAAACCCCATATACTACAAACATAGGAATCTATATATGTCCCCAACCTTACTTCTGACCAGAGAACTGCCCACCCTACAATACAGCTCCACTCGCGATCGCTTTGACAAAACCTGGGAAGCTCCTCTCTCTACACTCCTCGGATTAGGACGTGCAGCCGGTGCTGATTTTATCGAGTTTTTCCTAGAAAGAGTCAACTTTATTAGCTGCTTAGCAGAAGATGACATCATCACCAGCATCTCTCCTCGTCTCTCCACTGGGGCTGGTGTCAGAGTATTTCGCGGTACGGCAGATTGCTACGTTAGCACTAATGATTTGTCCTTTGCTGGTCTGAAAGCTGCCCTAGAAAAGGGTTTGTCCATCATGGGACTAGAGCTACCCAACGCTAATTCTTTCGTCCCAGAAATCAACCTAGAACTACTGCGAGACTATGCCACAGCTAAAGGCAAAGAAGCCTGGTTATCTCACTGTAGCTCGATGCAAGAAATGGGAGATATTCTCCTAGCAGCTAACGACCAACTCAACAAAAAAGCTTCTCACGTACAATCAAGACGAGCTACTTATTTCCGTGATTGGCAAGAAGTCTTAGTTGCATCTAGTGATGGCACTTTTGCCAGAGATATTCGCCTCACTCAATCCGTTGGCTATAATCTTCTCTGTGCTGATGGTGCCAACCGTTCCTCCATTAGTCAGCGTCGTGGTAGCACCAGCGATCCTGCCTTCTTGCGGAACTGGCAATACGAACCAGAAGCTGAAGGAGTCGCCGACTCAGCAGGAAAAATGCTCTACGCTGATTATGTAGAATCCGGCACCTATCCCATCATCATGGCCAATGAGTTTGGTGGGGTTATCTTCCACGAAGCCTGTGGACACCTGCTAGAAACCACTCAAATTGAGAAAGAAACCACTCCTTTCCTAGATAAAAAAGGCGAAAAAATTGCCCACGAAAGCTTAACAGCTTGGGATGAGGGACTCTCCGACAACGCCTTCGGCACCATTGATATGGACGATGAAGGTATGCCGGCCCAAAGAACATTATTAATCGAGAAAGGAGTCCTCAAAAACTTCTTAGCCGATCGCGCCGGTTCTCAGCGCACTGGACACCCCAGAACAGGAAGTGGCCGTCGCCAAGGCTACACCTACGCAGCTGCTAGCCGTATGCGCAATACTTATATTGCTCCAGGAGATTACTCCATTGAAGACTTATTTGCCTCCGTTGAAAAAGGCATTTATTGCAAAAAGATGGGTGGCGGTAGCGTTGGCGCAACGGGAGAATTTAACTTTGGTGTCGATGAAGCTTATTTAATTGAAAATGGCAAAATTACCAAACCCCTCAAGGGAGCCATTTTAATTGGTGAAGCTAAGGAAATTATGAACAAAATTTCCATGTGTTCCAATGATTTAGGTCTAGCAGCTGGCTTCTGTGGCTCAGTTAGTGGCAGCCTCTACGTTACCGTGGGACAACCCCACATCAAAGTAGACTCCATCACAGTGGGTGGACGTTAGTGGTTCATTTCTGATGGGTGACGCGGAGATGGGGGAAGAAAGAATTTAGAATTCAGAATTAAGAATGCAGAAAGATGGGGGAGGTGGGAAGCAGGGGGAGATGAGGAAGATTGACAATTTTCAATTCTAAATTCTAAATTCTAAATTCTAAATTCCCTATTCCCTATTCCCTATTCCCTAAAACCAAGTACTCCGTATCTCACTAATGTGAGAAACGCTATAAAAACCAGAGATAGAGACAAATAAGAAAATTATGCCAAGCGTTCAAGAACTGGCAAGTTATGCCGAAACCAGCGCGAAAGAACTGGGTATTCAAAAATTTGACATCTACGGTTCATCGGTAGATCAAACTAGCGCACAAGTAGACCAAGGTAAACCCAAACAAGTTACAGCTTCTAACCGTTCTAGTGTGATAGTTCGAGTCTGGAACGAAAATAATACGATGGGAGTTACTTCTACTACAGATGTAGACCCCAAAGGCCTCGAATTAGCTCTTAAAACTGCTTACGAAGCTAGTTTCTTCGGAGTGAAGGAACATGTACCTGATTTTAGCCCCCAAGCAAAAGAGGCAATTGCTGAAGTTTCCCAAGAGAAGGCACCCCAAGCACCAGTTTCTACCCTGATAGAGAAGCTGATTACCCTGGAAAAAGAGCTAACTGAGGCCCATCCAGCGATTAAGGGAGTACCCTATAATGGCTTATCTCAACAGGATATTGATCGCTTCTACCTCAATAGCGATGGTGCACTCAGAGAAGAAGCTCGCTCCTATGCCTCAGTCTATCTCTATAGCAAAACCGAGCAAGAAGGCAAAAAACCGCGCAGTGCTGGTGCTTACCGAGTTAGCAGTGGTTTAAATAACTTAGACTTGGCAGGTTGTAAGCAAGAAGCAGCCGAGAAAACGATCAGCCACTTGAACTATCAAAAAATCAAGACTGGTAAATATCGAGTAGTCTTCTCAGCAGAAGCCTTTCTAGGTTTGTTAGGTTCTTTCTCTAACCTTTACAATGCCCAAAGTATTCTAGATAAGCAGAGTCTCTCCACCCCCGAATCCTTAGGAGAACAAATTGCTTCTCCCCTGCTTTCCGTCTACGACGATGCACTACATCGGGAGAATGTGGCAGCAGAGACATTTGATGGGGAAGGCACACCTACCCGCCGTGTAGCTTTAATTAAAGAGGGAATTTTAAGCAGTTTCCTCCATAGCACTGGCACAGCCAAGCGACTCAATGCTGAACCGACAGGTCATGCTAATATCGGCGCTAAGGTGACAGTTAGTCCTAACTTCTATCATGTCTTGAGTGAGAAAGAGGTTGAGCAGTCCTACAGCTTGGATGAAGCAGAAAATGTGATTCTAATTGATGAGCTTACTGCTCTTCATGCTGGGGTTAATTCCTTACAAGGTTCCTTTTCCCTACCCTTCGATGGCTGGTTGATTAACAAGGGAAAGAAAACCAGCATTGACTCAGCCACCATCGCCGGAGATATGCTCGAACTATTAAAGTCAATCATCTTCGTCGAAAAAGAGCCAGAAATAACTCCCTCAGGAATCTGTCCCAGAGTCTGGGTTGAAGGCTTATCAATTACCTGTGAGTGAGGATAAAAGGGAACAGGGAATTTAGAATTTAGAATTTAGAATTTAGAATTTAGAATTGAAAATTGTCAATCTTCCCCCGTCTCCCCCTGCTTCCCATCTCCCCCATCTTTCTGCATTCTGATTTCTGAATTCTGATTTCTTTCTTCCCCCATCTCCCAAACTATGCCCCGTTTAGCAACTCAGATTGAAGCGATTCTCTACCTGAAAGGACAACCCCTCTCAATTGCAGAAATTGCCGAACTGGCAAAGTGCGATCGCACGGAGACTGAGGATGCCTTGATTGAACTCATGTCAGAATATTCCCACAGGGACAGTGCTCTAGAGGTTGTCGAGACACCTGCTGGCTACAGTTTACAGTTAAGGTCATCTTTAGATGGTGTAGCACAAAACTTAGTCCCCCCGGAACTGGGAACAGGAGCTTTACGAACTCTAGCGGCGATCGCTCTTAAAAACCCGATTGCTCAAGCTGAACTGATTCATCTACGGGGTAGTGGTGCTTATCAACATATTCAAGAGCTTGTTGATCTAGGATTTGTTAAGAAACGCCGACAAACTGAGGGGCGTTCTTATTGGTTACAAGTTACAGACAGGTTTCATCAACACTTTGAATTGGAACAATTACCGCCTCTTTCTTAAAAGTGCTCTAAATCAGACTCTGATCTTAAATTTCCTCTGAAGAGAGAGTCTTTTTTCGAGATTTCTTCGTAAAGAAGCAGGCGAAATTAGCAAAAGCAGAGGTTCGCTGACAGCACAATCGTTTAGAGTAGAGACAAAGTAGGTCAAAACTCAGATTCCTAATGGTATTTAACTCCGAATTTTTCAATTACCAACCAGATGATGAAGAGCAAGAGCCAGTAAACCAACTCCTAAGCTATCTCCAGCATCAATCTCCAGATGTCCTATCGCGGGTTGCTAAGTCCGCTAGTCCTGAGATTCAACAAATTATCTCTCAGAATGTTCAGGGACTAGTAGGAATGCTACCCTCAGGGCATTTTAATGTGCAAATTAGTACTGATCGGGAAAATCTAGCCGGGTTACTGGCTTCTGCGATGATGACTGGCTATTTCTTGCGTCAGATGGAACAGCGCATGGAACTAGAGGAAACACTGTATGACTCAGTTCCCTTACAGAACAAACCACGTCAGACAAAAAAGAATCATGACTCATCCCGGCGAAATGAATAATCAGCGCTTGATCAGCTTTCTTGGCTGGAAGCCTCTCGCCTACAGTTAGTGAGGCGGTTAGATGAAAGCCGAGCTAGGTTTTAAAGAAGTTGGTAGTATGCAACCTGTCTTTGCTAGGGCATCACGGGAGCTCTCTGGGGAAGTAAATTTCGCAGTTCAAAGGCACCGTTCTGTTGCCCGACGCGTTCGCGCAGCGTCTCGTAGAGAGGGTCTTTTTGCCAGATTAGATAAACGAGACTCCCCTGTCAAACCAAGGCTGGTTGCAGGGGAGCCTTATTTTTTCTGGCGATGGAACTAACCGCCAGCGGCAAAAGTAGTCATAATAATCACTGACAACAAAATACCAGGACTCAGTAACAGAAATAACATTAGTGCTTCATGGGGGGTCATGCTCTTAAATCTCCTAAATATCTCCCTCTTAAGCTAACTCGTCAAATCAATACTTCCCGGAAAATGAATAATTATTTCAAATTGCTACTGAGTCTATTCTGATTTTTATATTTTCTCTACTATGTGTTTTGGGTGAGAGACTCAGGTATAATTAAAAGCCAGATTGAAGAAGCTCATAATTTTATAATTTAGCTGTAAAAAATTATACTAAAGTAAGTTTATTTAATTTAGATAAGAAAATTTATTAACAGTCAATCGGTTTCAATTGTTGCTGAATATTGTGTTACTCGTTCCTAGTTGCTCAAGTTTTCGGTCAATTGCGACTCTAAACTAAACTTATTCGACCACTTTGATTAATCCTTGGTTCAAATCTTCGTAAATTCTCTCAACTAGCATTTCTTCTTCTCGAGACAGAAATTGTTTGGATAGCAAGGCAGACATAAATAGATGTTGGTCAATGCGAGTAATTTTGCGAATCGCTATAATACGATTGGCGATTTGCCCAACTGGGAATCTGGGAAAGCAAATTTCGTTTTTCACCATGACCAATTAACTAACTCTCCAACTCTATTGTCAGTCAGATAGCCAAGATTAAGGGTGACAAGAGAAATTACAAAAGGTGATTCTTAGGAAAGAAAAAGGTGACGATATTACTCTCGTCAAGTGATGTAAATCACCATCTTCGAGGAGAAGCTTGCATGGGTGTGAAACTCCGGTGGGAAGAGGGGAGACACCGAATCACTAATCGTTAGATTATCGTTTTCTTGCCAATGCACAATGCACCATTAACCATCAACATAAGTGGTGATTATGCTTTACTTTTGCTACAAACACTGCATAAGTCGGCTGAAAAACAGCTTTTTGTCAGGAAATGATATAAATTCCCCTAGCCGATATTTTTGTAGCACAATATAATACAACAATTATCTTCTTTACCTTGGCAACTGTTAGAAAGGGTACATGACAGGCAAGATAATGGTGACAGGTAAGTCCTATGCAATAGCAGGAGTCCCTGAGAAGCATACACCAAACTCAGTAGAGTTGGTGTAGGAGTATGTCACTAGATTCAGGACAAGCACTTGCAGTTAACAAGAAATTAAGTATAAGGAGAAAAGCATGCCTGACCAAAACTTACAGCCAACGAGACTTCCTCTACCCCTAATTTTAATTCGTGGGTTCGGAGGTTTAAATGCCGAGGGAGAGAAGAAACTCACCTACCAAGGATTTAACGATGGTAGTGTTAATAATCAGAAACAGGGAGAAAACTATATCTATGAAGGATTAATCCTGCGCTTCCTGAAGTCTGAGTGGCAATACCAGGATGCCACCAATGTTGTGGGGTTTTATGGAAAAGAGGTCAAACGGGAACCAGCTATCCCCAGGAAACTCCAATTCCTAGAAGATATGAGTAAGCGAGGCTCAACTCTATCGGAAAAACTGCAAAATTTACAAAATAAGAATGTTATTAACAAATTTGAGCGCCTTAAAGAAAAAGGTTTTTTTTCCGGCGATAAAGTTGTTATCGACCCAGCAATGGCACTACAGTTTCTTGAATCCTCTGAAAATCCCTACAAATCTCTGTGGGTGTTCCGGTACTACGACCTAAATGATCGCAAATTTGCAACTTATGGTAAAGCCCTTTTTCGTCTGATTGAATGTATTCGAGAATTACTGGTTGATGAAAAAGGTACAAGACCAAGAGTTAATATTATAGCTCATTCTATGGGTGGACTATTAGCACGGGAAGCGGTTCAAGTCACCTATCCTAACTTGGGTTTGAAAGCCGAGGATTACATTAATAAAATTGTTACTCTAGGAACTCCTCACCAAGGCGTTACCTTCCAAATCTTGAAGGACTGGCCAGGCATTGAGATGGCAGAAGACTTGGAGAAAATGAATCCGGAATTCCAGGATAATCAACAAAACAAAGCTTCATTCTGGAACTTTGGTAAACACTTTCCTCTTAAGCGATTACTAACAGTTGTAGGCACTAACTATCAGTCTTATAATTTTCGGAGTGGCGCTGTTCTGAATCGCATCTTTTCTACTTCAGGTGAGTATGGTCTTCATTACAACCGTTCCGATGGACTAGTTAAACAAACTTCTGCGATAATTCCTGGTTCAGCTAGCACCTTTCTGCACAAAAGCCACGGAGGTTTCAACTCCTTACTCACTTCCCGCGAATCCTACGAAGTGATTACACGCTTCTTCTTTGGCAATGTACGTACACGCCTACGCATGGTTAAAGCAGAAATTACCCGTGGTAAAGATTGGTTTGGCAAGAGTGAATTCTTTTTGGGTGTTTCAATCAAGCCACGGGGGGTAGACTTTGAATTGTTCCATCAAAGCAAGGAAGGAGAAAACTGCTATGGTCCTTTTACAAAAACAGACTTAAGCGATCCTAACCCTACCTTTTCTTGGCAAGAGGAAAACAAGCTAATTTGGGAAGGCTATCTCGATACTATCTCAATTCTCGAAGACGACAGCATTCAGCCCAAAGACATGGTGATACGTCTAGACTTTTACGTGGGTGAACGTGACCTTTTTGGTATTGGTTTCTCCGACAACATTATTTTCCACAAACATTACTATATTCGCGCTTTAATCACCCAAAAGCCGCTCGAAATATACCTTCACACTGATGAACACTTTTCCCAACCTAATTTTCAACCACAACCGGAAGAAAAGATGAAAAAAATGGGTGATGGCTGGAATTTTGACGTGATGGGAACAGGTTTCAAGGGTAAATTCTCTATTGAAATCGACCGAATTCCTGAAGAGGGAGAACCAGAAACCTATACAGACATCAGCACAGCGTTACTTTCTGTTCCCACTTAGGAAATTGTGAGGGAGATGGGGAAGATGGGGGAAGAAAGAATTCAGAATTCAGAATTCAGAATGCAGAAAGATGAGGAAGATTGACAATTTTCAATTTTCAATTCTAAATTCCCTATTCCCTATTCCCTATTGCCTGTTCCCTGTATGCCCTAACGGCCATGCTACGCAAACCCTATAGCCTAGAACCCTGATTTTTCCGTTTCACTGCGTAAGTCCTATATTAGATAAAACCTCAATCCTCTAGCGCTGAGAGAATTAAATTATGGTTTCAGGATACTCTTGGAACAACTTAGTTCTAAGCACCATCTTAGTCATTGAAGGGGACTGGGAACTTAGTTAATCTCCCATCCCCTAAGCAGATGTATAATTTACCAGCTTCCAGGACAGTCACAGAAGATGCATAACTAGAAATTACTTGGTAAAAAAATAGACATATTCTGATTCATATCAGAGATTAGCGCCTAGTGTCCCAACAGTCAGCATCAGCCACCGCCTTGTTAGGTGTGACTCAAGAAGATGGAAAATACCCCTAACCTTGGTAACGAATCAGAAAACAATTCTCATAATCAACCCCAATCTGGTTCTCCAAGGGACCCAAGACCACCAAGGCAACGACGTTGGTTAGTCTGGCTAGGAGTATTTTTACTCCTGAGTGTTGGCGGTAGCTTAACCGTGGCGTGGATTTTCATGCAAAGAATGCTCGCGCCTATGGTGGAGAAGAATGTGGAAAATCTGATTGAACGGGATGTGCAGCTAGGAAAACTAGAAAGCTTTTCCCTGAAAGGTTTACGCTTCGGTCCAACTGAATTACCCGCCACAGCAACTGATCCTGACCGAGTTTCTATACGGGCGGTAGATGTTTCCTACAATCCCCTAAAGTTTCTCTTAGACCGTACCCTAGAACTTAATCTTACCCTGGTCAATCCCGATGTTTACATAGAACAAGACCAACAGGGAGAGTGGATTTCCACTAGACTTGTACCTCAACCCCCTGGTGCCATCAAGATAGATTTGCAAAGTCTCAGGTTACGCAATGCCGAGGTTGTACTGGCCTCAAGGGGAGTAGATGGTAAGCTGCAAGAAGCTGTGGAGTTTTCTCTACCCACTGGTAAAGCTCGTTTTCTCTATAAAAATGAGCTAATTCAGTACAAAGTTAGTGGTAGTTCCGCCGCTGGGGGAAAACTACAACTGCAAGGAGAAAGCCGTCCCCAGTCCCAAGAAACAAACCTAGCAATTACCACAACTAACCTCAATACAGCAGTAATTAGTCGCTTAATTCAACTGCCCTTAGACCTACAAGCTGGTCAAGTCAGCGGTAATTTAGAAATTGCCTCAAAACCAGAGCAACCCCTACAATTTGCCGGAATTACTACCCTCTCTGATGTAACATTTCAATTAGCCCAACTACCCCAACTCTTCAGTAAAACCAATGGCAGGCTAACTTTTCAAGGAACACAAATTAAGTTAGAAGATGTTACCACTCTCTTTGGTCAAATTCCGGCCCAAGCCCAGGGAGTAGTTGATGTACAGTCGGGCATTAACCTAGCGGCCCAGACTCAACCCGTCGAACTTAAGCAAATCTTGCAGACTTGGAATTTACAAGAACTACCAGTAAAAGCCTCTGCTGAGGTGCAAGCTAAGCTGAAAGTAACAGGGCCTCTAGATAATCCTCTTGTTGCTGGGGAAGTAGTTACCACCAAGCAAGCCCAACTTGACCAGGTTAACTTTAGCAAGATTAGGGCCAACTTCGAGCTAGTTCCCTCCACCCAAATCCTGGCAGTTAATGACTTGAGAGCAACACCTATCTTTGGTGGTTTAGTAACCGGCAATGGCAAAGTCAAAATAGGTGAACAGGGCAATGCTATTTTCGATCTTCAGACTAGCAAAGTACCAGCCGATGCGATCGCCAAAATCTATAATTTCCAGTTACCAGTTCCCGTTGGCTTAGTTAATGCCAAGACAAGAATTACAGCACCCATTGACAAACCCAAAAACTTCCGTATCACAGGCTCTGCTCAGCTTCCAGCCGCTGGTGGTACTCTGATGGTTAACAATATAGAAGTAGCCAATGGCCGCTGGCAAGGATTAGTACAAGCAACTGGAGTTGCCCTTGAGCAACTATCTAGTAACATTCCTAAGCAATTCCAAGGCAAATTGAGGGGTACATTTAATCTAGCAGGTAGTCTTGACTCCCCGGAACTAGACAAGATTAGTGGCGAGGGTTCTGCCGCCGTAAACGTTGCCGGTGGTTTAGTTACTGCTACTAATATTAAGCTAAACAACGGTTTAGCCACTGCCCTAGTCCAAGCCGATGGTCTGAAACTAGAACGCATTGCTCAAGTACCACCGTCATTACGTACACCCCTCAATGGTCAGCTCCAACTAGCAGTTAATTTAAACGATTTAACAACTTCCGGCATTGTTGGTGCTGGGGCCGCCAGTCTAAATCTCGGTGGAGGTAAGATTACTGCTAATAGGATAGAGCTGGCAAAGGGTCGTTGGCAAGCGGTTGGTCAGGCAACTGGTGTTCAGCTAGGGCGCATTATCTCTCAACTCCCCCCGCAATTAGCAGCACCTTTGAGCGGTAACTTTAATTTATCAGGTTCCCTAGAAGAATTCGCCCTCGATAAGATTAAAGGTAGTGGCCGTGGACGCTTAGATGTAGGAAATGGTAGAGTTCTCGCCGACGTAACCTTAGGGGCAGGGAACTGGCAAGCCGATGTGCAAACCGCTGGGGTTAACTTAGCAGAAGTATTGCCCCAACTACCACCCCAATTAGCAGCCCCTTTGAGTGGTAACTTTAATTTAGTGGGCAACCTGCAAAATTTTTCACCCCAAGCTATTAGTGGTAGCGGTAGTGGCACCTTGAGGGTGGCAGACGGTAGGGTAGATATTTCCAACTTAGCCTTAACCGGGGGAAATTGGCAGGCAGATGTTAATGCGCAAGCTGTTTCCCTTAGAAAATTAGCTCCCCAGCTGCCCCCAGAATTGGCAGGGCCACTAACAGGAAAATTTAATCTGGCAGGCAATTTAGAAAATCTATCCCCAACTGCCATTAATGTTAGTGGTGGAGGGACTTTACAAGTAGCAGGGGGTAGCCTTGAGGCGAGAAATCTGCGTTTAACTAACGGCAACTTACAAGGAATTATTGAACCTAATGGCATTGAGTTAGCCCGCTTTTCTTCAGAGTTATCAGGTCTTTTGAACGGTTCTCTCAATCTCTCTGGTAGAGTAGATAATCTTACCCCTGTAGCCCTAGCTAAATCCTTACGGGCCGAGGGTCAACTCAATTTTAGTCAGGGAATTTCCCTTGTTGAAGGTAATCTAACCACCAATTTACGCTGGACGGGAGAAGGTGTAGAAATTGGGCAACTAACGGCTGAAGGATTAAATGCTAAAGGTTTTGTTGGTATCAATGTGGCAGCTTTGGTCAATCAGAAACCAACTCAAGCAATTCGTAATCTTAATTTATATGATGTGGTGGCAACTGGCTTAAATTTAGAAGAACTGCCCCTACCTCTTCCTGCTGCTATCGATGATTTGAAGATTGCAGGTCTTGCAGATTTTAATGGTCGCATTGCTGGCACACCCCAAGCACCTCAAGTTAACGGTAACTTGGTCTTACGAAACTTTGTCATTGACAGGCTGAATTTTGAACCCGTGATGGCAGGTTCAGTCAGCTTAGTACCAGGGGAGGGAGTTTCTGTACAACTAGCTGGAGAAGAAGACAGAATTGAGGTTGCCCTAACTCCTAATTATCAACCTCTTTCCTTTGATATCAAACTGACAGACTCCCTAGGAGACAGACAAGAACCAATTGTAATTGCAGCAACAGGTAAGCGAGAAGGACAAGAACTGATAGTAAATGCTACGAATTTCCCCATTGCTTGGCTCAAAGACTTTGCTCCTCTACCCGCAGAAATTGCCTCTCAGCCTTTTGCTGGTTTACTTTCTAGTGAGAATTTAGCAGTTAACCTGAATAATTTTAACTTTGCCGGAAAAGTTGCGATCGCCCAACCCATTTTTGGCACATTAAGAGGTAAGGAGTTCATCGGCGAACTTAAATATGCTAACGGGGAACTGATGCTCAAAGATGGCCAATTCCTCAAAGGCGATAACACGTACCTGCTTTCTGCTAACTTCAAACCCACAGCTAAAGGCCCAGAATTATTTGCTCAACTAGAAGTCCCCCAAGGAGAACTGCAAGACTTGCTGGTTACCCTGCAAATATTTGAGATTGCTGACCTGACTCGCCGCACTATCTTACCCCAATATGATAAAGCTATTGATGTTAGTCAGGTAGCACAAGTTGGCTCACCTCAGGAACGTTTGCAAAACCAATTACGGCGTTTATCAGAAATAGAAGTACTCCTAGAACAACAGCGCCAGCAGCGTGCAGAAGCTTCTCCCTTTCCAGAACTTGCTAATGCTAAGGGTCTGTTTAAAGGAAAACTGACCCTCAACGTTGACCCCACATCTGGTGTCAAAGCCGATTTTAATCTGAACAATCTTGAGGGTCAAAACTGGACATGGGATGATCCTTATACTCCTGGTACAGACTATGTTGCTCAAGAAGTTGAGATTAAAGGTAAGTTAGAAAATGGTGTTCTCACCTTATTACCCTTCAGGCTTCAATCAGAAAATAGTATAGCTAGTTTCAAAGGTACTATTGGTGGCGATTCTCAGTCTGGTCAGCTGAGGTTAGAAAACATCCCAGTTAATGCTATGCGCCGAGTAGTTGGTCAATTTGTCAACTTACCCCCAGCCCTTGGTTTTGGTGGACAAGTTAATGCTCAAGCTACCATTGGCGGTGGCATTAAAAATCCTCAAGCTAGAGGTGTACTCGACATAACTAATGCTACTGTCAACCAAACTTCAGTTCAGGCATTTCAGGGTAGTTTTGGCTATGAAGAGGGTCGTCTTGACTTTTCTGCCAACAGTATATTATCTGAAGAATCCGATCCCTTAAAAATTTCTGGCAGCATACCTTACAAACTGCCTTTTGCTGAGATTGCCTCATCAGATAACCAACTTACTCTTAATATAGATGTTGAAAACGAGGGACTGAAGATACTCAATATACTCAGTAGATCTCAAGTTGGTTGGGTTAAAGGTGCTGGCAAAGCAAATCTAACCATTGAAGGGAGTATAGACCCCGAAACCAACAAACCTCAATCGTTGATTGCCAAAGGGACAGTAGTAGTAGAAGATGCAACTATTGAAGCGCAAGTGTTGCGGGGAGAACCTCTGACTAATGTTAATGGCACAATTAATTTTGACTTCGACAATATTGAGATTGTTAACGAGTTAACAGGTCAGTTTAGTGGTGGTACGATTACGGCGACAGGAAGTTTACCAATCTATCGCCCAGTTCCTCAACAAAATCCCCTGACTATTAATATTGGTGAGTTGGCATTAAATCTCAAAGGACTTTACAAAGGTGGGGTCAAAGGCAATGTTTTCATTACTGGCTCTGCCCTATCTCCCGGCATTGGTGGTAATGTTAACCTGTTTGACGGTCAAGTCCAGTTAGCTGGGGCTGGTGCTACGGATGAAACTAGTGCTGACTCTGAAAATAATGAATTTGCAGAGCTAAATAATTTACAGCTCACTTTGGCAGAAGATGTAGAAATTAGGCAAGCGCCCCTCTTCAATTTCCTAGCCAAGGGGGATTTAGTCCTCAATGGTTCTTTCGGTCAACTTAGACCCCAGGGAACTATTAACTTGTTGCGTGGTCGTGTCAACCTCTTTACTACTCAGCTCAGATTAGCGCGACGATACAACAATACTGCCAGTTTTTCCCCTGAGCAAGGTCTTGATCCAGAATTAGATGTGCGGTTAGTAGCTTCGGTAGCAGAAACCAGTCGTCGTCAGATTCCGACTAGTGTCTCGGCTGAGATTAGTGATGGGGTAGAGCAAACTAGTTTTGGCAGTGTGCAAACTATTCGCGTCCAAGCAGAGGTAGAAGGACGGGCTAGTGAGTTGGTTGAATCTTTGGTAGGTAATAGAACAGATGCTTTGCAACTAACCAGTACTCCAGGACGCAGCGAAACAGAAATTGTTGCTTTGTTAGGTGGTGGCTTTGCTGATACCTTTGGTAGAGGAGATAGTACCCTTGGTTTAGCTAGCTTGGCTGGCTCAGCGTTGCTTTCTAATGTGGGATATTTTATTGGTGAAGCTTTAGGTTTAAGTGAGTTTCGCCTTTCTCCTAGCACAATTATTGATGACGATGATGAGCGAACTTCTAAATTAGGAGTGAGTGCTGAAGCAGGTCTGGATATTAGTAATAATTTCTCTGTTTCTGTTTCCAAAGAGTTAACTAATAGTGATCCTTTTCAGTACAACCTGCGCTATCGGATTAATGATGAGCTTCTGCTGCGCGGCGGTACCAATTTTGATGATGAGAGTAGGGTTATTTTGGAGTATGAGACACGGTTTTAGGATAAGTCTTGCTCCCCTTGAGAAGAAGACTTTTGTGCTGGACTGGCACTCTAGCAAGGCTTTGGTTAATGCTAGAGGACATATTGAGATGCTCTAAATGAGACGAAGGGAGTAACAACAACGGCCACTCCCTCCCAAGAGAATCCGAACTACTCGTCAGGTTCTCACTTCAGCTAAAACATCAGCTGTGCTTTCCTGTTCCACCTCACTCAAGAACTGGAACGCCTTAAGCAGGTAAGCAGCACACTCTTGGGGTGAACTGTCTTCATAAGTGTACCAAGCAGCAGCTTTGTAATTATCATACTGGTCTGCTTTTTGCGGATTTTTCTGCAACCAGGCCAAGCGCACAGCATGGCCAATCAGCACATCAAGAACTATAAATTCCTCTATTTGTAAGTCCGGATTAGACTCTACCATCGCCGCTAGTTCCATCAATGCCTCAACATTTACTTGCCGATATTCTGGTGCCTTACTCTTATTAAGTAAATGCTCCACTAACAAGGCAAAATTCTTTTCTCCCGGTGTCATTTCCGAAAGGATTATACTACTATCAAGGCGATTACGGCGTTCTAACTTATCACCAATCACCAAACCTTTGCAGTGTTTCATCAGTTTCCAGACTTTAGGATAAAAGCCTTGAGGTACACGACCTGCTGCACCATCTAATTGCCGTTTTCTTAACCAACCACCAGCAGCATTAGCTTCCTCTTTCTCCTCCTGGTCTTCTTGCCAAACTACCCAATTAATTTTTTGCTCAGACTGCTTAACATGCAAGGATTCTTGCTGCCGTAACTTTTGATTCATTCCCTCATAACCAGCTAAGCAAGAACGTAGTCGCATCTTCACCTCAAAAGGACTTGAGCGCATCAATTCCTCATAAGCCTCATCCTGAGTCAACCCTAGTTCTGTCGCCAGTTCACTTGTCAACAGCAAAATTAAATAATTAACACGCAATGTCAACAAGCCATCAAGTAAATCAGGCTCAGACTTAATTAGGGTACTCAGATAAATCAAAATTTCCTGAGTCAAGACGCGATCGCGCAAATCTTCTCCACAGAACTTGTTAATTTTCGTCTGAATTTCCCGGCGCGACATCGGCTTTTTAATCAGGGAATCTTCACTATAAGCCTTACCTACAGTAATCTGTTTTCCGCGCACCAAAATATCTGTTACAGCATCGGAGAGATTGATATCGACCTTGTTGAGTAAACCAGCAGCTTGACGAACTACCGTCCAGTAAGGAATTTTCGCCTCTGTCCCGACTCTGAGATAAACTTCATTAAGCAAATCTTCTACTTTTACTGGCACTTCTGGTCCACCAAAACCTGTGTCAAAATCTAACCCCTTTAAACGCTTGAGGATACGCAACAACTCTATCTGCTCATAGAGGTTCTCGGAATTACGCAAACTCTCAAGTAATAATTCCAAGTTGGTTTCATACTCCAGCCGAAATTCCTGGGTATGATTTAAAGAACCATTTTTCTCTGGTTTGTTAATCAGGTAATAACGAGGTGCTTGGGCGACGGTGAAAGGCTTTTCTGTGAACTCAAGCTCATGGAGAAAATCAAGACGCTCAGTTTTAGCTGTTAACATTAACTGATTAAGACGACCCAATTTTACCCGCACCCCATTACACAAACCGTTCTGCAACTCTTGGATTAACTCCAGTAAAGGTGAACCTTGCAGAGGTGCAATTAAGCGAGCTTCTTCAAGTCCTTCTGAGTTAACCTCCTCAATCCCCACCTCCAGCATCGTATGGGTTAGAAGTAGGGTCATAGTCGGACGACCTAAATCAGTCCAGTGGCGTTGGATATAAGCTAGCTCACTTTTAATTTGAGCCACTAAAAAATGGTAATCCAAAGTCAAATAAAACTGCTGCTGATCTAAAAAGGTAGGTACAAAGACAATTGTCTCTCCCTGAATCCGAAAAATTCTTGATGTTGTCAGACTCGGTAGTCTTCGTAAAGGACATCCTGTCAAACCTAGAGAGTCAGAGCGTCCTATTTGACCGTAAACTTTGAGAAGTTCCTTTGCCTGACGTACCTGCACTGGTTCTACCTGCTCCGGTATCTGGGTAGCAATACCGTAAGCAGCTAGTTGAGACTGTAAATCCTCATCTTCTGCTAGTAGGGCAATTTGTACCACCGGATCTTGGCGACGTCCCACGCATAAGTGCCGCCCTAAGGGATCAAGATCTCCTGGTGCAATTAATCCCTCACTAAGCATTTGAGCTAGTAAGTACAAACTTTGGGCCCAAACTAGGGGCACGTTCTCATTTGGCTTACGCCGTTGGGAATGGGGATTTTTCCGTTCCGCCTCAATCTTTTCTTCTGGTACAAAGTAAAGTTCCGGTAGCAAGCGTAAGCCATTTTGCTCTACTAGCACCGTCTCTAAGCGGCCCAAATAGTTGCTAGCTTGCTTTGAGTCTCCCTGAAACAAACCATCTAACGCCAGGTAGGAGAAAAACAAAGGCCATTCACACTCAATATGCTCAAACCTTCTTAGTTCTTGGGGTTCGTAGTGCAAACGGGTTGTATCTTCAAGTACTGTTTGATGTCCATCCCGCAAAAAGCGTTTACAACCGTAACTTCCCTGTAACTTATCAATAATTTTTTGGCGAGTTCTCTCAATTAGTTCTATGTCTTCAATGGCAAAAGCAGGGAAACCAATCACACTCAAAAGGGCTGCATCGGTTTCTTTAGAACTTGACTCCCTGGGCAAAAGAGATTCTAAAGTAATTCTAGAGTGAGCAATTTCATCCGGTAATACATGAATTACAGAGGACTCAGAACCTCTAACTCCAAATAAATTTAAGCCATTAATAGCTTCAAGGGCGGCTTTTGCCATGCCGACAGAACTAGCATTCAGTTCTGCATTACCGTGATTAATTTTATTGCCTCGCTCCCAGATACCATAATCCGGCGTGCGGTAAGTTCTGCCAATGTAATAGACAAGATTTTGGATGAAGTTTACTTCGTCAATGCTGTAGATAATGTGTAAGCCAGATGCTGTCATCTGAGCTAACATCAGCAGAAATAGGGAGGTTGCATCTAATTGCAAATGTCCCCATTCGTCATCTCCCACCACTACATCACCCGTACTGGTATTGTATTTGGCGTGTAGAGAATCTAAACTAGATTGGCTTTTTTTAAAGCGTTCTACTTTGTGGGCTTGCCGCATCATGCAAAATAACAGCCCACGCATTAACTTGACAACACTTTGTTCTAGCTCGAAGGTTCGTCCACTGTCAGGATCTAACTTACGGTATGCCAAAGCTAGTCCCCAAACAGCCAAAATACTATAGACGTTATCACGTACCCAGGCATCGGTATAGTCACCGTGGGCGGTAATGGAAGTACTGGCTGGCAATAGACCAGTAATTGGGTTTTGACGCTCCAGAATGACACGGATTTGGCGGTAGTAATCGTCCAATCGAGCTGGCAACATAGAAGCGGTGAAATAAATAAGCATCATTGGGTGATTCATCACAATGGCAGCCAGATGGCTGTTCGTCTGAATCACCTCCTTCAAACTTTATACAAAATTCCCCAGCTTGGCATGCATATTGTTGCCGTTTGGAAAAATTTTGGTTACATTATTTTACAGAGGCTGTTGCAAAAAATTATCAACGGAGTAAAAACCATGGAAGGTCAAAATCCCAAGTTCGGCTTTACTACATTCGCTGAAAACTGGAATGGTCGTTTAGCAATGATTGGATTTGTTGCTGCTCTAGTCACCGAATACGTTACTGGTGAAGGTGTGCTCCACTTCTTAGGCTTGATGTAGTCAGTCAATTTTGCTACTTTTTTCAATTTCGAGAATTGGCTGAGTGTTTACAGTTATGACCTCAGCTTTTTTTATTGCATATTATTTGAGTTGGGAGATGAGAGGATAACTATTTTCCGTTTTCACCCACCTCAACCGTTAAAAAAACAGGCAAGTATAGGGCGACTTTCGGTATCGCCCTAACAGCTATTTATCAAGAACAGAGCATCTACTTTTAGCGGATATACTCCTTAAGAATGCTGTTGCGATTAGGATGGCGCAGCTTGCGGAGAGCTTTAGCCTCAATTTGGCGAATCCGTTCGCGAGTGACGTTAAAGATTTGACCAATTTCTTCTAAGGTCTTCATCCTTCCGTCATCCAACCCGTAGCGTAGTCGGAGAACATCGCGTTCGCGGGGGCTAAGGGTATCAAGAACACTTTCAAGATCTTCGCGCAGAAGATTTTTGGAAACTTGGTCTTCTGGTGTTTCACCATCAGCTTCAATAAAGTCCCCTAGTCGAGAATCTTCCTCTTTGCCAATCGGCGTTTCTAGAGAGATGGGAAGTTGAGCTGATTTGGCAATGAAACGCAATTTTTCAATTGTCATTTCCATGCGGTCAGCAATTTCCTCTTCCGTTGGCTTGCGACCCATTTCTTGGGAAAGAATCTTGGTTGTTTTTTTGATGCGAGATATCGTTTCGTACAGGTGAACAGGCAAACGGATTGTTCGAGATTGGTCAGCGATCGCCCGGGTAATTGCCTGCCGAATCCACCAAGTTGCGTAAGTAGAGAACTTGTAACCTTTTTCGTGGTCAAACT
The DNA here is from genome assembly GCA_049683475.1 of Coleofasciculaceae cyanobacterium. Taxonomy (GTDB): domain Bacteria; phylum Cyanobacteriota; class Cyanobacteriia; order Cyanobacteriales; family Coleofasciculaceae; genus JBAUJE01. The sequence goes on along the minus strand of JBAUJE010000487.1, from coordinate 33,380 downwards.
TTTCTGCCGCCCTAATTAGACCAAGAGAACCTTCTTGAATCAAGTCCTGGAAAGAAAGCCCCCGATTCATGTATTTCTTGGCAATGGAGACAACTAAGCGTAAGTTGGACTGCACCATCTTGTCCTTCGCTCGTCTACCAACATAGAGGCGATGAAGAAATGCTGGCAGTGCCATATCTACTTCTAAAGCCCATTCGCTGTCTCTAGGCTCTCGCTCTAACTGATCAGCTAAGCGCTCGCGTATACGTTCTAGTTCGAGCAGGTCAGCTATTTTTCGGGCTAGCTCAATTTCCTCATCTGCCCTCAGAAGGCGAATTCTACCAATTTCCTGTAAGTAGAGGCGAATTGAATCTTCTGTGTAATGTTTCTTTTTTGCTTGCGCTCTACGACGGTTAGAACGCACCTTACCAGGCTTAGCATCGATATCTTCTGATTGTGAATCCAAGGATTCTTCTCGGTTCGCCTCATCCTCATCAAAAAGAACTTCTAAGCCGTTTGGAGGCTCAATAATATTTGAGAGATCTAAGTTTGCCTGGGTCATGCCTTTTTCCTCATGCTCCTTCAGTTCAAGACCAGTAGATGGTGTTGGTTGATCTAATTCAAGAGAGCCAAGCTCGTAAGTCACAAAGACCTTCTTGGTTCTATTCAATAGCTGAGTCTAGAGAGATAATAATGTAGGCTAATTTCTCTCAACTCAAGCTTAAGCGAATGCACTAGGCAGTAGTTATAAATGCTGGCTTCTCTTTAGACTTTTTGATTGTAGCCTTAATCACAAAAAATGCACGCTGGTTTGCAATTTCTTTCTCTGATAAAGAATTGAGATGATAATCCTCTTCTAGACAAAACCAATGTTTTTGGAACTAGTGCACCCATAATCAAGTCCGTTTCTGTAAGTTGTCTTGTCTTGTGTACTGTAATTTACTTTATCGGGTCAGTTTATTCAGTAAGGGATTTTTCAACAGTCTCTGACGGTTTTGAGAAGTTAACTCCCATTTCCTTAGCAAATTAACAGCGACAGTTACTGCTAAATTTTGGGATAACCTTTAAAACTGAATCAATCGAAGTCAAATCTCCTATTGGATTTATCTTCACTTTCTCCCAATCAGTATCACTCTGACATAATAGGTCTTAGAGCTGCATTTGAAATACATTCAGCCATTTTAATGAATTTAGTGGACAGATAGCAGCCATAGCATCTACAGAATTAATTTAGCTAGCCTGAATACTTGTTTAGTACAGATGTTCTATAGAGGGCTGTATCTACTAGTAACTACATTAGCGAAAATGTTCTTAGAAAATAACATTTCCTCTGGCTAGAGACTGTAAATTTTTAGGACTTACGCACTGAGACATTTAGAATCGCTCTAATCCTCAGTTAAGAGTTCCCTGTTGCTCGTATGCCCTAACGGCTAATGCTGCTAACGCATCTTAGCGTAGCGATAGCGACGTAAGATTCGTCTGCTCCGCTAAGCTGGGCAAACCCCATAACCTAGAACTATGATTTTTCCGTTTCACTACGTAAGTGCTATATTTTCTCAGGAAAGTCTGCTTAGGTATAACAGATGTTTTACAGTGGTAAGACATCTGTTCTAGCATACTGAGCTAGTCGGTGTTAGGGAAAAATTAGTTAAGAAAGCTAAAGCTATACAAAGTAAACAAGCACTTCTTGTCCTATAGTCCTCCTCCAATAGCGAAAATATCAAACTTTTTTCAATCACTAGTCTTGAGTAAATTCTTAAATTAAAGAAAATTTACTGATTGTCTATTGTGATAGAACAATCAAAGTCGATGGCTCTGCCAGAATTCGCTAATCGTAACAAACTTGTAACCTAGCTGCAATAGTTGAGGAACTAACTGCTCCGTCGTTTGCACAACATTTTCTCCTCCGTGGTAACCATCGTGTAGAACAATGATTGAGCCATTCTCAACCTGTTGGAGAACCCGCTTTACTACTACCGAGATACCCGGAAGCTGCCAGTCTTCCGGTACAACACTCCACATCACAGGGCGATAGTTCCACTTTTGCAAAAGATTTAAGGTTTGAGGCGTAAACAGACCGTTAGGAGGACGAACATCTCGGACTCTTTCTGGGGGAATCTGGCAGGCTTGAGAAATTGCCTGCTGGGTACGAAGTAAACTTTGCCGGAGAGCATCTGCACTTAACAAGGGAAAAGAGCGATGATAATATCCATGTAAACCAATCTCGTGACCCCGTTGGTAAACTTCTCTAGCAACATTTGATGCCTGGGTTACACAATTACCCAACCAGAAAAAACTGGCTTTGATGTTGTAACGATCTAATACTTGCAGCAATTCCGGCGTGTATCGTCGATGGGGACCATCATCAAAGGTGAGTGTGATCGAACGCTGATTTTTTGAGCCTGCCCATAGGCAGTTGGGGAATGTTGGTTTGAGGATTCGGTACAAAATAGGATAGAGCGGAGCAAATTGCATTCGGTCGTTGTTAACTCTAGCTGTTAATAATTAGGTGACTACTAGGTGACTACTAAGGCTTATAATTTTAATTCATATTTCAGCTTAGGGTTCCGCCAGCTATTTTCCCGGCTGACGACAGGTCTATCGGTCGCGATACTGCTGAGTGGCTGTCAAACCGTTACTACTAGTCAGTATGAGGCAACAGCTAAGACAACTTTGACCTGGCAAGTTAAGTATTCAATCGAGCCGGGCAATGACAAAATTCCACGCTTTGAGGAGTTTGCCTCAAACTCTCTAATCAACCGTAACGGAGAAAAACCAGAAGGCGCTGCCATAGGGCCTGACGATAAAGGTCTGTGGTGGTCTGCACTACCGCCCAAGCCTAGCCTAGATGAAATTGAACAACGGCAGAAACCCCAAGAAAAGCACGGCAGGGCAGAGCTATTGCGTACTGTGCAGTACCACCTAACCTACCAAGAGGATGGGGAGCCAGTAAGACTACCCACTAACCATCAGGTTTATCGTCAGGTCGCCAGAGCATACCCTTACAATAAGCCCTTGCAACTAACCTTGGGAGTTAATGATGGTTCTGTGGAAAAGGCTGAGCCTTTGGGGGAATGAGGTGATGGGGTGATGGGGTGATGGGGTGATGGGGTGATGAGGTGATGGGGTGATGAGGTGATGAGGTGACGGGGTGATGGGGTGATGGGGTGATGGGGTGATGGGGTGATGGGGTGACACGGAGACGCGGAGAATTTTCATTAATATTCTGTCATTCTTACTCATTACTCATTACTCATTACTCATTACTCATTACTCATTACTCCTTACTCATTACTCCTTACTCGCGGATAACTAGCTATAGCATCTCAAGTTGAGTAATTTCTCAAAAGGTGGCATCTTTGTAAGGATGTGGGTTTGAGCCAGCGCCACCGTGTTTTATGTCCAGAAGAAAAAAAACTTTTCCCTGCGGCCATAAAGGCTATGGTCAAACCTGCCATAGATGCGAACAAGAACGCAAGGTCAGGGAAGAGAAAAAGCAGCAAAAACAGGAGTGGGAGTCTACTTTTGCAGCAGATCCTATAGATTTAAAGAACCTACCAGCTCATGTGGTGGTAAAAGCCCGTGAAATTATAGCTGGTTTGCAAGATCGTCAGAATTACCGAGAATTTAATGGCAAGCGACTACGCCACAACCGCTGGGTTATTAGTATTCCCGTCACCCGCAACTATCGGATGATTTGCTACGACCAAGGTAGCCTGTTAGTACCATATGCTGTTTTGTCTCACGAGCAATATAACGTTGATAAACCAGGAGGGTAAGGGGTGATGGGAGCAGGGGAAGCAGGGGAGCAGGGAGCAGGTAGAGGAATTTTCATCAACATTCTGTCCTCCTTGTCCCCCCATCTCCCCGTCACCCCGTCACCCCCTCCTCCTTGTCCTAACTCCTTCTTTGCAAGAACCGATATCCTGAGAGTAGAGATAGCCGGTTGCCAGAGAAACTATGCAAATTTACTTGGATTATAGTGCTACGACTCCGCCCCGTTCGGAAGTAACAACGGCTATGCAAGAAGTTCTCACTCAAGAGTGGGGTAATCCTTCTAGCTTGCATGAGTGGGGGCAAAGAGCGGCAACAGTCTTAGAAAGGGCAAGAATGCAAGTGGCTGGGCTGATTAAAGCACCGGCAGACTCAATTATTTTCACCTCTGGCGGCACGGAGGCGAATAATTTGGCAATTATGGGTGTGGCTCAAAACTATAGACAGCCTCAACACATAATTATTTCGAGCGTTGAACACTCAGCGATCGCACAACCGGCACTTTTACTAGAAAAGTGGGGCTGGCAAGTTACTAGGCTGCCTGTAGATAGCAGAGGCCGGGTTAACCCTGATGATTTAGAGAAGGCCCTACAGCCTAATACTGTACTAGTTTCCATAATTTACGGTCAAAGCGAAGTCGGCACTCTGCAATCAATTTATGCCCTTGGTCGAATTGCCCGTGAGTATGGGGTACTATTTCATACCGATGCTGTCCAAGTTGCTGGACGACTGCCTCTTAATGTTAGGCAGTTGCCGGTGGATTTACTCTCTATTTCTAGTCACAAGATTTATGGACCGACAGGCGCGGGGGCATTATATGTCGGCAGTGGTGTTGAGTTAGTACCCTTACTAGGGGGTGGAGGACAGGAATTACAGCTGCGTTCGGGAACCCAAGCGGTACCAGTAATTGCTGGTTTTGGTGTGGCAGCAGAGTTGGCAGCAGGAGAAATGGCCACAGAGACACCTCGTTTAATTAGTTTGCGCGATCGCTTGTTTGAACAGCTCAGTAATATTCCCAACTTAACTCCGACAGGTTCTCGGTTAGATCGCTTACCCCATCACGCTAGTTTCTGTATCACTGGAACTGAAGGGCGAGTTACAGGCAAAAAGTTGGTGCGGCAAATGAATCTGGCTGGTATTGGTATTAGTGCTGGTTCTGCCTGTCACAGTGGTAAACTTAGCCCCAGTCCTATCCTGTTGGCAATGGGTTACTCTGACTCAGATGCTTTGGCAGGCATCCGTTTAACTCTGGGACGAGATACTACTCAACTAGATGTAGATTGGACGGCAATGGTACTTAAGCAAGTTTTGGTACGATTGATGCCAGAACCTATCTTGTCGCCGGTTTGATGTAATTTGGGAGAGCAAGTGATGAGTAATGAGTAATGAGTAATTCATTGTTACTTAAACTTATAGAACTGGGATTTTAATCCAAAACACTTTCGCCGCTCTATTCCCTATTCCCTATTCCCTATTCCCTATTCCCTATTCCCTATTCCCTATTCCCTTTCCTGTTCACCGAAACACAAGATTAATGAGCCAACTTCCCAACAGTTTAGACGAGGCAATTTTCCAAGCAAAAGAAGCTACCAAAGCTGCCCTCAATAGTGGTTATGGTAGGGTACAAGTTGAGTTAGCCTTTCCAGAAATTGCCCTAAAAGCCCAGTACATTGCTCAACAGTTTATTCCCTTGTTTGAGGAATATGGTTCTGGGCTGAAAGTGCTTTTTCCTGATACGGGTGCTGCGGCTTTAGCTCGTCGTGACTGGGGGGAAACTCCTTATCGGTTAAATGATATAGGAACTAGTAGGTCGCCGGTAGACAGTAGAGTTGAACCAGAAGACCAGGTTTTCTTGATTGTTTCCCCTTCAGCCGTCGAAGTTGCTCAAGTAGAAAAATTGTGTAATTTAGCAGGCGATCGCCCCTGCGTATTGCTTAACCCTCAGCTAGAGGATGTCTCAGTTGTCGGTATTGGCTATGCAGCACGGCAGTTGCGGGAACGTTTTTTAAGTACCCTTGAACCTTGTTATTACCTCAAACCCTTAGATGGGGCAGCTTTACGACGCTCTTACCCTGGCAGGTGGGAAGTTTGGTTAGAAACGGAGGGTGAGTATCGGCTCATTGCTGAAGAAGCTAGTAAACCTGTTGGAGAAGCTTTAGATAAAATTCTCTTTAATACTACTAGTCCTGGTGAAGGTACTGATACAACCTCAGCACCTATGCCCAAAAAACCAGGAATCATGACTAGTTTGGGACGCTTTCTCAAGGCCTTGAGTCAGTGACATAATGTCCTTCGCTAACTGAGATCTTGCACCATTCTCAGTAGGTAGCCAATTCTGAATTAGACTCAAGTCCACGACTAATAGGGAAAGTCCAGAACTAATCGGATTGAGCGGTTAATGCCGATAGCAGTACAATCATCTGCTAGATAAATGCAGGGGTGTTATCATGCCTGATGGCATAGCTTACAACTAAATCTCGCCCAAATGAAAATTGGTGCTACATATCTCGGAAACAGTAACTGTCAATTCACTGTTTGGGCACCTTTACTGGAGAAGGTTGCACTCCAGATTGTTGACCCGGAACCGCGTCTGATCGCAATGCAACAAGATGTTAGGGGCTACTGGCAAACTACAGCAAGCAATATTAACCCCGGTACTCTCTACCGTTATCAACTAGAAGGAGAAGTAGAAAGACCTGATCCAGCATCTAATTTTCAACCCCTTGGGGTTCACGCCCCTTCTCAAGTCCTTGATCATAGCAGCTTTAGTTGGGATGATTTCAATTGGGCTAGCATCAGCCTAGAAGAAATGATTACCTATGAGTTGCATGTTGGTACCTTTACTACCGAGGGAACCTTTGCTGCAATTATTCCCCGTTTAAGCCAACTACAGGAACTAGGTATTAATGCTATCGAGTTAATGCCTGTTGCCCAATTTCCAGGCGATCGCAACTGGGGTTATGATGGCGTTTATCCCTTTGCTGTCCAGAATTCCTACGGTGGTTCTGAAGGACTCAAGGAATTAGTTAACGCCTGTCACCAAAAAGGTATAGCAGTCATCCTTGATGTAGTTTATAACCACTTCGGTCCGGAGGGAAACTACACCAGTAATTTTGCCCCTTACTTCAACCCTAACTATCAAACTCCTTGGGGCAGTGCTATTAACTTTGATAATGCTTACAGTTATGGAGTGCGTAACTTTTTTATCGAAAATGCCCTCTACTGGTTTCGAGAATACCACATTGATGCCTTACGCTTAGATGCAGTTCATGCTATCTACGACTTTGGTGCTAAGCATTTTTTGGCAGAATTAGTAGAAGCTGTTACTAACTTTTCCCAAGAACAAGGTAGAAAGTTTTACTTAATTGCAGAAAGTGACTTAAATGATATCCGGCTAATTCAGCCTAAGGAGTTGGGAGGCTATGGTCTTGATGGGCAATGGAATGACGACTTTCATCACGTACTGCATACCTTTCTTACAGGGGAAAAAGAGGGATATTACCAAGATTTTTGTCAAGGGCAACAGCTAAAAAAAGCTATTACTGAAGGCTTTGTTTATTCTTGGCAGTACTCGCCATTCCGCAAACGTCATCATGGTAGTTATTCTGGCAATTTACCAGCCTCTCAATTTGTTGTTTTCTCTCAAAATCATGACCAAATTGGCAACCGTATGCTGGGTGAGAGATTATCTCAACTTGTATCTTTTGAAGCCCTCAAGCTAGCTGCGGGAGTAATCTTATTCTCTCCTGCCCTTCCCATGCTATTTATGGGTCAAGAATATGGAGAGGAAGCACCGTTTCTTTATTTTGTTAGTCACTCTGATCCAGATTTGATTGAGGCGGTTAAGCAAGGTAGAAAGTCAGAGTTTCAAGACTTTAGCTGGCAAGGAGAACCTCCGAATCCTCAGTCTCCTGAAACTTTTCTCCAGTCAAAACTAAATTGGCAGCAACGCGACCAAGGAAAACATCAAGTTTTACTTAAATTTTATCAATTCTTAATACAGTTACGTTGTCAACTTCCTGCCTTGAAAAAGCTTAATCGGCAAAACTTAGAAGTACTTCATGGGGAAAATGAGCAGCTAATTTTACTCCGTCGCTGGCATGATACTAACCAAGTTTTACTGATAATGAATTTTAGTCAACAAGCTCTCTCTTGGCAGGTTACTCTAGATAATAATTGGCAAAAGCGCTTAGACTCCTCTGAATCTCAATGGTTAGGTAGTGGTTCTGGCTTACCTGAAACTTTAACGCTGGGCGAAAATCTAGCTATTCAATCCCAAAGTTTGGCACTCTATATCAAAGAATAGGCTTCTGACCAAAGTCGCGAACACTGTTCTCTATCGCTCTTTTGCAAAAACTCTAATGACGAATCATTGCAATTAGCTGGCAGTACCCCTTACAATTTCCAGTCAATAGAACCTAATATTAGGCATCAATTATGCGTATCCCCGCCGCAACTTACCGGATTCAGTTTAATCCAGCCTTTGGTTTTGAGTCAGCTAAAAATATTGTGTCTTACCTGGCTGAGTTAGGTATTTCTGATCTCTATGCTTCACCCATTTTTAAAGCCAGAAAAGGAAGTACTCATGGTTATGATGTTGTTGATCCCAATCAGCTTAATCCTGAACTAGGAACCCAAGAAGAATTTGATGCTTTAGTTAATGATTTACAGCAAAGTGAAATGGGATGGGTGCAAGACATTGTACCCAACCACATGGCTTATGACAGCCAAAATCGCTACCTTATGGATGTGCTAGAAAATGGTCCACATTCAGAATATTTTGAGTATTTTGATATTGACTGGGAACACCCTTACGAAGATATCAAAGGGAGAGTTTTGACCCCCATGCTAGGGGATTTTTATGGTAATTGCCTAGAAAATGGAGAAATTCAGCTTAAGTATGAAGAAGGGCAATTAACTGTAAATTATTATGACTTCCGGTTGCCGATTAGAACTGAGTCATACGCCTTGCTTATTACCCATGATATAGAAAGGTTGGCTCAGACACTGGGCAGAAAAAACCCAGACTTTGTTAAATTATTGGGTGTACTCTACATTCTCAAAAACATTCCTGTCGCAGAATCAATAGTTCAGCGTAAAGACCAAACAAATTTTGTCAAAGGAATCCTCTGGGAACTCTATACAGAAAAGCCAGAAATTCAAGAATTCATAGACCAAAATATTAAGATTTTTAACGGCGAAGTTGGTGTATCAGAAAGCTTTAATCTACTTGACAGCTTACTGACTGAACAGTTTTTCCGTTTATCCTTTTGGAAGGTAGGGGCAGAAGAACTGAACTATCGGCGTTTTTTCACAATTAATGAATTAATTAGTCTTAAAGTTGAAATACCAAGGGTTTTTGAGGTAACTCACAAGCTAATTAGAAAATTAGTTCAGTCAAAGAAATTTACTGGTTTGCGAATTGACCATATTGATGGATTATACAACCCTAGCCAATATCTGCATCAACTGCGGCAAGAAATGGGAGATACATACATTGTAGTGGAGAAAATTCTAGAATTAGAAAAAGAATATTTTTCTAGATACGAAGAATTGCCTAGAAACTGGCCAATTCAAGGTACATCAGGTTATGATTTTCTCAATTGTGTTAATAGTATTTTTTGTTTTTCTCAAGGAGAAAACAATCGTAAATTTGATAGTATCTACTCCGGATTCATAGGCAAAAAAATAGGCTATGAGCGTTTGGTCGCCCAAAAGAAAAGATTAATTGCTGACAAGAACCTGTCGGGAGATGTCGAAAACCTAGCTCACCTCTTAAAGAGAATTTCTGGTAAGTACCGATATGGACGTGACTTTACCCTGCATGGTCTACAAAAAGCAATTTTAGAAGTATTGGTTCTCTTTCCAGTTTATCGTACCTATACTGACGAACAAGGGGTAAGGGAAAGAGATAAAGGATATGTACGGGAGGTGATTGAGAAAGCGAAGCAACAGATACCTCAATTAATTAATGAGCTAAACTTCTTAGAGAGAATTCTCTTGTTGGAGTTTGAAGAATCTCTAACAGAGGAGGAAAAAGCTGAATGGCTGCATTTTGTCATGAAGTTCCAACAGTTCTCAGGTCCATTGACAGCAAAAGGCGTAGAAGACACAACTTTTTATGTCTACAACCGACTTTTATCCCTAAACGAAGTCGGTGGTACTCCTCCCCAATTTGGTATCACAGTCTCAGCTTTTCATAATTTCAACCAGCAATGGCAAGACCACTGGCCTCACTCCATGAACGCTACTTCTAGCCATGACACCAAACGTAGCGAAGATGTCAGAGCAAGAATTAATACTATTTCTGAAATTCCAGAAGAATGGGAAAAACAGGTAAAAACTTGGAGTGTTCTCAATCGTTCTGCCAAAAGTTTAGTAAACGGTAAGGAAGTTCCTGATGCTAATGATGAATACTTCTTGTATCAAACCTTGATAGGTGCTTTCCCTTTTGCAGATCATGAATACTCGGAGTTTGTTGAGCGTATCAAAACTTATGTAGTTAAAGCGGTAAGGGAAGCAAAAGTTTATACAGCTTGGCTGAGGCCAGATACGGCATATGAAGAAGGATTTGTGGCATTTGTTGAGCGAATCCTTCAAACCAGCGAAGAAAATAAATTTTTGGCAGAGTTTCGCCCTTTTCAGCAACGAGTTGCTTACTACGGGATGTTTAATTCCCTTTCCCAAACCCTACTAAAAATAACATCTCCTGGTGTGCCAGACTTTTATCAAGGAACGGAACTCTGGGACTTAAGTTTGGTTGATCCTGATAACCGTCGTCCTGTTGACTTTGAACAACGGCGTACATTTTTGCAAGAGATTAAGGAACGATCTAAAGCGGATATCTTGTCTTTGGTTTCTGACTTAATGGCAACTACTGAAAAGGGCAAAATTAAACTATTTTTAACCGCTAAAGCCCTAGAAGCAAGAAATCAGTATTTGGAGGTTTTCCAGCAAGGAACTTACGTACCCTTACAGGTGATGGGTCAATACCAAGAGCAGATCATTGCCTTTGCTCGTCATTACGGCCCAAGCACTGTAGTCGCCATTGCCCCTCGCTTTCTTACTAACTTGGTTGAACCGGGAACTTATCCTTTAGGAGAAGAAATTTGGCAAGATACCCGATTAGAAATTCCCCAAGGATTAAGAGCAACTTGGCAAGATGTATTTACTCAAGAAATAATTGCTGAAAGTGACACTATTGCGATTAGTCAAGCTTTGCAAAATTTCCCTGTAGCACTACTCATTAGCCAAAATGAGCAAGTAGACTTGAAAAGAAATAAGTATTAAGGAACCATAGTGACTAGTCAGGTATCACTTCAGACTAAGGAATTACCTACTCAAGAACAAATTGAAGCAGTTAGAGCTTACATCAAACAAACTTGGCAGACTCTTTCTCGTTCCGAGTCCCACATTCTCGACTCAGCTAGAGACTCAAAAATTGATCACCATCCAGGTACACCTTGGCTGGTTTATGTCTCCCCGCAAGAAGAGTTATCCAAGGTAGAAAAATCCTTGCGCCAAGCCCTAACTCCAGAAGAGCTTAAACAAATTGAACTGCGTATTTTACCCGCAGAATCGGATCAAATTGAGGAACATGGTTTACTATATCTTCCCCATGATTACGTAGTTCCCGGTGGTCGTTTTAATGAAATGTACGGCTGGGACAGCTACTTCATCCAGTTAGGACTACTACGGGATGGGGAACTGGCTATGGCAAAAAGCCTAGTAGACCAGTTAATCTACGAAATTGAGCATTATGGCACCATTCTTAATGCCAATCGTACTTACATGCTCAACCGTTCCCAGCCTCCTGTGTTGACAAGAATGGTTTTAAATGTTTATGAGCAGACCAGGGATAAAGAGTGGCTGCGTTCCCTTTTACCCGAAATTGAAGGTCATTACTTTTTCTGGACAGTACCACCACACCTGAACCAGGCAACAGGACTCTCCCATTACAATGCTTTAGGAGAAGGTCCAGCCCCAGAGGTAGTTGCTTCTGAGCGAGACGAGACAGGTCTTACCCACTACGACCGGGTACGGCAATACTATCGCAAATTTAATGTAGAAGATTATGATGTTAGCCTCTACTACGATCGCGAGAATGATTGCCTAACTGACCTCTTTTATAAAGGCGATCGCTCGATGCGGGAGTCAGGCTTCGATCCCACCAACCGCTTTGGACCATTTAGCGTAGATATTATCCACTACGCCCCTGTCTGCCTAAATGTTTTGCTCTATCAAATGGAGCTAGACATCGCTAAAATTAACACCATCATCGGTCACGAGTACTCTAATGCTTACTGGCAACGCCATGCTCAACACCGTCGCGACTTAATTGACAAGTTCCTCTGGGATGAACAGGCCGGACTCTACTTTGACTACAACTTCCGTACTGGTCAGCGTCGAGAATACGAGTACGCCACCACATTCTATCCCCTTTGGGCAGGATTAGCTTCTGAATACCAAGCCAGAAGAGTGGTAGACAATTTAGACAAATTTGAAGCCCCAGGAGGATTACTCACTAGTACCCACATCTCAGGAAACCAGTGGGATGCGCCTTTTGGTTGGGCTCCCTTGCATTTAATTGCTGTTGAGGGACTGCGCCGTTATGGCTATGACAAGGAAGCTGAACGCATAGCTTATAAATTCATTAAGCTAGTGGTGCAAGAGTTCGAGAAAACTGGCACTATTGTAGAAAAGTACGATGTAGAAAAATGTTCTGCCGATGTCTCCGATGAGATTTTCTTCGGCTACAGCTCCAATGAAATTGGCTTTGGTTGGACAAATGGTGTATTTCTAGAACTGTTAGCAATGGTTGGGCGAATTTAGTTAGGAGCCAGAGTGTGAGGAGACGGATAAATATTGAGAATTGTTAATCGAAAATTGGAAATCGCTGTTTCAATTTTCGATTTTCCATTTTCTATCTACAAAAAAGGGTGCCGAGATGTCTATAGAAACAGACGAACACAGCAACCCAAGCAAGTCTAGTCGAGGTGATGCTTTTGCTGTCAAAGACTGTGCTTTAATTGCGATCGCCACAGCCAAGCGAGCTAGAACTCTCAAGGAACTACGGGACAATCTGCAAGTTATTAACCCTGATAGTATTTACCATCATTTCTGGGGTAGTCTCTTAGAACCTCGCTTTGAGGAGAGGGAGTACAATAACGACTTTGCCGCTTGGGCCAGACGGGGACTACATGACGACAAGCTAGCAGAACGTTTGTCAATGGTCGATCCGATCAGTTACTCAAATCTCGAAGAACTACGCAAAGAACTGATAGAAATTATCGAGGAACGCTCCGATGAAAACGAGTATTTACCTTGGGTATTAGCCACAGAACCTTTTGAGTTTATCCGTTCACAAATCGTTGTTTTTGACACCAATAAGCGAATTGAAAGACCAGAAGAATTAGCTCAACTGTTGCCCAACTTATCAACCAGTAGTATATTTTATCATTTCATCGATGCCAGGAGACGCTTAGCAGATGGTAGCGATGATTTTCGTTTTTGGCTATCTGGTTTCAACGGTTTATACGAGCATCTAGAGGCACAGTTAGCTAGCATTGACCCCTATTTTGAAACCTTAAGAGAACTGCGTCAGCAACTGGCATTCACCTTCAGTCATTGTTGCCCAAGAGCATAAGACCTCTTGCAAAAGTATTTTTCTGATAGTGTTTTTCCCCATTCCCCATTCCCTGTTCCCCATTCCCTGTTCCCCATTCCCTGTTCCCTGTTCCCTATTCCCTGTTCCCTATTCCCCATTCCCCATTCCCTGTTCCCTATTCCCCATTCCCCATTCCCTATTCCCTATTCCCTATTCCCTGTTCCCCATTCCCTGTTCCCCATTCCCTATTCCCCATTCCCTGTTCCCCATTCCCTGTTCCCTATTCCCGACTTCTGTAAAAAGTCTATAGTCATGAATATACTAGAAACCTATGCCCAGATTGCAGGGGAAGAGGTCATACACCAACTGCGACAACTGGCAAAACCGTTACAAGGAATGAAAGTCCTACACGTCAACTCCACAGCTACAGGAGGGGGGGTTGCCGAAATTCTGACTCAGCTAGTACCCCTGATGCGGGAGTTAGATATCGATGCTTCCTGGGAAGTTATTACTGGCGATGAGAAATTTTTTCAGTGTACCAAGAGTATGCACAATGCCTTGCAGGGCAACCAAGTGCAAATTAATGATACCCTGTTGCAGCACTACCAAGAAATCAATGCCAGCAATGCTGAACAATTACGCTCTCGTTTAGAAGAAGCAGCTTTTGTTTTTATTCATGACCCCCAACCAGCACCCTTACTTCGGCACTGTAGCAACCGCCAAGGAAAATGGGTATGGCGTTGTCACATTGATGTTAGTCATCCCCATCGACCTGTTTGGAAGTTCCTAGAAAAATTTCTCGTCTCCTATGATGCCAGTATTTTTTCCCTGGCTGCTTTTGCTCGTCCTCTACCTCACCCAGAGTACCTGATACCCCCCAGTATTGACCCTCTCAGTGAGAAAAATCTGGAGTTGGATCGCAGTGAGATAGATGCTGTTTATGAGCGTTTTGGTTTAGATCGCGATCGCCCCTTACTAGTGCAAGTATCTCGCTATGATCGATTTAAAGACCCAGTGGGTGTAATTCGTGCCTATAAATTGGCGACCAAGTTTGTACCTTCATTGCAGTTAGTTTTGGCCGGTGGTAGCGCCACAGATGATCCTGAGGGTCAAATTGTTTTGTCAGAAGTAGAAGAGGCGGCGGGAGATGATCGAGATATACATGTCCTACTTTTACCACCAGATGCTCACCGCACCATTAATGCTCTGCAACGGGCAGCAGATATTGTAGTGCAAAAGTCCACACGAGAGGGCTTTGGTTTAACGGTGACAGAGGGGATGTGGAAAGGGAAGCCAGTTATTGGTGGTGATACAGGGGGAATTCGGCTTCAGGTTGCTAATTACCACACAGGTTTTTTAGTTAATACCCCAGAGGGTGCAGCTTTACGCATTCGTTATTTATTACAGCAGCCAGAGAAAATTGAGGAAATGGGCAAAAAGGCTAAAGAATTTGTGCGAGAAAATTTCCTTTTAACTCGACATCTACGGGAGTATTTAACTTTAATGGTGGCCCTGCTTTATGGTGCAGAGGATCGGATTGAGTTGGGGTAGAAATTTTTTTCTATCTTCGTCAATAGGGCCCCAAAAACCCTTCACTATCGAAGTTAATCATCTGAGTTGGAGACTCTGCAATCCAAACTTCTGTCTCCCAAAAATATCATTTTAGGGTTGGCAAGAGGTCTACCATTCTGACAAGAAAGACCAATCCTCGCTATACTCCCCAAATAAAAAGTAGGGAGGAAAAATCATTGCTTACTCAGCAACATCAAGACGAACAGCAGGCACTGTTAAAGCTGGCCCATTCCTATCTCCAAGAATCAGTTGCCCCCCAAGCCTCGGCAATTGATAACGATTCAGAAGTATTAATAAATGCTTTGCGGGGAATGGGCGATCGCTCTTTGCTGGCGCTACGAGTTCCCAAATCTTGGGGAGGTGCTGGAGTTAGTCAAGAAACCTATCGTTACTTTCAACAACTTGTCCCCCGCTACTCTGGTGCTTTAGCTTTTCTAAACACTCAGCATCAAAGTGCTGGTTCTATGTTGGCAAAAAGCGAGAACCACTTCCTTAAACAGCAGTACTTACCGGAAATGGGTCAAGGTAAGGTACTAGTTGGTGTTGGTTTCTCTCAATTACGTAGAAAAGGTGACCCCGTAGTTAAGGCGCTGGCGGTAGAAGGGGGATATCAGCTAACGGGAAAAGTGCCTTGGGTAACTGGTTTTCGTATATTTCAGAATTTCATTGTTGGTGCCACACTACCCGACAGTCGTGCAGTTTACGGTATTGTACCCTTTACTGCAACAAATCAGCTAACTAGTGGTGCCATCGTATTTAGTCAGCCAATGCAACTAGCGGCGATGCAATCAACCAATACGGTTTCTGCTACTTTAACTAATTGGTTTTTAGCTCAAGAAAGTGTAGTCTTTATTAAACCTGCTGGTGCTATTGACGAAAATGACCGACGTAATGTCCTACACCATAGTTTTTTCGCCCTAGGCTGCGCCCAAGCGGGACTCGATATTATCGAAACTGCTGCCAAAGTTAAGCAACTAAATTTCATCGAGAAAGCTTTTGACTCCCTTTTGGGGGAATTTACCCATTGCCAAAAAGCGATAATGTCTGCTAGTTCAGAAGAGTCTAAATCTTTTGCCGAAAAATTAGAGTT
The DNA here is from genome assembly GCA_049683475.1 of Coleofasciculaceae cyanobacterium. Classification (GTDB taxonomy): domain Bacteria; phylum Cyanobacteriota; class Cyanobacteriia; order Cyanobacteriales; family Coleofasciculaceae; genus JBAUJE01. Next base: position 17,358 of record JBAUJE010000487.1, on the reverse strand, counting down.
GAGGGCGTGGGCTATTAATTTAGCAGGAAGATCTGCCCAAGCAGCAGTGACGGTTTCTAGTGGTGCTGCCAATTACAAACACCATGGGGCTGGGCGAGTCTACCGCGAGGCATTAGTTTTCACCGTTTCAGGGCAAACTACAGCTGTTATGGAGGCAACACTTAATAAGTTATTGCGTTCTGGTGGTAAACAAGTTTAAATTGCAGATGAACGCAAGTGACGGGAAAAACTCTCAAACCATCTCCCCGTCTCCGCGTCCTTCCGAATAGTCAAATTAAATGCTCAACAGCTTCTCACTTCTTGGTGATAGTCAGCTAGCCAGTCTAACATCAGGGGATTAACCGCATCTGGTTTTTCATCGTGGGGGCAATGTCCGGCGTTAGGAATTGCAAAAAACTGGACATTTTTCCCCATCTCTCCTTGCTGTTGATAAATTGTCGCACCAGTAATTGGTGTCCAAGGGTCTTCCTCTCCCCAAATTACCAAAAGAGGACTCTGGAGTTTAGGTAGCAGTTCCCTAGGAGAGGGGCCAGGAGGTGCAGTAAGTACTGAAGCAAATACCTGTTGAGCACCTTGGTCACAGGAAGGCAGGTACAGTAAATCTACTAGTTCTTCAGTAATTGCCTCTTGATCACGGTAAACCTGGGTGAGAGTGCGGCGAATGCGAGGTTTTTGGCGGATTAGGTTAAATAGGATTGAGCCAAAAGTTTTAGAACTGACTAATTTACTAAAAGTACCCATGACCAAACGCAGGGGTAAATTCAGTTCATCAGGACGATGATTGAGTCCACCTGCACAGTTAATTAAGACACCACCGACAGCAATTTCGGGATAATCTGTCACCATCATTAAACTCAGCAATGCGCCGATGGAGTTACCGATAAAAATTGTCGGTTCGCCAATTTGGGTTTGCCAAAAATCCTTTAACTGCTCCTGCCATAACTCTAAGCTGTAATCTATTGCTGGTTTATCGGAAGCACCAAATCCTAGCAAATCCAGGGCAAAGACTCGGTAACCAGCTTCAGCTAAGACGGGAATGTTCTTACGCCAATGTCCGATAGATGCACCAAAACCGTGAATCAGCACAAGGGGTTTACCACTACCCATGGTCGTGTACTGAACTTGATGACCTTGCCAAGACCAAAAGTGCTTTTCCCCGGCTTCTGTAGATATCAATTGTTTTGTAGTCACGCTTTTTTATTAAGTTTCGTTACTTATTTCATGATACTTTATGTGAATTTCCGAATAAGAATTATTTGAAATTTTGCATAAGTTGGAACGTCTCTAAAACTTTTAAAGTCAGTACTTAACGTTAAGTGCGTGATTGTCAATTTAATGAAACTAAATTGCTTAGTGTCGGTTAGTGGAGTGATTTTGGCAGCTGGATTGAGCGTAGCAACAACTGCACCTGTCTTCTCAACTACCTCCGTCTCTCAGACAGAATCGGCTGAGATTGACACTATTAATGGGTTGGAATTAGCCGAAAAGCTGGCCCAAGGTCAATCTAGAGAAGAAAATATTCTTGAGTCTGTACCAGATGCGATTCTTGAGCCTGTTTTGGATGATGTTGTTAAACGTAGTGGTTTGGGAGTTACAGAACTAAAAATCCTCAAAGTAACACGGCAAATCTGGACAGATAGTTGTCTCGGCTTAGGGGAGGACTGTAAATGGGTTCGCATTCCAGGGTGGCAAATGATTATCGCTAGTGAGGAAGAGATTTGGGCCTATCGCACCGATGAAGTTGGTTCTCTGGTTAAGTTAGATCAGCCTTTAAGCCAGAAAATGACTCGTCGAATGGCTGCTTTTAGTATTCTTAGGCAAGAGGTAGGAACTCCCTACTAGTGTTCGCAACCTAATTGTCGCAGTAACGCAACGAGGTATTGTGGTCAATTATCTATCTTTGGCCAGCACTGCTAGAGTTGCTATAATTACCTCTCCTTAGATAACAGAAGTAGAATAAATAAGAGTTGAAGCTAGAGAAGTACGCCTGTCAAAAGAGCTGAGCAAATTGATTAAAATTTTTCATTTCCCATTCTCTACTCTGGTAAATGCTCCTTCAGCTGAGCAATATTATCGGGGCTAAGACTAAGGGTTACTTCTATTTGCTGCTGTTTATCTCGCAGAAGAAGAATGTGATTTTCCCCTGTACTACTACTTTCCCACTGGGGATTATTTATGGCAATTTTTTGGTAGATGGTTTCTGGTATACTGACGCGAATAACTAAGTTTTTTTGTGATTGGGGATATATATATAGTTGCAGACTGTGGGTGTCTAGTTCAAGTTTATGGGGTGTGGTGCTGCGTTCTTGGTCTGAGTCTGGTTTACGCCAGTAGAGGGTAATACCGCGAATTTCCGGGGTTTGTAGTGGGAAGATTTCATCAAAACGCTGCGGTCCCCAGTCAATATTACTAACATCACCGCTTTCTGGAATTATTCGTTGTCGCCAAGCGATTTTTCTATCTTTGAGAGTTGCCCAGAGTTTTTGGATTTTGGCTAAGTTATCGCCGTTGTCTAGGTTGTCGCTGTTGAGTTGCCAGGTAATTTTTGCTTGCATGGGAAGTATGCGATCGCGATAAAGCTAACCTATAGATATGTTTTAAGTTTAGTACAACCCATAAATGCTCAATAGTGATATTGAGAAAAACCCATGCTGTAACTTGTTGCCGCGTCTGGAGTACGTCACTTGCCAAGATTTCAAATCATGAAAGGTAAACCTTGGTTGAACAAACTGCAAAAATTTATTAAACGTCGTCGTCTTACTAGTATCTGGGGACGACTAGCTGCCTTGCAAATCCTGGTTCTGCTAATCTTTGTTGTGACTTGGCCACCCGTACAGCTAACTTTAGTAGTCCCAGCTTCAGAAGTTCCCTATTGGCAATCTTCGATTCGTCAATTCGAGGAGAAAAACCGAGACATTCGCATCAGTTTGAGAGGGTTAGAAGAACCTCAAGGAGATATAACAGGTCAACTAAGAAGGTTATGTGATATTAACCAAATAACAGGTCATTCTCTTTGCGATTTAATCTATGCAGACATTATCTGGGTGCCAGAATTTGCCGCTAAAGGTTTGCTGATGGAACTGTCAGATAAGGTTACAGAGTCAGAATTAGCAGAACTTTTAGATAGTGATGTTGCTGTTGGACGCTACCAAGGTGGACTATATCGTATTCCTTTCCGCTCAGATGTGGGTATGCTTTATTACCGCCAAGACTTATTAGAACAAGCGGGAATTGAAGCACCAGAAACATTCCAAGAACTGCTAGAAATTTCTAAAAATTTACAACAGCAAGGTTTGGTTGAGTGGGGTTACCTGTGGCAAGGTCAGCAATATGAAGGTTTAGCTGCTATGTTTGTAGAGGTACTAAAAGGATATGGCGGTTTCTGGATTGACCAAGAAACCAAAGAAGTAGGATTAGATAGAAAAGAAGCGATCGCAGCAGTTAAGTTTTTAATTCGTACCATCGACGAGCAAGTTTCTCCTCCCCAAGTACTTTTATACAGCGAGGATAATTCTTTTGAGCAATTTCTGCAAGGTAACGCCGCTTTTTTGCGTAATTGGCCTTATTTTTGGCGGCTAGCTAATGCTGAAGATTCTCCCCTGCAAGGCAAAGTTGGCATCAAACCAATGACCCTTCATACGACTGGTAATAAGGGTGGAGGTTGTAAAGGTAACTGGGGTTTAGCTATCTCTAAAACTTCTGAACATGCCCAGGCGGCTTGGAAAGCTATCAAATATTTTACCAGCGTCCAAGCTCAGTATCAGTTTATGTTGGAGGCTGGCTATGTTCCGAGTCGCAAGGTATTGTTTAAAGACCCAAAAATTGTCGAGAGATATCCTCATTTTCCGGAAATTTTCGATGCACTCAAACAGTCAGTTCTACGTCCTCCCATTCCTCAGTATGTTGAGGCTTCTGAGATTTTGCAGCAATATCTTTCTGCTGCACTGAGGAAGCAACTAACCCCAGAAGAAGCGATGAGTAAAGCGGCGGTGGGAACTCGTCAATTGCTTTGGGGGGGAATGAGGGGTGATGAGGTGATGAGGTGATGAGGTGATGAGGTGATGAGGTGAGGGGGTGATGGGGTGAGGGGGTGATGAGGTGATGGGGTGATGAGGTGATGGGGTTAGGTAGTAAGGAGAGTATTAATAGGGTATGACTAATAAATTGGTTAAAAGTCATAGAGATTTGGAGGTGTATCAGATAGCTTTTGAGGCGGCGATGACGATTTTTGAATTGTCTAAGAAATTTCCTATAGAAGAACGTTTTTCTTTAACTGATCAAATTCGCCGCTCGTCACGCTCCGTATGTGCTAATTTGGCAGAGGCGTGGCGTAAACGTCGGTATGGAGCAGCTGTTGTGGCTAAGTTAAGTGATTGTGAAGCGGAGGCAGCAGAAACCCAAACTTGGCTAGAGTTTGCTGTTAAATCTAATTATTTAGATGTTGAAATTGGCAGACAACTCTACCTAACCTATGAACAAATTATTGGTAGGCTAGTGAACCTTGCCAAAAATGCTGACCAATGGCTGCTTCCCAAATAATCCCCTCATCCCTTCACCCCCTCATCCCTTCATCTCCTCACCCCCTCACCCCATCCCCAGCCATCAAAAATCCTCGAAGTGACGAATTAACTCCGCAACAGACCAAGCTTGAGCGATCGCACCTTGGGGTAAATGGGGGGCATTACCGTCGAAAATTTCGGAAATTGAGCCAATGCAACCGTCTTGTAAAAAGTGAGTAAGCAAAAGTCGGCTATCCCAGGGAAGAGGTTCTGTTGCATAGAAACGCTTCCAAGCTCGGATAAAGGGCCCGATTAACCAACTCCAAACCGTACCTTGATGATAAGCTTGGTCACGATGCAGGCGATCGCCTGGGTAATAGCCCATGTAGTCTGGGTCAGATGGGTCGAGACTGCGTAAACCGTAGGGTGTTAAAAGGCGATCGCTTGCTACCTGTAAAACTCGTCGTGCTTGCTCTGCCGGGAAGCCGCAATGATGTAAAGAAAGGGCGATTATGGCATTGGGTCGAATTCGACCATCTGCTTGATCATCTGGCTTAATTACATCATGGAAGTAACTCAGTTCTGGATGCCAAAATTTTTGTAAAGATGCTTTGACTTTCTCTGCCTGCTGAGCATAGTGCTGACCGTGGTGTAATAGATTAACTTGCTCAGCCACACCGTCTTTTACCAGTTTTTCTGTCCACTTACTAATCCAACACAAAGCAGAATACCAAAGAGCATTAATTTCAATGGGTTTTCCTCGGCGTGGTGTAATTGGTCTACCGTCAACTACAGCATCCATCCAGGTAAGGGCAACTTGGGGTGCATCCCAAGTTAATAAACCATCGGTAGCATCAACACCAATTTTGTAGAGAGTTCCCACGGTTAAACCTTTGTAGATTTTCCGCACCACAGGATATTGTTCAATCAGAAAATCCCAATCTTGGCTTGTTTCCAAATACAGTCCTAACACCTCAATCCACCAGAGGGAAGCATCAATACTGTTATAAATAGGCTCAGCACCGGCATCGGGAAAAGTATTGGGAATTAAGCCATCGCTGCAATAGCTACCAAAAGTTTTGAGCAATCCTTTAGCTAAGGCAAAGCGTTTAGTAGCTAAAGCTAAACCTGGTAGAGCAATTAGGGTATCGCGTCCCCAATCGTTGAACCAATGGTAACCTGCAATTACAGTCGGCCCGTTAATTGAGGCGCGGTAAGTAATAAATTGATCGCCAGCTTGCAATAACTGATGCCAGAGTTTTTCTCTGTCTGCATTTATAGGAGTAGAACTACCGTCTTGTGATGAATTAGAAACTCCATTATTAGAGGTTGACCTTGCTAGGGCAAATAACTTTTTCTGTCTTTCCTGTTCTCTGTTTATTTCCTGATCAAAGAACTGGGAATTTAGTTCTGGCAGTTCTGAACTAGGCCATCCTACCCTCGCTTCTAAGGTTACTGCCTCTCCTGGGTGCAAAGTCACGCTCAGGTAACCAGGACTGTAGAGGTCTTCGCGATCGCCTAGTCCTCGTTTTTTTTCCTCTAAATGGTAATAATTCCAATACCAAACTCCCTCAGCTTGATAATCACCTCTACTCCAACGTAATTGCCAGGGCATTCCTGTTTGATGGTCGCGGCTTCCTTGTAGATAAATTTGCTGCAAACCAACTATTTGAGAAAACTGTAGTCCTTCTTTTTCTGACTGTTGGTGGTGAAAGTCGCGATCGCCAATCAACAGTCTTAGTCTCAGGGTTGCCACCTCATTGCCTTGATACTGATAGCGAATTAAGAGGCGATTAGACCACGGTGGCGGAGTTTTCGAGTATTCCTCACTCTCTACCAAGCCATAAGGCATCATCAATTGCCGCGTCAATTGCCAGTTGGGCTGACTCCAAATCCAAGTAGGAACTGGCTTTATGCTAAATGATTGCAATAGCCGGTAACCACGGGGTTCAATTTTGTTACCACCGTCCCAAAAATTAGTCGAAAGTGTCCGAATCTTCCCTGCTAGTTCCAAGCTAGCATCAAGGTGAGAAAGTAACAAAGTACGGCTTCCAGGTGGCTCAAGAGCGGCTATCAACCAGCCGTGATAAGTGCGGGTGCGTGCATCACACACTGTACCACTAGCAAAACTGCCTAGACCATTGGTTATTAGCCATTCCCGTGTATCTAAATCGTTCATTGCCATTTCACCGTATCTCTAAAATGCCCAGTCTACGATTTTGTAACTTAATTGTTTCCTCTACTAGTTTGTCAATTTTGAACGACAAGACAATTCTCCAAAATCCAAAATCTAAAATCCAAAATCTAAAACTACCCTAACCAGTCCCTCAAAACTATCTTGACAGACCACTACCTTAGTCTGAGAGACTCTACTCAGAATCGTTATGAGTATGATATATTTGTAACGGTTCGTAAATATTTTTACCAATGGGGATGAGTGAGAAGTAACTTATCCTACTAGCTAGAGCGAACGCATAGGCAAAAAGATTCAAGGAGAAGAAGTTTATGACCAGCACGACGGAAGGATGTCTGCGGGTAGGTCAGGTTGCCCCCGATTTCACGGCTACTGCCGTAATGGATCAAGAGTTCAAGACAGTTAAATTGTCTGACTACCGTGGTAAGTATGTAGTCATATTTTTCTATCCACTAGACTTCACATTTGTTTGTCCTACTGAAATCACCGCGTTTAGCGATCGCTTTGAAGAATTTAAAGAGATAGATACTGAAGTTCTCGGTATCTCGGTTGACAGTGAATTTTCCCACCTCGCCTGGATTCAAACTGACCGCAAGTCTGGTGGTATTGGCGACTTGAACTATCCCCTAGTCTCTGACATCAAAAAAGAAATCAGCACAGCTTATAACGTACTTGATCCTGAAGCTGGTGTCGCGTTGCGTGGTTTATTCCTCATCGACAAAGACGGTGTCATCCAGCACGCAACCATCAACAATCTGTCCTTTGGTCGCAACGTTGACGAAGTACTGCGTACCATGAAAGCGATTCAATACGTTCAAGCTCATCCAGACGAAGTTTGTCCCCAAGGTTGGCAACCAGGTGATAAGACCATGAGTCCTGATCCTGTCAAGTCAAAGGTTTACTTCGCTTCTGTCTAAATTTAATGATAGTCAGTGGTTTTGAGTCTCAATTGCTCAAGACTTATAATCAGCGGTCAGAAATCCCCAACCCTAGTAGAGATTGATAAACTCATAAGGTGTTGGGGTTTTGTTTTTCTGCGGTTAAGTAGTATGTTGACTTCTAACGACTTTCGTGGTCTGTTTAGTAAGCGCTTCTTTAAAAATTTTGTCCCAGTACCGGCCAGCAATTCTCTCCAATTGGGAGTGAGGACTATTGACTTTGAGCTACCGGATATCACCAACAACCATCAGACCAAACTAGCTGATTACCGGGGAAAGCAACCCGTTCTCCTCGCCTTTACCCGAATTTTCACCGAAAAGCAATATTGCCCTTTCTGCTATCCTCACATCAAAGCACTCAATGAGAATTACCAACAATTCACTGACAAGGGGGTTGAGGTGCTGATGATTACCAGTACAGACAAGCAGCAAAGTCAACAAGTTGTTAAAGAGCTGAATTTAGTGATGCCATTGCTGTATGATCCCACCTGTAGCATCTTTCGAGCATATCGGGTAGGTCAGGCACTAGGAGCTCCCTTACCAGCACAATTTCTTCTAGATCAGCAGGGGATACTCCGCTATAAGCACTTATTTTCTTTCCTGTCTCCTAATGCCGAAATTGAGATGCTGCTAGAAGCCGTTGAGAGGCTGTAATAGTTTGCGATCCTTAGTTGCATTGAGTTATGTACAACCAGAGAGGGGAATTGTAATTCTCTTTGTTCTGTATTTCTTTAGACTTGGTATAGATAGCTGAGAGGAGTTGATTAAATGGATGAGACAATTAGGATTCGCTCTGTTGATCAGAGTAAGTGGGACAGCATTCTCCAAGGTTTCGATCCTGGACAGATCCAGCAGTTGCTCACAATTTATGGCGCTAACGGTTCAGTAACTGGTAATATCTGCGAGTCTAAGGAAGGAAAATACTATATTAATGGTCAGCCGGAAGTTGAATATCCTTCCCTACAAGCCGCAGCAGGAGTTCTGCTTAAAGGTAAAGGCTCAACAAGATAAGTGAGCTATTGCGAATTTAGGCAAGACTATAACTGGGAGAGAATTCAGGAATTTTGGGAGTCGGGGGAGATGAGGGGATGAGGAGAGTCATTAACCATTGGGCTAAGCCCCGCTTTGCTAACGTTAACATAACTACTTCATCGCTTCACCTCCTGACCTAATGAGGATTGGGGAGTAGGTAAAAAAACTAAATCTACCTCACTTAAATGGTAATTGCTATAAATTTAGATGGGTTGAAACTTATAGCCTAATTTGTCCCAAATAACTGCGGGGGTTGTAACTACGTAGATCACGAAGTTTTTCGTAGTACTCTAGTTCTACTTTACTCAGGTCTTTCGGCGTGAAAATGACAATTTTTACCAGCTGATCACTACGCCCACCCTTTGGTCTTGGCCAACCTTTACCCCGCAGTCGTAAAGATTGACCAGAGCGAATTCCTTTGGGAATATTGACACTAACCGGACCATCTGGTGTTGGAACTTCAATTGAAGTTCCCAGAACTGCCTCATCCGGTGTCACTGGTACTTCGCAAGTTAAATTATCTCCGTCGAACTGAAAGAAAGGATGAGAATTTAGTTCTACGTTTAAGTATAAATCTCCCCTTTGCTTGTTGTAGGGGTTGAGTTGACCTTTACCTCGCACACGAATACGGCTGCCAGATTTTGCACCAGGAGGAATCCGAACTTCTATAGTTTCATTACCTAGATTGAGACGTTTCTGTACGCCTTGGAAGGCATCAGACCAACTTAAAGTAATGTTGGCTTCACGGTCAACGGCTGCTGTACTCTTTGTCGCACCACCAAAACCAGAGAAGTCATTAAAACCCCCAAAGTCATTAAATCCTGTAGAACTTCCTGTATTGGTACGATAGGTGTAAGTCTGACCAGTAGCTCCTGTGGCACCCGTGTTAAAGCGACCCAGCAATTCATTGATAAACTCATCAAAACTGCCGTATTGGCTAAAATCAAAACCGCCAAAATCAACATTGACACCACCACTGTAAGGTGAAGTTTGTCCGGCTTGCTTCCAATACTTGCCAAATTGATCGTATTTTTTGCGCTTTTCGGTGTCAGATAAGACTTCGTAAGCTTCACTAACTTCTTTGAAACTAGCCTCTGCTTGTTTGTTACCTGGGTTCATATCTGGGTGGTACTTCCGCGCCAAACGCCGAAAACTTTTTTTAATTTCGTCAGCACTAGCGGTTTTACTTACTCCCAGAATTGAGTAATAGTCTTTGAAGTCGGTCGCAGCCATCCACTTTTCTCCTCTACTCTAGAGATTTAATCTAATTTCTCTTCTATACTGTCTTGAGCGAACCAAAACCGCATCCACTTCCTAGCCTTGAGAGGTTAAGTCTGTGGCAGGTGTCGGTAACATGACAATGGTAGGCAGTAAGTTGAAAAATAATCAGCTTGAATAATAAGTCTGCCTGCAAGCTAGGGTAACAAAGCATTGGAGTGAGTTAAGTACGGTTCTTGCTCACCGATGTGATCGCAATTACCGTACTTAGCAAGTGGAAGATTCAGTTGAAAACTTCTTAGATGACTGTATCGTTAGGAATCACTGCGTTTTTCAGCACCACAACAATACCACTGCGGATATAAAACCCTTCGTCCTCGCGCTCAGCTTCTTCTACACGGTCTTTGTTGATGATCTTGACGTTGTGACCAATGCGGGCATTTTTGTCAATAATTGCTCGACGAATTGTTGAGTTTTCACCAATACCTAGAAGAATACGGTTTTTTTGTATGCCCGACTGGCGCTCCATAAACTCTTCGTAAAAGTCAGAACCCATCAGTAGAGAGTCTTCTATTACAGAACCAGCTTCGATGCGAGAACGAATCCCCACTACAGAATGATGGACTTGGCAGTTTTTGAGAATGCAACCATCCCCAATCATCGATTCTGTCACCCGACAGTCTAAGAGCTTGCTAGGAGGCAAATAACGGGCACGGGTATAAATTGGCGCTTTTTTATCGTAAAAGCTAAAAGGTGGTCGTGGTTGTTGTGTTAGGGCTAAATTTGCGTCATAGAACGACTCAATTGTTCCAATGTCTTCCCAATAGTCGTCAAATAAGTAGGCCTGAACATTATAGTCCTTAGCTGAGGCTGGGATAATCTCTTTACCAAAGTCAGTTTGGTCAGGAGAGTTCTTAAGCAAATCCATCAGGACTTTTTTCTTAAAAACATATATTCCCATTGAGGCAATATATGGTTTTTCTTTTGCCTGCTCTGCATCTAGCCCAAGTAAGGTTGTATCAACCCGCATTTGTTTGAGAGCATCACCTTTTGGCTTTTCGCTAAAGTCAACTACTCGACCGTTGCGATCAATTTTCATCAAACCAAAATCGGAAGCCCGTTTTTCTTCAATTGGTAGGACGGAGAGAGTAATATCTGCGTTAGTTTCGCGATGACGTTCAACAAACAGGCGGTAATCCATCCGATAGAGATGATCTCCTGAGAGTATCAAGTATTCATCAGCATCCCAATCTAGAAATAACCGAGCATACTTACGAACTGCATCTGCTGTTCCCTGAAACCAATTAGCACTCTCTGGCGTTTGCTGAGCCGCTAGTACCTCAACGAACCCATCTGTGAAACCAGTAAAGTTGTAAGTGCGGTTGAGGTGGCGATTTAGAGACGCCGAGTTGTACTGGGTAAGAACGTAAATCTTGACAATGTCTGAGTTAATGCAGTTGCTGACAGGAATATCAATCAGCCTATACTTACCCGCTAAAGGTACGGCAGGTTTAGCTCGTAGCTTGGTCAATGGATAGAGGCGGGTGCCAGCTCCTCCTCCCAGAATAATGCCTAAGACTCTCTTCACAAAAAACCTCTCTACTGCCGATGAACTATCAAATCCAGTGTCTGATTGTGTGGAGCCGTTTTCAAGGGGTTAAAGTTATTTATAATACATTATTTGCTTTTTACCGCTTAGATAAGTAAATAAGCAAATGCTGTTTATAAAAAGGAGGGTATCATTGCCACAACCACAGTTAAGCATGAGAACTTTAACCCTCTTCGTCTGCTTTTTCACAATCTGCACCCGTTTGCCTTGCCAACCAAGGAGATATGACAGTTATTATTCCTTCTGACTTGCTTATTTTCAAGCTATAAGTTTGAACTGGCGTTTTTTCCACATTTTCTTGAAAACTTTTTCTGCATCTATGTCATGGTGCGCTAGAGCAATTAAGAGGTAGTAGAGTACGTCCCCTACCTCTTCAGCAATTTGCTTTTTGTCGCCGTTACCTAGCTTGTGGTCTTTACAAGCCGTTATTACTTAAGTGGTTTGTAAGGTAATGAAGTATAGACACTTCACCTAGCGACCACTGTCATACTTACATACAACAAACCGGAGAGTAATTGTGAGCTGTTTGCATTAAGATTGACTGGGCACATTGTTCCTTACTCTCCTCGACTGGCTGACGTTGGATGTAGCTACCATCTGGCTGTAAATCCCAGGCTTGACGATTGTCAGCTAGCATTATTCCCAAGATTTCTTGTAAATCTTTACTAATCACTGGGTCTTCAATAGGTACCACGGCTTCTACTCTTCGGTCTAAGTTACGGGTCATCCAGTCGGCACTGCCAATGTAAACTTCCTCTTGACCACCATTGTTAAAATAAAAAATCCGTGAGTGTTCTAACAAACGACCCACAATACTAACGACGCGAATATTCTCACTCACCCCTTCTACACCAGGACGCAGGCAACAAATGCCCCTGATAATTAGGTCAATTTGGACACCAGCTTGGGATGCTTCATAGAGTGTGGTGATAATTTGTCGATCTACCAAGGAATTCATTTTGGCAACAATGCGACCAGTTGAACCATGGCGACAATGTTCGATCTCACGCCGAATCATACTTACCATGCGATCGCGTAAATTTACTGGTGCAATTAGTAATTTACGATAAGACCTTTGCCGGGAGTAACCTGTCAGGAAATTAAACAAATCCGTTAAATCGGCTCCCAATTCTTCACGGCAGCTCATAAGCCCCAAATCGGTGTAAAGCTTTGCTGTCTTAGGGTTATAGTTACCAGTACCAATGTGAACATAGCGAACAATTTTGTCTTCTTCGTGACGCACCACTAGCACTACCTTTGTATGAGTTTTTAGACCCACTAAGCCGTAAACTACATGTACACCTGCTCTCTCTAGCTTGCGTGCCCAAACAATATTATTTTCTTCGTCAAAGCGGGCCTTGAGTTCCACTAGGGCTACCACCTGCTTACCATGTTCTGCTGCTGAAATAAGGGCATTGACAATTGGTGAATCCCCAGAAGTCCTATAAAGGGTCATTTTGATCGCCTGAACATCTGGATCAAAAGCTGCCTGGGTAATAAAGCGTTGTACTGTCTCTGTGAAGGATTGATAGGGATGGTGTACCAGCAAATCTGAACGGCGAATTACACTGAAGAAATCTTCCATCTCTCCTTCAGGGGGAGATGAGCGTAGGGGAACTGGCATCGCTGGTACCCAGACACGGTCTTTCAGTTCCGGTAGGGACAATCCCATCAAGGACATTAAATCTCCTAGTCCTAACAGACCTTCTACCTCATAAATATCACTCTCTGAGAGTGCCATCTCCCGCTTGAGCATCTTCCGCACTGTTTCGGTGGTCGTGGACTGAATTTCCATTCTGACAACAGAACCACCCATACGTCTTTTACGCAGTTCCTTCTCAATAGCTAAGAGTAAGTCATCAGCTTCATCTTCTTCTACTGCCAAATCAGCGTTTCTGGTGATCCGAAAAGGATAGTATTCTTGAATATTCATGCCAGGAAAAAGGGACTCTAGATTATGACCGATCACCTGTTCTAGGGAAACACCTGTCCAAGCTGCCATCTCATTGTCTTGCCATTGTCGTAGTTCTTCCGGGAGTGCAACAAAACGAGGCAGGACTTTAGGTACTTTTACCCTTGCAAATAATTCCTCTTTACTTTCTGGATCTTTTACTACTACAGCAAGATTCAGGCTGAGATTGGAAATATGGGGAAAAGGATGGCTAGGGTCAACTGCTAAAGGTGTTAAAACCGGGAAAATTTGCTTCTCAAAATAGTTTTGTAGGTAAAGCCGCTGTTCCTGATTTAAGTCCATGTAGTCGAGCAGATGAACGCCGTTTTCAGCTAGTTCAGGTCGTAGTAACTGCTCAAAACTTTGATGTTGCTCCTTGATCATTGGCAACAACCGCTTTCTAATTTCCTCTAATTGTTCACGAGGGGTACGACCATCTGCTGTTAACTTACTGACCTCGGCCTCTACCTGTTTCTTAAGACCCGCAACACGAACCATAAAGAACTCATCTAGGTTTGAGCTAAATATGGCCATGAATTTAACACGTTCTAGTAAAGGCGTCCGAGAATCGATGCCTTCATGCAATACCCGATCATTAAACTCTAGCCAGCTTAGTTCCCTATTGAAATAGTATTGTGGATCACTTAGATCAACCTTTGTAGTAGTCGTGTTTTTAGTTTTCTGCATGGTTATTTCCCGAAAGCCAAGCCACATAAATTTTTCTTTTCTGTAGCACTTGGAAAATGATTAATCAGATCCTAGCGCCAAACTAGTTCTAGATTAAGAACTGGTTAAAAAACCTCTGTTTCTATTCCCACCCACCATTCACCTAGATTCATCAAATCTTGATGAAGTTGTTCTATTTCTCTAGTGTATTCTTCTAAAGAAATTGTTGCTTTACGCTCTTTGAGTTTCTGTAGACGCAGTTGCACTAACAACCAGGGTTTGGAAATGCTGTCTGTCGCTTCAATATATTTTGCTAATTCTTGACTATCCATAATAAATTTTCCTGTTGACTAAGTTAAAAAAATTATAAACCCGCTCAATTTAAAAAATTGGGCGGGTTTATTAAATGGTGGAGAAAACTACCTAGTTTATCTTCTTATAAATTAACCTCAGCTAGCCGCAGCCATTTGCTCAGCAACGAAATCCCAGTTAACGAGGCTACTCAGAAAAGTATCGACGTAGTCAGGGCGCTTGTTCTGGTAGTCTAGGTAGTAAGCGTGTTCCCATACATCACAGGTCAACAAGGGAGTTTTCCCCATTGCCACAGGGTTGTCGGCATTCAATGTCTTGGCGACCTTGAGGGTGCCGTTGTCTAGAACCAGCCATGCCCAGCCACTACCAAACTGGCTGGTAGCAGCTTTTTTGAACTCTTCTTTGAACTTATCGTAGCTACCGAAATCAGCCTTAATCTTGTCAGCCAAAGCACCTGTTGGTTCACCGCCGCCACCAGACTTCATACAGTTCCAGTAGAAGCTATGATTCCATGCTTGGGCTGCATTGTTAAATAGACCCGTATGGTCTGGCTTATTGTAGGTTGCCTTAATGACTTCCTCAATGGACTTATCACCCATGCCAGCAGCTGGTGACATCTCGTTGTAATTGTTCACGTACTTAGCATGATGCTTGTCGTGATGAAACTCTAGAGTACTTTTCGAGATGTGAGGTTCTAAAGCTGTGTAGTCGTAGGGTAAAGCAGGAAGTTCGTATGCCATATGTGTTCTAATCCTCTTTGACTGCTCTCTAGCCTAAATCGAATCGGGAAGCTTTTTGTCTTCCTGAAGTTAAGTCTGATCAACCGAATAATTTGCTAATTACGTAAATAAAACTTAACGCCATGATTGTAGCGAATAATACTGCACTAGTTCAACGATTATTGTCCTAAATAGGAGCAAATGCTGAAAATTAAGCTAATCTTCCACCAATATGTACAGCTAGCAGGCAATCAGGACAGATTAATTGTTTTTGCTAGGGTGAACACTTGGTAGATTAACTTACCTTTGCTAAGAATTCTTTAACAAATTGAATAGCAGCCGGGGGATTAGCTGCCAGAAAAATATCTCCCTGGGACAAACTAGAGAAAAATTTTTTACTCTCTTGGTGCTGTGTTAATAGAACTACCTTTTTGTCGTTTTTCAAAGCAAGGGCAATCTCTGAGGCGGTTCCAGTTCCCATACCACAGGCGATAACCACATCACAAGAGAGGACGTTAATATTGTTGCGGGCATTTCCCATGTCTGTGATAATGGCAATATCAACTGCTTCAGAAATGCCTTGATGGTCACGGTTTGGCAAAATTCCGATGGTGACACCACCACCGTCTTTAGCCCCCTTGCTAGCAGCGTCCATCACCCCAGCTTGGCGACCACCTGTTAATAGTACCCAGCCAGATTGAGCAACACTTTGACCGAGTTCGTAAGCATGTTTTAAATCGGTGGCTGTGGCGTTATCTCCAGGACCCATTACACCGATAATGATTTTTCTCACTAGCAGTTAATCGCTAAAACAACTAAAAAATACAACCAGCAATCATGCCAGCTAGTAAAATAAAACCAATCCAGACATTCTGGCGAAAAATCTCACCATAGACTGCTTTGGGAATATCTAGCTGACGTAGTCGGTTGTATTGCCAAGCCCAGACCACAAAAGCAATGCCCCAGGTAAGCCAAAAACCTAGCTGCAACTGCATTAGCGCACCCAAGCATACCAGCAAACCAGCAGTACCTGCGAAGAAGACACCCACCGCCTCAGCAGCGTAATTACCGAAGAAAAGGGCACTGGAGCGAATGCCAATTTTTTGGTCATCTTCCCTATCTGACATAGCATAGACAGTATCAAATCCCAAAGTCCAGAGTACCACTGCCCCCCAGAGAAGCCAGGTTGCTGGTTGCAAGTTACCTGTCACTGCAGACCAACTAATCAAGACAGCAAAACCCCAAGCGATGGAAAGCACTAACTGAGGTACTGGAAACACCCGCTTTGCTGAGGGGTAAAAAACAATTACTGGTACCGCTGCAAAACAGAGCCAGAAAGTGAAAGGATTGAGATAGAGAGCAAGTATCCCAGCACAACTCATCGCCACTAAGGCAACAACTACACCAACCTGGACAGAAAGGTCGCGAGCGGCTAAAGGGCGTTGGCGTGTTCTTTCTACCTGGGGGTCAATATCTTTATCCCACAAATCATTCACCACACAACCAGCAGCACTTGTTGCCAAAGTTCCCAAAATAATTACGCCGACTAGGGGTAAGGGGGGCATTCCTTCTGCGGCCAAAAAGACTGCCCACAAAGCAGGAAGCATAAGAATTAACCGTCCTGCTGGCTTATCCCAACGCAAAAGACGAATAATAGCAAGCCAGCTAGGTACTTGGTTTGGTTGTTGCTCACTCAGCATTGTTAGTTCAAAGAATATGGATTAGGACATAATGCCTATTTTTATCTCATTTTGGAGGCTTGGGGAAGCAGAAAAAACCTCTTCTAGCCCAGGCTGGGTTAGGAAAATTAACGAAAATGAGAGCAATCTTGATAAAGTGCTTTACAAAAATAAATTAATGCGTTAATGTAAGTACATACAGACGGAATTCGTCTGCCGAACCTCGAAAATTCATAAAGCCATCATAAAAGCATGACAACTACACTACAACAGCGTGAAAACGCTTCCTTGTGGTCACAGTTCTGCAACTGGATTACTTCAACCAACAACCGCCTTTACATTGGCTGGTTCGGCGTGTTGATGATCCCTACACTGTTGACTGCAACCACCTGCTTCATCATCGCCTTCATCGCGGCTCCTCCCGTAGACATCGATGGAATCCGTGAGCCTGTAGCTGGCTCCTTGATGTACGGAAACAACATCATCTCTGGTGCTGTTGTACCTTCTTCAAACGCCATCGGCTTACACTTCTACCCCATCT
>JBAUJE010000486.1:0-3985 GCA_049683475.1 Coleofasciculaceae cyanobacterium | reverse complement strand
CCCCATACCCGCAGCATCACACCCCCCTTTTGAGTGTATTTGATGCCATTAACTAGCAGGTTAGTTAGGACTTCGCGTAACTTACGCTCATCAGTTTGTATGTATTGGGGTACGTTGGGACTGCAATCAAAAATTAGTTGTAAGCCCCCATCAAGAGCTTTGAGTTGCAGCATGTCTTGGACATTGTTGAGTAAACGGTGTAAATCGAAGCTCTTTGGTTTGAAATTTAGCCTACCTGCCTCAATTTTGGACATATGAAGAACGTCGTTGATTAAATCCAACAGATGCTCACCAGAATGACCAACAATATCTAAGTACTTTTGTTGTTCAGAAGAAAGTGAGCGATCGCGGCTCATCAGTTGGGTAAAACCCAGGATAGCATTGAGGGGAGTGCGTAGTTCATGGGACATGTTAGCCAAAAACTCACTCTTTGCTCTGTTTGCTGCATCAGCTGCTTCTTTGGCAAGGGAAAATAGTTTAGATTGAGCTAGGAGTAAAACCTGAGTATCGATTAAGCGCCGCTGTCCATTTACCCAGATGATGATGATGGGTTCATAAGCCAAAGATGCTGGACGTTTCAGGGCAGCTTCTACTGCTTTGTCAATAGAACAATTTGCGCTTAGTAATAGATATTTTTCTAATGTTCTTTCAACTTCTAAGCCAGTTTCAGCTTCAATGATGATCCTCCACATAGCTACAATTGGTCGTCTCAGGAAAGTATCTAGACCATAGGGACGACTGAGACATTCCAAAAATTTAGTCTTAGAGATCATGCCGACAATCTGACTACCCTCGGTAATCATGACCCCTGGTAGCTCCGGTCGTCGCTGGAATTCTTTCGCTACTACCTGTGCTTGAGTCGTCAGACTGACTTGGAAGTCATGGCTCGGTAGTTCTGCTAGTCTTGACTCAAGAGTGAGACTATCTAGTTTAGGTGTAAACACAGCTAATTGTTGCAGCTAGAGCATAGTTATAAGATAAGTTGGTCGATGCATCTAACCGTCGAGATAAGGAGAACCGAAACTAATTACTTATTTACTAAGTTTCTACAAGAAAGAGTAATATTCGTAACAATTTTAACTTCAATAGTTAGGAAGTAGAATCAGGATAACTATCGATTAATTTATTTTAAAATATTCATCCTAAAAATTAGGATTAAACTTAAACTCAACTTAGTTTTATATTAATCCTTTGATTATCTATTCTTAACCTCTATTAGTTAAGTTTATATGTAGCCTTTTGGCATCAAATCTAAGCAACATTGTTTTTAGTCATTCCCTGTTACCTTGCCGTAAAATTCATTACTGGCAAGGTGGCAGTTTAATTGTGATTTGAAGGTCTGCTATCACGGCAAGGGACGAGACAGAGCTATCTTACGGTTTTCCAAAAGGTTCACAACTTCCTTAACAATAACTTTCACTAAATCAGCATCGCAGTTAGCCAGGAAAAATTCGGAAGAAATAGTTCCTTGGAAAAAATCATAGACTTTTTCTTTCATCTGTCTAATACTGTCAAAACCTATGTATTTAACCACGAAGGTAGTCAAAGGTGAGTTTTTTAAATCATAAGTATTACCATTACTTCTTCCTACTTCCAACAAGTCCAAGACTTCCATCTCTAGCTCATTGTTGCCTTGATAGGGTTTAGTAATCTCAGGGAAAGAGTCACCTAAGCGACCGATATAAACTCCTGAATTGGGAAGTTCACCCATCATAATCGCCAGAGAAATATCTTGACCGAGACGTAGCGAAAGTGCTTCTAAGATTGCGTTAGCTACAAGTTTGCTTTCTAGATAAAGCCTTCCTACTTGCAGATTTTTTCTAGCTTGCTGAACTAAACCATCATAGGTTTGCTGATCTGGTTCTCCTCGAAACTGTCTAAAAATCAGTTCCGGCTTGAGAAAATTGAGAAAACCTACCATCTTTTGCATGGCCCGGCGGTAATCACGAACTGTGTAAGAGTCAGCTTTTTGAAGATTATGATTAGTTTCTGGCAATAAGCTCCAGGTGTTGGTTAGAAAAACGGCGGAACTAGGATGAGCAAAACTACCAACATCTCTGTTAGCCAATCTCACTGAGTGCTTTACCGTTTGCATAATTTCTTGCCCACTCAGTTGTAGATTAAATTGCTGATTGACTGTGAGCAAGTTTTGGTATAAGTTTTCACTGGGATTTAAACCTGATGGAGATATAATTCTAAAAGGAATTGTGGCTTCTATACAAGCAATAATTTGCAGAATAAACTTCCAACTCAAAAGGGATTCTAGAACTTTAGCCGCAACCAATGCACTCAAGAATTCATTTTGCCCCCCTAGGGGAGAAAGCTTTTGACCAGGAGCAAACTCAAATATGGCTAATACTATCTCGAAGGCAAACTCACTGGGCAAATCCTCCTGTTGAGCAATAAATAGTTCTCCAAGATCTTCCTCTATAAAGGGAGCAAGGTAATAAGTAAGGTTGAAATTTACGCTCCCATCAACCTGTACGTAAACTATATCGTGGAATAAAGCCGCTAAAACTTCAATGGCATCTTTGTAGCCACCGACTTCAAAAATATGATCGGTGGAATGAAAGTAACGCCAAGGACCAGCCATGGTTTTAACAATCAAGCGAGCAATCTTGGCAAGTTGGTTAATAGAAACATCTACTCCTAGCTGTTCTGTTGCCCACATTAGCTTCTCTAGGCATTGCTGGTGATTTTTCTCATGATGCATACAGCTATTCCCCATAGCTTAAAATTGTAACAACTGATACGGAATTAATGCGTTCTAAAGGTTAGTAGCCAAGAGAAGATTAAGGAGATAATTTAACCATCTTCTTGTCTAAGGGTAGAGTTAAAGTTTTCACCTTGAGCTTTGCGACAGGTTGGTTGATAACGCTATTAAAGGAAATAGCTAATATTCCCATCATTACCCGGTAGGGAGTTAACTAGTTATGACGATATCAATGCACCCATCGGCTAGTCTTGCCTTTCAGACGCTGAGGTGCGCCTTACATACTGAAATTAACACAATTAATCTTAATACAAGAGATTAGATCTGTTACAACAATCTACGATTAAACCCAGTAGTTATCGTTGTAGAGTTCTAACAGAGCTAAGGTAAGTATATCCAGATTTGATGGAGTTAGAGTTCGAGAAGTTAAGAAAAGTCTGAGAAGTGTTAAAGGAAACCTTAATATACCTGTAGTTCTTCCCATTCCCTAACACCTAGAACCGACTCCCTCATAGTTAAGAATCGGTATCGATTTCAACGAGTTTACGTTTGGAAGATAAACCAGACTTAATATTTATTTTAGATTTGGAGACACCAAACTTTTTCGCTAATAGCTCAATTAACTCCTGATTAGCTTTACCGTCTACAGGGGGCGACTTCAAATTTACTTTCAGGCTGCCATCAGCTAATTCTTCAATATTTTGCTTTTTAGAATTAGGTTTGACTTTAACTTGCTTCTTCATTACGAGAGATTACCGAATCTCATTCTCAACAAGACCCAACATTTAAAACTACCTTAGCTTACACTCGTTTAACAGCGGCATCGGCACGAGAAAAACTAAAAGAACGGGGATTTAGCGAAGAGCAATTGCCAGGAGCCAGTACAATGGCGCAAGTGCTGAATCGAATGGGCTATCGTCTTCGTAAAGTCTTAAAAGCCAAACCTCAAAAAAAATTGCACAGACAGACGATATCTTCAACAACATCAAAGAATTTGACCAGCAATCAACAAGCCCCAAAGTGAAGCGACTAAGCATGGATTGCAAAGCTACTGTTAATATCGGGAATTATTCTCGTGGTGGAAAAACCAGAGGGAACAATCAAGCAGTCGATCATGATATGGGATGCACAGAAAAATATACTCCCTCTGAGATCACCCCATGCCTAGAAGGGCAGGGGGTTCCATAAGTTAATCCAACTCTCCCCAGCTCTCGGATAAGTCGAACAAACATAATTGTACGGCTTCTCCTACAGCATCTGGGTTCTTATTGG
>JBAUJE010000485.1:0-20690 GCA_049683475.1 Coleofasciculaceae cyanobacterium | reverse complement strand
AGTCAACATGAAAGGAGGAGTAGGCAAAACTACCCTTACTGTCAACTTGGCTACTTCCTTGGCAAAAAATTATGGAAAGCGAGTTTTAGTTGTTGATTTGGATACACAAATCAGCGCTACCCTGAGTTTAATGCCACCTCATGACTTTGCCAAGCTCAGGAAAGAGAAACGCACCCTAAGTCATCTCATTGCTAAAAGTATTAAACCAAGTAGTAAAAACCAACTAGCAATACAAGACGTTATTCAATCTTATATTTGTACGATCAAAGGCTTAGATTTAGTCCCAGGAGACATTGACTTGTACGATGAGTATTTAGTTTCTGAGATGCTCCATAAAAAAGCAGTCAAGGAAGATGAGACAAACTTTAGTGATGTTTGGAATCGCTTTGAAAAATTTCTGATCAGGGATATCTTAAAACCAGTTATTGATAACTATGACTTTATAATTTTAGACTGCGCTCCAGGCTACAATCTATTAACTCGTAGTGGAATTGTCGCTAGCGACTTTTACCTACTACCTGCTAGACCTGAACCTTTATCGATTGTAGGGATTCAATTACTAGAAAGACGGATTGCCAGACTAAAAAAGAGTCATCATCACGGCGAACCTCTCAACTTACGATTATTAGGAATTGTCTTCATTTTGTCCGGTGGTTTGATTGGTAGGTACTATAAGCAAGTTATGAAGCGAGTTACGGAAGACTTCACCTCAGCTCAGCTTTTTAGTACTCGCATTCCCATGGATGTGAATGTTGCCAAAGCCTTAGACAGTTTTAAGCCAGTAGTTTTGGCAACTCCTAACTCCTCTGGTGCTAGAGCCTTCAATAAGTTAACAGGAGAATTATTAGAGAAACTAGATATTCACAACAAGGAATCACTAGCAGCACAAAATAAACTGAATTTAGCTGAGCTTGAGTAGGGGATGAGGAGAGGAGGGAGGTGGGGGAGATAAGGAAGATAGGGAAGATGAGGAAGTTGGGGGAGATAAATAATTTGATAAATAATTTACAGTTTCCATTTCCTAGTTACTATTGCCTATTGCCTGTTCCCTGTTGCCTACTCTCAATTTTCAATTTTCAATTCTCCATTTTCCATGTTCAATAGCATAAACGTTATCTTGGAGAAGAGTTAATCCTATTGAGCTCAAAAATTACCATGAGCCACAAACAAGAACAAAACTCCCAGCCTAAAGTTACTAAAACCAGCAATCAACCCCAGCCGTCAGCACCCAAAGAAAAACCAACTTATCCTGAGAAGACTGATCGCATACAAGCCTGGGGCAACTTGATTAAATCGGTGAGTCCCTACATCTGGGTAGCAGTTATCCTCATCGTTATTATCCCTCTAATTGGCAGGGGTTTTATTGGTAATTCCTTAGTAGCAGACACAGCAAATTCAGCTGAAACAACTGCTGTGGTTGAAGTTGGTAGAACCATCATTGACCAAAACGAAATTGACCAAGCGATCGCCACTGCTATTACCAAAGCTCATAGTCAAGCAGAAGACTTTGCCTCAGACAGCTTAGATGAGTGGGTTGATGAGTTAATGACTCGTGTAGATAACAGCTTTCTCGATTGGTATTTTGATTACTTCAATCAAAAGAAAATAGAGTTTAGTGCTCCTTTTGTCTGGTTATCTTCAGCCGCTGCTCATTGGATCGATACCAGTAACCCACACCCTAATCAAGCAGTAGCGGAAAGATTGACAGAAAACTTCCAAACTGAATTTGCTAAACGTGTCCTCAGACCAAGAATTGCTCAACTAGAATTAGAGAGAATAACCAGAGACACTATTAATCTTTATATATCTGAACTAGGCAATAATATTTCCAGCGTTCAAAGTAGTTATCAGATTCCGGAAGGAAAGTGGGAACGCTATCTTGATGATATTGCCGTTACTATCAATGATACTGAAGGTAATATTTCTAATTTATCTTTAAAAGTATTGGCGGGTGGCAGTACTTATTTATTTGCCAAGGCAATGATTCCCGTTGCCACCAAGGTAGGTAGTAAAGTTGCTGCATCTTTGGCGGGAAAAGCAACGGCAAAAATGGCGGCAAAAACAGGGGGTGTTGTCGCTGGTAAATTTGGCGCACAGCTGATAGACCCCATCGTTGGTGTTGGCATTATTGTTTGGGATGTCTGGGATCATCAGCACACGGTAAAAGTAGAAAAGCCTGTGTTAAGAGAGGCAATTTTTGACTATTTAACGGAAGTTAAGAATTCATTGCTCGACAACCACGCCAATAGTATTATGGCTGCAATTTATCAGTTAGAAGGAGGCATCCTCAAGTCAGTGCAATCAGCCACTTATCCAGCTTGAATCTTTTTGCACCGCCAGTGACGACGTTCTCCCCTGCCAGACTTTGTTTTGTAAAGATTTATGTATTAGAGGGTATTTTGTATTATTTGTTACAGAATTTACTGCTACCATTACTAATAGATGAGGAACTTATCCTCTCAAATGTCATAAATCCATCACAAGATTCCAGGGAGGACTCTAATTATGTCTACTCAAGAACAAGCTCGCGCTTTAATGATGCGCCACCACCACTTCATCAAAAACCGTGAGCAATCTATGCTTAATCGCACTGCGGCTGAAGTTGGTCTAGATATGAACAACGTTGATTACTGGAACCACATCCAAGGTAAGCCCCATCCTAGCTTCCGCAGAACCTATGATCGTAGCGGTGCTTCACTGAGCTAGTATTTAACACCGATTCTTTAGAAACTTACTTTTAATAAAGTTGAGGTGAGGTAGTTATCATTTGAATTTTCAGTGGATTTATTAACAGGACTTAAGCTTTTTCTTCGGGCATTGCTCTGAGAAAAAGTTAGCATTGCCTTAACCCTTACACTCTGTATTTACGGTCTAGGGGTACTGCACTCAGATAAGTCCTGTTAAATTTGTCGAAGCTAGTGGCTTCTTTAAAATGCAATATTGTGAGATGATAAAGCTAAGGTTGCCACACCCTTAGCTTTTTAGCATTTAGCCCCAGATAATAGAAACGCAACAACTGCCAAACCTGAGTAAACCAGCCTCTCACCTCAGAGGTAGAAGCACCACGATAACGACACAACAATCCTGAGTTGAGGGTTGTAACACCAGCTTCCCCCCGCCGGGGTTCAGCATTCCAAAAACTTCTAGCCTGCTCAATTATTTCTGCTGAAACAGGCTCCCTAAGCCAAACGAGAGTACCAACTAGGGGTTGACCAGCCAAACCATGAGGACTGTTGAGGATTTCTTCTCTGGCAGGTAGCCATTGTCGGTCAAGCCAGAGGGGTTTTCCTTGCTGCCAAACTTCGGTATGCGATCGCCACTCCCCTTGCTCAAATTTTTCTCCCCTAGCAGAACGACCAAAACGAGTAATCTCCCAACCCAGCCAAGTTGCTCCTACTGCCAATTCTACCCGCAACTCTTGCCGATATTGAGCGCCATTAAAAATAATCGTTTCTTGGGGTAACCACTCCAAGCAAGCATCAGGCTCTATGTGAAGCTGAATGATTTGTTTAGCTTCTTGACCATTACTACGGTAAATCTTCGCCGCAGCAGCAGTAGTAATTAAGGCATGGGCATTGTCAGAGAGGTAAATATTTTGGTTACTAAGATCACCTCCTACTACTCCGCCAGCTGTATGCAAGATGATACTATGACAAACGCCTGGCCCTTCAGGGTAAAATGGCCGCTGTACCTTCAAAGGCGATCGCATCTTACAGTGATTTAACTGAGTTTTGCCGTCTTGTTCGCTATAGACTAAGTCTAAGCTTCCTTGCCATCCGGCTGAGATATTTTCAGCCTTGTCGCCTTGATTTGTGAGTAATTGCGGTTGCTGTTTTCTCAATTTCTTGTCCACAGTGGGGGCACATTTCTCCTAACTTTGGCTGATTTCGCAATCGTTTTGCTTGAAGTTCTTCGGAAAAACCAGAAGCAAGTATCCCTGCGGGTAAGGCAAAAAGACCAATACCTAGAATTGCCAATATAGCACCAAGAAGTTTGCCAAAAGCAGTAATAGGATAGACATCACCGTAACCGACAGTGGTTAAGGTAATCACTCCCCACCACATAGAAACTGGGATACTAGTGAAAACCTCTGGCTGTGCATCATGTTCTGCCAGATAAATCAAACTAGAAGCAAAAAGTAGCAGGATAGATAGTACCGAGAAACTTACAACTAATTCCTCTTGTTGAGCATGGACTACTCTAATTAGTGTTTTCAAGGAATCAGAATACCTGCTGAATTTGAGGATTCTAAATAGCCGCAACATGCGCAAAGAGAGAACAAATCTCAAATCAGGTAATAACAGGGGTAAGTAAAATGGTAAAACTGCCAATAAATCAATTATGGCTAAGGGTGTGAAAAGATAGCGAATCCTTCCCCAAACAGGATGTCGGAATTTAGGACTAATTACACAGGCCCAGATGCGCAATATATACTCAGTGGTGAATACCAAGACAGAAAAAGCGTCAAAAACATTTAATAGGTATTGATATTGACTATAAAAACTCTCTACTGTTTCTAGGCAAACAGCAACTAAGCTAAGAAAAATTACAACTAAAATAAAAACGTCGAAGGCTTTGCCAAAAGCATCATCGTGTTCAGTTTTTTCTAGTAATTCAAATACACGTTGCTTATTTTTGTACTTCATTTGCCTCTTTTGTGCCAACAACAGATAGACGGTAAAAGCTTTTACTTAAATAGTACTAACACCCTGATATCTGTATAGTAGGCTACGAATTCATCCCTTATCCTACAGATGTCTCATGCTAATTCTAGCCGCACTATTAAAAATTAACTATGTTGGCGATAATTATAGATAGAGGGAATAGGGGGAAGAGTTAGAAAACTTTACTTGACAATCTCTACTAGGGAAGCTGTGACTTGCCTTTTTGCCAGTTCTCTTACCAACCGTTGAGCTTGCTGTTGATAAAGAGGTATTGGTGTCATTCTCGGCAAATTGTTCATTAATTGTCGAGCCTCTTTGAGAGTACATCCTGAGATACGGGAAATTGTGTTAGCCCCCTCAAATCTTGCTTCTTGGGTTAAGACTTTTTCAACTGTGACATGCCATTTTCTAAGCTTTAGGCAAATTTCACCCTCTTCTATTCGGCGCAAACTATCAATAGTTGCTAGTATTACGAAGCGATCGCCAATTGCTAGCCTAAAATCATCAGAGGGCATTAACTGAGGGTTATTATTCAGTTTCTGATGTAGAATTGGCACAACTTCATAGCCATAAGCAACTTCTGAAAGTAATAAACCATTGAGAGTATCTCCTGCCTCAATCTTGTACTCTGTAACTAAAATAGTCTGATTATAGAGTTGAAATAAGCTTCTAATCTGCTCACCAAAAGCTGCACCGGCAAAGGCTTTGGCTGTCAAGGCATAGACACATAGCACTTGAGCCTTGGGTAGCATATGTTTGAGGTTATCACTCAACCTCTGCTCAAAAGTGCGAATTACTAAGCCTGCTTGGGGATTGGTATCATTGGCCATTAAGCCAACTTCTAAGTTAAGGAGTTCATCGTCGGTGGCAATGACAACACTTTTGGCCGTTGGCAAATTTGCCTTTTTTAATCCCTCAGTAAAGTCACCAGTAATTATTGGCAAGTTAGGTAAGATACTTGAGTCAACTTCTTTCTTCGTAAGTCCTACTACAGGCTGTTGGAATTCCTGCAAGAGTACTGCTATACGTTGACCTACTCGCCCTAATCCTACTAAAACCACATGGTCTTTTTTAGGAACAGGGGGACGTCGCTGCAAAAACTGGAATCTGGCTGAGAGTAGTGCTTCTGTTAGTAAAGCATAAAGTACTCCCACGAAAGCTGTACCGGCAAGAGTCAATCCTAAACTAAATAGTTGCAACCACCAAGGAATATCTGCTGCTGGCGGAAAACCACCGAATAAGTCTGCGTAGCCTCCGAGTAGTAGGATGGCAGTCGTGTGCAAGGCTTGAGGTAGAGTAATCTCAGGAGAATGCCAGTGAAAGAGAATAGTTCCTAATAGCAACAGTAAGAAAATGATAACAGCACAGACTATTGCCACCCGTCGCAACCGATCCCGATAGCTAGTTAACCAAAAGGTAATTAGTTTTTGTTTTAAGTTCTCCCAACTCAAACTTTTAATTTGCTTTTGCCATAACTGCCACCAATGGTAATGAGATTTTCTAGTATTTTGTTGAGGTTTAAAGATGTGATGATTGGTAATTTCAATGTAGGCTAAGGTATCGTTAGGGAATAATAGAGCATCTAATTTCCAGTCGTGAAAGGCATTAGGCTGCTGTGAAGATGAGGTAGTATGTTTCAAAAGCCGACGTGTGCGACTGTTGAGTTCCCAAAGTCGGCGTCGCTGACACCAGGGATCATCGGGTAGAATTTGGCGTTTAACAACTCGCAGCCATTGTTCTTCTAAAGGAAAAAATCCTGAAATTTCTGTTCCTAAAGCAGCAAGGGTAAAAGCAGTAGCCGGAAATTGAGTAGCTTGATAAGCAACATAATTGCCCAAATGTTGACTCAATAATTGATTAAGATTTTCTTGAGCAGAACGCACGACCAAGCGTGTTTGGGAATTAAGTTGCCGTACTGTTAAGGCTGTTTCAGCATTGATACGCTCATTGCTAGTAACAAGTAAAACGGCACGACATTGCTCAATTTTGGCTTGGCTCAGAATATCTAGCTGACGACAATCTCCTACCACTAAATCATCTAATAAATCAGCTAGATTGGGTACTTCCCAGTTGTTAGGAGGTTCTGATTCAATGGCAATAACACTAACTCCAAATTCTTTAAGGGCAACAACACAATGCTGTCCTAAACTGCCTAATCCACAGACTAAAAACTGATCTAATTTTAGCTGAGAACTACTAGTCTGGAGTGGGGTACTGGCTGGAGTAGCCATGTTTGCTACTGTTGTTTATAGTTTTTCTTTATCTTCACTGAGGCAAACATCATAAGCATTGAATAGCTTTTTTCCCTGCACAATTAGTAAAGCATGACCATCAAGAGCTAGATTTTCTTGGAAAATACTTTTAACAGATAAACTAAACCCTGCCTCCGTAAATTTACGGTTATCATAACTCAGACTAATTTGTCAGAATTACATAACTGAAATAAGGAAAGTCAGGGTTTTAAAGGTAAATTGAATTCAATTTCTAACTAACAATTTACTGTTTTTTCCTCTAAGATTCACTCTCAGTCATTTCGATAATGCCACAACCAATCCGTCCACCAGCATTACCTGTTGGTTGACCAAAATCATCTGGCTTTTCATGGACAATTACCGCAAGATTAGCAATTGCATACTTACCATCACTCAAGCTTAGTCCCGGAACAACTTCAGTTCTGGTAGTAGTGCCATTACTAGAAACAGCAATATTCCCTAAATCCCCTGCATGAGCATTCTCAAAACCATCCTTAACTAGCAAGCCGTGTTGTACATTATCTGGATTAAAATGACCGCCAGCCGCCTTACCCCCATCTTCACAACTACCTACCTCATGGATATGAAAGCCATGTTCTCCTGGTGGCGCATCTTGGATATCTACCACAAATGCCATTCCTTCTTCTGTTTGGGAAAAACCAACTTTGCCCATTTGCTGAGAAGAATCTGAGGTTTTGTTAATTACAGCTACAGCTGTTTGTTCTTTCTGTTCGGGAGCTGTTGCTGTTGGCTGGCAACCATAGACCAGCATTAGTATGCTTAACAAGCAAGATATTGCTCCAACTTTAGTAATTCTGACCATAGTTTTAATCTTATTTTTCCTAATAATTTTTACCATTAATTAAATAGTTACTATTTTATACTTATCCCCTTACTAACCTAAGGCACATTTAACTTGCATATTTGGCAGCTTTTCGAGAAACTATCAGCGACTTGCATTTCAACCTTAACTAAGTATTATTGCTCATCTCTCCATCTGTCTTAAATATAGTCTAATTAATTTAATGTATAAAAATAACTCTACCAATAGCAAGGCTGTAGGAGAGAAATCTTCTTTTAGCCAATCTCCTCACATGCCTTTTTCTACTGCTTAAACATCAAAAATCTTAAACAAGCTATTAAATACTTAACATAAAAATGCCTAAATTAACCTAAAATTCCAGTTTTTTATGCTGTGAAATGTAGTCAACAACACTATTTTAGGCAAATGAGGTCAAATCTGAGACAGTTATGAGAGCAAATATTAATTTAATTAACTTAAGTTAATATTTGCTGATGTAACTAAAGTATTAGTCATGACGGGGTGGCATCAGATACAATTACTAATTAAGTCATGTCCCTAAATTCAGTCACTGCCGGTGGAGCTTCAAGAAAACTAAACTGTGTCAGCCAACAATGAGAGGGAAAATCGAACTAAAATGACAGTTTTCTGGCTAGCTTGGGTTAGGCAATGGCTAGCTGGTGCTAGTATTCGGAAAAAAATCCTGGTCGGCTATGCTATGTCTATTAGCATTGCCATTTTAGGAACTACCATAGGTTTAGGCATTGGAGAGCATTACCAGAGAAAAGCCATAGAACAAAGCTCTCTAACCAACAGGCAGCAGCATTTACTCGCCGGTTTGCAGAGAGAAATTGGACAAGTGCGATTACACGCCTTGCGCTTTGTCTATGTCTTAGATAATCCCGTCTCGCTGGGCTACGAGAAAGATGGTTTTTTTGAGAGCATCGACACAGCTAAGCAATTGCATGCTCAAGCCAAAAGCTTTCTTGAAAAGTCAGGTAATCAGAATCGGGTCAAAACGGATTTGCAATCGCAAGAATTATTGGCTAGCTATATCGAAACTTTAGATGCCTACGAAGCTTTAATCAAATCTCTCTTGCCGAAAATTAACCCTTCTCCTTGGCAGCTTGAAGAAATTGAGGCAGCTCAAGAACTACTTCTCAGGAAAAACGACGGCAAAATAGCAAAAGACCTATACAAGGTAGATCAACTCTTAGCCAAGCAGTCAGATCTAGCCAACGACCAAGAATACTATTTTACTAAAAAAATCCAAAGTGCTGACCAGCTAAGGGAGAGAATAATCTTCATCAGTATTTTGCTCTCCTTAATAAGTGCAGCAAGTCTAGCCGCCTATACAAGTCGCTTACTAGTTGAGCCAATCCGCAAAGTTACCGAAATTGCCCAACAGGTAACAGAAGAGTCTAACTTTAAGCTAAGAGTTCCCGTCACCAGTCGAGATGAAGTAGGTGTTCTAGCCACATCCCTCAATCAGCTAATTGCTCGCATCGATGCCTATACCAAGGAACGAAAACAGGCTGAAGCCAGACTAATTCATACCGAAAAAATGTCTAGCCTGGGTTCAATGGTTGCTGGTGTTGCCCACGAAATTAATAATCCCGTCAATTTTATCTACGGTAACCTTGAGCATGTCGGTGATTATATCAATGACTTACTATTGCTACTACAACTTTATCAGCAACAGTACCCGGAACCAGACTCAGTCATTCAAAACCAGCTAGAACTAACTGAGCTAGACTTCCTAGCTGAAGACTTACCCAAAATTCTCTCCTCTATGAGAGAAGGTGCCGATCGCATCCGTGAGATTGTTCTCTCCCTGAGAAACTTTTCTCGCCTTAACGAAGCAGAAATTAAGTCAGTTAACCTTCATGAAGGACTTGACAATACTCTCACCCTACTTGGCAACCGCCTGACGGGAAAAATTGAGGTATTCAAGCAATATGGAGATTTGCCCCTAGTAGAATGCTACCCGGCTCACTTAAATCAGGTATTCTTGAGTCTCTTTTGCAACGCCATCGATGCCATTGAAGAGGCACAAGCTAAGCAAAGAAAAGTCCTCTCCCCTTGTATAACCATTTGCACAGACATCCAGGAAGTCGGTAGCAAAAAGAATACTCCAGAAGTAATTATTCGCATTACTGACAACGGCTGTGGAATTTCTACAGCTATTCAAGAGCGAATATTTGACCCATTCTTCACTACCAAAGATCCTGGCAAAGGTACAGGTTTAGGTTTGGCAATTAGCTACCAAGTTATTGCCCAGCACCAAGGGACAATCCAGGTAAAATCAGTGCTAGGTCAAGGAACAGAAGTTGCCATCATCTTACCAGTGCATTTACCTCATCAACCTGCTGTCCTACTCGAAGATCTCAACCCCGTCACAGCAAGAGTTTTAGCGAGTAAACCACAGCTAACTAGTATTCCGGTGCCAAATTAAAGGAGTTGGGAGTTATTTATGCGGGGACATGGAGACACGGAGATGCACAGAAGTTTTTATTATGGGTAATTAGACGGACTTGATATAACCCACTGCCCTTAATGTCTCTAGCTTTTGCAAGGCTCTCCCTTCGCTCAATATGACTTTGGCTTTGCTGATACCTGACTGGAAATCTGAGCAAATGCCGCATTGCCACAGATAAAATCCACCATTCCAGAGAGCAGCCGGCATCAAGTTAGAAGGCTTACCCTCAAGCACAGACAGCATATTTTCAACCAACTGCTCTGTCGTTTCTAGGGGAATATCTTTCCCGACAAAACCATAGGAACGAGGAGCAAGAAGGAGACGTTCAAACTCGGAACCATGTTCTGAGGGATAAGTTAAGCCGATGATAGCAGTACGCTCTAAGGGTAAGTCACAACTGCCTTCGAGTCCCTTAACCGTTATCAAATAAGGCGTTCCCCTCAGGGCAAATGCCTCACGCATCATATTTTCAGTAGGAGGGTGAACGAACCCAGCTACTATCCGACAATCACCTCGGTAAGGGGACCAAATTAATTCTAGGGTTGCCAGAGGTGGACGCTTACCAATTTGCTCTCGGTAGGGAACCAAACCTTGAGCTAGGGGAAAATGATTAGGCAAGTAGACAAAACCTAAACCAATAGTTTCCAAAACCTGCTGCACTTGCTCTAGACTCAAACTAGTCCAGTCAACTCCTAACCCTCGCCAGATATCAATTAAAGGCACCCCTTCCTTTGTTGGCATCCGTTCACCTCCATGCATCACCACCGGACAACCCGCCGCACCTAAAATTAAGGCTGTCAGGGGACTGAGGGGAGCTGTACGCGATCGCCCATCGTAGGGAGAAGATAGTACTATTACCGGGCGAGGAGAAGTAATCGGTTGCAGAGTCGGGCCAAATTTATCATAAGTATCAAGCATCCCCGCCAGTTCTTCTCCAGTCGGGCGCTTAATCCGATGGGAAATCAGAAACGCACCAATTTGCGCTGGAGTTGCCTCTTGCAACAACATCATCCGCGCTGCTGCTGCCGCTTCGGCTCGACTTAAATTCTTACCAGTGTGGGTACCGCTGCCGACTTTGCGTAAAAGTTCTCTAAATTCATTGCTCAAGACGCTACGCTAGGCGATGTGCCTGCCCTCAAATTATCTGCTGTTGGCTTTACCAATTCCTGCACAAGCTGGCGAAAGTATTGAATTGGTGGTATCTGGAGCCTGTCTTGGGTAGTTACCAACACCACTTGGCGCGTCAAGGCTGGCTCCTCTAACGACAGGACAGCCAAAGTGGTATCGTCGTGAACCTCCCGCAGAGCTGATTGAGGCAGTAATGCCACCCAATCTCCTTGACGAACAGTACCCCGGAAAGCATCTAAGGTATTTAATTCTAAAACTGTCCTAAGTTGGGCACCTTGTCGATTAAACTGTTCCTGTACCAAACGTTGCATCCCATAGCCATCTTTAAATAGTACCTGAGGATAGCGGACTAACTCCAACCAAGGAACAGGGTTGTAAACGGCAAGGGGATGATTAGCGGCAACCAAAACAGCAATGGGTTCTTCGTAAAGGAGATCAACTACCATCTCTGGACTGGCAGTGAGAAAGCGATTGTTCATGACAATTGCTAGATCAACAAGTCCATCCCGCAGAACTTTCAAGGAGCGATCGCTTCCCAAAGAAGTAACCCGTAGTTGCACTTCTGGGTAGTTGCGGATGAAGCGCTGCAAAACTGGGGGTAGATAGTAGGCACAAACTGAGTGAATTACTGCTATACAGAGTTCGGGTTGCTTCCCCGTCAAAAATTCAGAAATTTCTTGAGTAGCACTTTTCCACTCTTGACAAATCTTACGAGCACGGGGAAATAAGCAATCCCCTGCTACAGTCAACTTAGCTTGAGCCGTTCGATGCAGTAAGGGCATACCCAATTCAGCTTCTAAAGCCTGTATTTGGCGAGAAACTGTTGATTGAGTTATTCCACATTTATGAGCTGCCTTCTGAAAGCTACCAGTTTCAGCAACAGCCAAAAAGGCCTCTAGTTGCTCTAACCGCATATTGACCTTACTGACCGTTTTGTTTAAGCCTATAACTGTAACAAATTTCTCTATAATGGTTTGTAAATATGGATACACAAAAACCTTCCCTAGTTGCCCTTGTCCTAGCTGGGGGCAGGAGTTTACGTATGGGTAAGGACAAAGCACTCATACCTTGGCAAGGTACACCCATCCTCAAACGAGTCTGCCACACTGCGGCAACTTGTTGTCAGCAAGTCTATATCCTCACACCCTGGCCAGAGCGCTATCAACCTGTTATTGGGGAAGATTATCAGTACTTAAAGGAATCTAATCCAGGACTTGGGCCATTAGTTGCCCTAGCTCAAGGATTAGCTCAGATTAGTAGCGAGTTCCCTGTAGATTGGGTATTGCTCCTCGCCTGCGACTTACCACAATTAGAAACAGAAATTCTACAAACTTGGATCAATCAACTTGATCAAGTTCCTTCAGAAACTCTGGCGCTAGTACCGAAACAAAGAGAAGGTTGGGAACCTCTCTGTGGCTTTTACCGCCCCACTGTTAGTACTAGTTTGCAAAATTTTATCAACCAAGGCGGACGTTCTTTTCAAACTTGGTTATCTAATTTACCTGCTCAGTCTTTATTTGTCGGAGAGCAAGCAGCCAAGATGTTATGGAACTGTAACACCCCGGATGATTTACAGTCCATACTTTGACCTGACTTTTTCATCGGTTTCACGATAGCCATACGCTGGTAAACTCGGATACTGCCAACCGGCATTGACCAATAAAGTTCTGGCATCCTGATATGGCATATCTTTGCGTAACTTTATTCCATTTATTCAGTTTGGTTATGCAGCCGTTGCAAAGCGGCATTTGCATGAAGTCTTACTCCGGCATCACCCTCAGTTACTAATTCTTGCAAAACCAACTTTGCCTGCTCACCTCCCAATTTGCCCAATCCTACAGCAACATACTGCTTTATCTGACTCTGCTGTATAGCAGGGTGACCAGAATAGACCAGCTTGCTCAGAATAGCAGCAGAAGTTGGCTTCAGCTTTGGTTGCTCCACCCTTCCCAAGGCGAGAACAATTTCTCTAAAAACTGGCACAGATTGAATTTGAGCAGCTCGCTCTAGATACTTGAGTGCCAGGGAAGTCTCTATCCAGCTCAACGCCCGAACTAGTGTTAATTTCAAAGTAACTGGTGTAGTGCAGGCCTGCAAAGATTGAAACAAAGTAATTACCGCTGCTCCTGTACCACAAAGACTGAGGGCAACTGCTGCCTGTTCTCTGACAGCTAAATCCTCGTCCTTGTCTTCTAGTCTTTGCCGCAAAAGCCCCACCAAATCTAGTTCCCCTAGCAAATCTATGTTTCTGCCCAAAGCTCTTGTTGCTTCGAGGCGAACTTCTGCAGCTGCATCATCCAATGCTAAAACGAGGATAGGTGGAATCCGGCAATCACGGAAGTTACCAAGTGCTTCTAAAGCAGAAGCTCTAATAGCTGCCTGGGTACTGTTTACTACAGTTAGTAACGGCTCAATAATGTCTGAATGACGAATTTGGCTGAGGGACTGTATTGCTAAAAGTTGCCATTGAGGTTGTCTAAGTAGATTTGATAGGGGGGCAATTGCCTGCAAACCAAAATTAGCCAGGGTTGTAGCTGCAACAGCCTTAATCTCCTCGCTTTCGGCTATGGTGAGCAAGTTGACTAATGCGGCGATCGCTTGCGGTTCATCAAATTCCCCTAAAATCCGAGCCACAAACCAGCACAGTTCTAAGTCTGCCTCTTCTGTTTGTAACAACTGTACTAAGGGCGTAATCGCCGCTTTGCCCAAAGGAGAAAACAGTTTTGCCACCTCCCAGCGCTCTTGAAAATCGCCTGCTGCCAAGGCTTCTAAAGCTACTGCCAAGGACTTTTCCATCTCAGTATTTTCTATTGGCTGTACCTTCGTACAATTGGCTGGTTTAGTTTCGTTGTAAATCACGGTTTTAATTTTTAAGTTGTAAGAGCTAACTAGGTTTTCTTAAACCTAAGTATCTACAGATTCACGCATTTAGCAATTTAGGAGCAATGCTGACAAGTAGTAATGAATGCAGATTTTGCATATATAAAAAGCATTAATCGCATCCAACAAGTTTTTTTGTAGTGAATTATACGAAACAATTTGGTTTAGATTCGCTAGTCTTACTCCATAATTAAAAAAATTGCGATTTGCGAGTTGCACAGGGCGGCTTGCAGTCTGGACTCAAACTGAATTGAGAGACGCATCCAATCTAGCGCAACTTGTAATGAGGGTAATTTCATGACAAACTCAACTAAATCTTCTGCCAAGGTTAATAAATTTGAACGCTTTAAGGCGGAAAAAGATGGACTGGCGGTTAAAGCTGAGTTAGAAACCTTTGCTCAGATTGGCTGGGAAGCAATCGATGAGACAGATCGGGATCAAAGGCTTAAATGGCTGGGTTTATTCTTCCGCCCTGTTACACCGGGTAAATTCATGCTGCGGTTGCGGATGCCTAGCGGTATTATCAGCAGCCAACAGATGCAGACATTGGCCACAGTGGTGCAGCGCTACGGTGAAGACGGAAATGCTGATATTACCACCCGACAGAATCTGCAACTGCGAGGTATCCGGATTGAAGATGTCCCCGATATCTTTAAACGTTTAGAGCAGGTGGGCTTGACGAGCGTCCAGTCTGGTATGGATAATGTCCGGAATATTACAGGTTCACCTGTGGCAGGGATTGATGCCGACGAGCTAATTGACACGAGGGAGCTAGTATCCCAAGTTCAGAACATGATTACCAATCATGGTCAGGGAAATCCCGCCTTTACCAATCTACCCCGCAAATTCAACATTGCCATTGCCGGTTGTCGGGACAATTCTGTCCACGCTGAAATCAACGATATTGCCTTTGTCCCAGCCTACAAAGATGGCAAGATAGGTTTTAATGTCTTGGTTGGTGGCTTCTTTTCTGCTAAACGCTGTGCGGCTGCCATTCCGCTCAAAGCCTGGGTTGGACCAAATCAGGTTGTAGCCCTATCTGAGGCAATCCTCAAAGTCTATCGTGATCATGGACCACGAGCTAACCGTCAAAAGTCCCGTTTAATGTGGCTGATTGATGAGTGGGGAATCGATAAATTCCGAGCCGAAGTGGAAAAAGAGTTGGGCCATCCTCTCCATGCAGCTTCTCCCAAGGACGAGTTTCTTTGGGACAAACGTGACCACATCGGTATTTACCGTCAAAAGCAAGCTGGCTTCCATTATGTAGGCCTACATATTCCCGTGGGTCGCCTCTTTGCCGATGACATGTTCGAGTTGGCGAGATTGGCAGAAGTTTACGGTAATGGTGAAATTCGTCTTACCGTTGAACAAAATGCTATCATTCCCCATATTTCTGAATCCAACCTTGAGCTTTTTTTACAGGAACCCTTGCTAGAAAGGTTTTCAATTACTCCTAAACCTTTAGTCAGGGAGTTAGTTTCCTGCACCGGGTCACAGTTTTGCAACTTTGCCTTAGTGGAAACGAAAAATCGGGCCTTAGCAATGGCCAAGGAATTAACAGAAGAACTGCATCTACCCAAGTCAGTGCGAATTCATTGGACAGGTTGCCCTAACTCTTGCGGTCAACCACAAGTAGCCGATATTGGTTTAATGGGCACTAAAGCTCGTAAAGATGGCAAAACAGTTGAAGCCGTAGACCTTTACATGGGTGGCAAAGTCGGTAAAAATGCCCAATTAGGTAGCTGTGTAAAGAAAGGAATTCCTTGTGAAGACCTTAAACCAGTATTACGGGATTTGTTGGTTGAAAACTTTGAAGCTGTTCCCTTGCAGGAAACAGTGAATAGTTAAAAATAGTTGATTGGTGTACTAAATTAGCTTGGGCTTTGAACCTTGATTGAATGCTGAATTAGTACTGAATTAAAAGCAAAATCTGGGGCATCTAAATACCATTTTAGATTTTGGATTTTAGATTTTGGATTTTGACTCGTTCTACTAGTAAGTAGTTTCAGAAAGTCAAATGTGCCAAGTTTAAACCTAAATGGTATTACTTATTTAATAGTTATTGGTAAAGCCTAGGTGAAGTACCAAGGAAAAACTAAGAACTAATGACTATTAACTAAGGAATTCTTAATTACAACTACTAGTAGAAGGGTTCATCAAAATTGTTTTGATATTACCCTGCCAAGACGAGAGTTGAACTCGTTGCTAGATTTCTCTATCCAATTTTTTGTTATCCCAAGGAAAGGTAGATAATGCTCTCAGAATTATGGTCATTTCGCGGACGTTACCGCATTTTACACATGACCTGGTTTGCCTTCTTTCTCTCGTTTGTAGTTTGGTTTAACTTTGCTCCCCTAGCTACAACCATACAAGAAGACTTAGGTCTAGAAACTGGTCAAATTAAGACAATAGCTATTTGTAACGTTGCCTTAACTGTGCCAGCGCGTATCATTATTGGCATGTTGCTAGACAAGTATGGGCCGCGTGTCACCTTCTCTTGTCTACTAATTTTTGCTTCTATTCCCTGCATACTTTTTGCCCTGGCCCAAGACTTTAACACCTTGGTGATGAGCCGTTTGCTGTTAAGTATTGTCGGTGCCGGGTTTGTGATTGGTATTCGCATGGTAGCAGAATGGTTCCCCCCCAAAGAAATTGGACTAGCAGAAGGAATTTATGGTGGTTGGGGTAACTTTGGTTCTGCTGCTTCTGCCTTTACCCTACCTTCAATTGCCCTCGCCCTATCTTTTGTCGCAGGTGGTCAATCTAACTGGCGCTTAGCGATCGCACTGACAGGTATTGCGGCTGCTGTCTACGGTGTTATCTACTTTTTTAACGTTGAAGATACTCCTCAAGGTAAAGTCTATCAGCGACCCAAGCGCCACGGTGGTATCGAAGTAACTAGCAAGCGTGACTTCTGGTTCTTGCTGTTGATGAATATTCCCCTGTCTGGAGTATTAGCTATACTGGCTTGGCGCTTATCAAAAGTTGGTTTCCTCAACCCAACTAGCCTCATAATTGTCTGGTTATGCCTCCTCGCTTTATATCTGTTCCAAGCTTATAAGTGCTGGGATGTTAATAAAGAGTTGATGACAGGTCAAAAGCATTATCCTGCGGCAGACCGTTACCAATTCAAGCAGGTCGCCATGTTAGAACTGACTTACTTTGTTAACTTCGGTTCTGAACTAGCTGTTGTTTCCATGCTACCGGCCTTCTTTGAATTAACTTTTAGTTTAGGTAAAGCCCAAGCAGGGATGATTGCTGCTAGCTATGCCTTCATGAACTTGATGTCTCGTCCTGGTGGTGGCTTAATTTCTGATAAGCTAGGTAGCCGTCGTTTGACAATGACCGTACTAACTGCTTGCATGGGTATTGGCTATCTAATGATGGGCAGTGTTGGAAGCGGTTGGTGGTTACCCCTCGCTGTTATTCTCACGATGGCCTGCTCATTCTTCGTACAAGCTGGAGAGGGTTCTACCTTTGCGATTGTGCCATTGGTTAAGCGTCGGGTAACAGGTCAAATTGCTGGTAATGTCGGTGCTTACGGTAACGTTGGTGCAGTCTGCTATCTGACTCTTTATAGCTTGCTACCAGATGGTGCTGCGGGCAACCAAATTTTCTTCCAAACCCTGGGTGTGGCAGCCTTAATCGTCAGTTTCCTCTGTGGCTTCTTCCTCAAAGAACCCCAAGGTTCCTTTGCTGAACACCACGAAGGAGAAACGGAATCGGAAATGATGCCAGAAGCTGTTCCTGTCGTAGCAGATGGACAAGAGAGCCATTTTTAAAAGACTTCTTGATCGAGTCAGGGAATAGGGAATAGGGAATTTGTCTTAAACTTTCCCCGTTCCCCTTACTTAATTAAGTTGTCACAGATTTAGCTTGACGATTGGGAAAGATGGGGAGATGGGGGGACAAGGAGGACAAGGGGGATAGATTTGTTACTCCTTACTCCTTACTCAAAAAGTATTTCTAGCAAACATTTAAGTAATCGATATAAAAGCAAGCTCGTCAGGGGAGCGATTATGACCGAATCAACCAAAACCCTATGTCCCTACTGTGGTGTTGGCTGTGGCTTAGAAGTCTCACCACCAGCCCAACTGGGTAAAGCCACCAATCGAGATAGTCAAGGTAATCCGATTTGGCGGGTAAGAGGCGATCGCGAACATCCTTCTAGCCTTGGCCAGGTTTGCGTAAAAGGTGCCACTGTTAGTGAGTCCTTAGACAAAGATCGCCTTAAACATCCGATGGTTCGGGACTCCCTCGAGGAACCTTTCTGCCGTGTAAGCTGGGATGAAGCCTTTGAGCGCATTGTTAATCGTATTCAAACTGTTCGCTTTACCCAAGGGCCAGAAGCAATTTGCATGTATGGTTCTGGTCAGTTTCAAACTGAGGATTATTACATAGCTCAAAAACTGCTCAAAGGTTGTCTAGGAACAAATAATTTTGATGCCAATTCTCGTCTTTGCATGTCCTCGGCAGTTTCTGGCTATATTCAGAGTTTTGGTTCTGATGGGCCTCCCTGTTGTTATGAAGACTTAGAACTGACAGACTGTGCTTTTTTAATTGGCACAAACACAGCTGAGTGTCATCCTATCGTTTTTAACCGCCTACGCAAGTACCACAAAAAGAACCGCAAGGTGAAAATGATTGTGGTTGACCCCCGCTGCACGGAAACGGCTAAAGCAGCAGATTTGCATTTGGCGATTAAACCGGGTACTGATATTGACTTACTCAACGGCATGGCCCACCTCTTGATGCGCTGGGGTATGCTTGACACTCTCTTTATTGATGAGTGTACATCCGGCTTTCCTGCCTACGCCGAGGTACTTCAGTACTATTCACCGGAATTTGTAACGGCGCGATGTGGTATCAGTTTGGAGGAATTGGAAAAAGCGGCTCAATATTGGGGAGAGTCTGAGCGAGTCCTTTCCCTATGGTCTATGGGGATTAATCAGTCCTCGGAAGGTACAGCGAAGGTGCGAACCTTAATTAACTTACACCTGATGACCGGGAATGTTGGTAAACCAGGGGCAGGTCCTTTTTCTCTGACAGGTCAACCTAACGCGATGGGAGGAAGGGAAGCAGGGGGATTGGCTCACTTATTACCTGGTTATCGCTTGGTCAAAAATCCTCAGCATCGTCAGGAAGTAGAAGAGTGTTGGGGATTAAAGCCAGGACAAGTTTCACCCCTACCTGGTCGTAGTGCTTGGGAAATGATAACTGGTCTAGAACAGGGTGATGTGGGCTTTTTGTGGATTGCTGCTACTAACCCAGCAGTTAGTATGCCTGACTTGGTACGTACTAAGGCCGCACTGAAACAGTCTCCCTTCACTGTTTATCAGGATGCTTACTACCCTACCGAAACCGCAGCCTATGCCCATATCTTGCTGCCGGCCGCTCAGTGGGGAGAAAAGACTGGTACTATGACTAACTCGGAGCGAGTCGTTACTTTCTGTCCTAGTTTCCGTGACCCACCAGGAGAAGCCAAAGCTGACTGGGAAATCTTTGCCGAAGTAGGTCGCAGATTGGGTTTTACAGAACAGTTTAATTTTACTGATGCTGGTCAGGTGCATACTGAGTTTGTCCAGCTTACTGGCAACCGTCTCTGTGATATGACAGGTATTAGCTACCAACGCCTGCAAACAGACGGCCCGCTACAATGGCCATGTCCAGAAGCTGGGGATCGGGACTCAAAACGCCTTTATACCAATTTTATTTTCCCTACTGCTGATGGACGAGCGAAGTTTGCGGCTCATTACTCCAAGGGATTGGCAGAACCATTAGATGAAAATTATCCTTTTGTCTTAACTACTGGCAGGCTTTACGGACACTGGCATACCCAAACCCGCACCGGACGAATTGAAAAAATTTGTAAGATGCACCCGGAAGCTTTTCTAGAAATTCATCCTCGTGATGCTCAACAGTTAGGTATTGAGGATACTGAATTGGTAGTAGTGCGATCGCGTCGAGGGTCTGCTAGATTTAAAGCCAAAGTTACTAAAGCAATTGCACCAGGAACCTTATTTGTACCAATGCACTGGGGGGCACTTTGGGCTGACGATGCTGAAGCTAATGCCCTGACTCACTCAGAAGCTTGCCCTGATTCTGGACAACCGGAACTTAAAGCTTGTGCTGTTAGGCTAATTCCCTCATCGCTGCAAGGGGAGCTTAGTTTAGAAGAGCAGGGTTTATTTTCTTCAATTAACAATATATTGGCGTTGTAATCGCGTCAAAGCCTCTTGCCCGGAGCAAATCGGCGATCAAGCAGTTGAGCGATTATTAGGGAGCTAGGGGGTGTTTTCAAAGTCAAAAATCTGATGTAGGGGCAAAGCATTTGAGGGATAATTTATTTGTTAAGCCAAGGTGTTTAGTCCAAATGCTTTGCACTCCGAAATTTTAATAACAAACCCTGTGGTTTGCTTTCTTTAAAACGATCCGAGGGGAATAGCATTTTAATCTAAGCGTTCTTCGATAGCCTTAATCAATGC
>JBAUJE010000484.1:0-1851 GCA_049683475.1 Coleofasciculaceae cyanobacterium | reverse complement strand
ATGTAAGTAATGGCCAAATCTCACGGCTCCTTGACAGGGATAGAAGCAAAAATTGAATATCATTCTGTTTTTGAGGAACTGGGAGAATTGTATGAATCCTGGAAACGGTCTGCTGTCAACTGGATGCAAACTGAGAAGTTGTCAGAATCAGAAGTAGAAAAGC
Organism: Coleofasciculaceae cyanobacterium; assembly: GCA_049683475.1. Classification (GTDB taxonomy): domain Bacteria; phylum Cyanobacteriota; class Cyanobacteriia; order Cyanobacteriales; family Coleofasciculaceae; genus JBAUJE01. Next base: position 1,688 of record JBAUJE010000484.1, on the reverse strand, counting down.
GTCTAATGAAGCGGTTTAACATCCAATGGGCATGGGCTGATTCAATTGCCACTGAAGCCACTCAATGCTTAAACCAATTAAAAACAGCTAAGAATAACAATATCACTAAATTAGAGTTACAAATCAAAGCTAAAACAACTGCTGCAAAAAAACTCATCACTAAACTAGAAAAAACATTAAAATTAGCAACAAAAAAAGGTTTTCCACATCTACAAGCCCGAAATAAATTTTTTCATCAATTGCTAGGTTTAAAGAGTAAAATTCAGAAAATAGCTAGTCTGAAACGAAAATTAAAGCAGTTAAAAAACACAGAACGTTTACATATTTGTTTTGGCTCACATAAATTATTTAATGCTCAACATAATTTAGCAGAAAATGAATATAAAACCCGAAATGAATGGAGTGTAGATTGGAGTAAGAAACGCTCAGGTAGGTTTTTATGTGTAGGAAAATCTCAGCCAGGTGGTGGAACTATGATGAAAGTTTTCCCATTACAAGAGGAAGGCTTGTATCAATTACAAGTTCAACTACCGAGACCATTACAGGATAAATATGGTCAAAAAATACAGTTAGAATTTAGTGTTTCAGATAGGAATGGCAGATTAAGAGCTACAGATTTAGATTATGCCATAAACAATTTCAAACCAATCACAATTTCTATCTTTCGTAGGGAACATAAACAGGATAATTGGTATATACATTTAGCTACTTACATACAAGAAATTCCAGTAGTTCATACTAGAAAAAATGGTTGTCTAGGTATTGACTTTAATGCCGAATCAATTTCAGTTACTTATGTGAAGTGGGATGGAAATATTGAATATTTAGAAGAAATTCCGTATAAATGGAAAAACTTAACCACAGGACAATAGCCTTGCATCCATGAGAAATATTGCTTGTCAAGTAGTTTTCTTAGCAGAGTTTTTTGAATGTGCAATAGCCATTGAGTCTCTAGATTTCAGCCAGAAAAAATCCAAGATGAGCGAGGAAAGTAAAGTTTACAATGAAATGCTTTCCAATTTTGCTACGGGAATATTTAGAGAAACTATATTGTCACGTTGTAGAAGATTTGGAGTTGAATTAATCAAAGTCAATCCCGCTTTTACGCTTCGTAATTGGGATGATTAATTATATGGCTAAATACGGTTTAAACAGTGGCACTGCTGCTGCTTTAGTAATTGGTCGTAGAGCCTTAAAGTTATCAGAAAAAATTCCAAAATGTTTGTTGAGACCAGAGGATGTCAACAAACATGATTGGAGTCATTGGAGACGAGTTGCTAGTTTTATTAAACTACATCGTATTCGCCGGACTCAACTTTTTCAATGGAGGAAAGCCCGCTTAGGGTATCCTAACCCATAGTTTATTGGCGGAACATCAACTTTCACAGCAAGTACACATTGAAACGGGTGAGCCACGAAATCATTTGCAGTCACCGATGGCAAATGTCTAGCTCTGTCTAGTTTTCAAGAAGGTGCTGTGATGTGCTTGAATAGAATAGAAGTTACATTCAGGAATCAACATACATGGCCACCAAACTAATTGAACTGGAAGATGGGATTTTGGTTGAAGCGGAAGTTCCGGATAATGAAGCAACACCTATTTCTACTAATAACGCTAAAAAAGTTAAATCTACTTTTGCCCAAGTTAAACCTATATTAGTTAGTATTAGTCGTCCTATTGCTGAAGC
>JBAUJE010000483.1:0-20123 GCA_049683475.1 Coleofasciculaceae cyanobacterium | reverse complement strand
CTTTTGCCAACAATCAAGCCGACAGAGGGGAAAGCAAAGAGTATTTATACTCACTCATTTTCTGTCAATTTTCCAACCTCTTGCGTGTTCTCATCTGTACTACATTTTGAAGTGCGGAATGTGGGTTAAAAACTTTATACTATGGTTGATGGAGCTTCCCCACGCTACGACTACGACGTTGAAAGCAGCTCTTGCTTGAACAGGTGACGGAGGAAGAGGAGAATTCAGAGGTTGATGTAGAAACCCTCAAAGGTATTCTGCACAAGGCAGATAGAAAACCACTATCAGTTGAGCAGAGGACGAAGCTATTCTTCACCATAAAAGCTTTGATTTCATAATTAAACTTGAACAAGAAAATGACTGAATCGCAGGATCGAGAGTTTGAAGAAACAGAGGGTGCTTCCCTTTCAGTAGATCCAATTTTAGAAACGTTTGTACGTTTGGCAGAAGAACAGGATCTTAGCAACTCAACTTCATCAGCTAAACACGCTAGAAGGATGTCGGTAGCGAGGTCAACATCGCTTTCTCTAGCATCTTTCAGAAACCATTTAGCCACAACGCTTGCGTCAACCACTAAACGCTCAGGTAGATTCACGCATCTCCCTTAATGTATCTACGATATTGAAGTCAACATAACCAACTTCATCCCGCAGCTTCTTGATTCGCTCATACAACTCTCGGCGTTCCGGTGAAAGCTTATCTAGTCTTTTCCGTCTTTGCTGCGTTCTATCTAATCTATCCCTAACAACCTGTGGTACGCTCTGTAGAGCTTCATTTGATGCTCTTTCAACTCTTTTTAGAATCTCACTTGACACATCCTGTTGTTTAGCCAGCAACCTGCTTTTCTTTTTTCTACGGGTCGAGAGACTAAACAGTACAGCTCTTCTAACAGATTCTACGATGATTTGCCTGAATTGAGCATTATGTTGTTGTGTACCCCCTGTTATCTCGATTGGGACAATTTTCATCACCATATAATTAATTGCTTCATTAGTTAGGTGGAGAATCTACCTAGTATCTTGTCATATTTCAGCTTTGGCGAGGTGTTGTCTGTGTTTCAGGAAGGTTTAGCTTCGGGGGAACATGCAAGGTTTACGGTAAAATCTTCACCTGAAAAGAAGCTAATTTGCCGATTTAAGATTTTGCGGACTTCAAAGAGAATGGGACTGATAATTAATTCAGAAAAAGCTATAGATTAAGTGATTTCACTGATGCTCAACAAAAAAAATGACAGTACTATCCATAAAGTAGTCAATCTCATAAGAACACTCAAACTATGCAAAATGACAAAAGGTTACTTATAGTTATACCTAACTCTTCTGATTTGGATAATCCTGAAGATTGGCAGTCTATAAATGAATACGAAAAAAGCTTAGATACCGAAATAATCAAATTAGGCAAGGGTTCAAAACTATTAGGCTTGCTTGAAGAAATTGGAGCTATTACTCTTAACGAGGAAAACAACCGTTTGATTATTTCGAGCTTCTATTCTAACAATGAACAACTAGGACTGGGTGTGGTTTCCTGCATACTAGGGTTTTTAGCTGAAGCCTTGATTGTAGATACTTGTAATAATAACCCTATTGAAAATCGCAAATGGGCAAATATCGCTCGTTGTTTCCCATTGGGATTTGAAAATTTAGATGGACATATAGATGTCAAAATTCCAGATGATTATATAGCAATTGGTAGAGGTTTGGGTCGTACTTTTTCAAATCCAATCACTAAGAGGCTATATAGCAGAACTGCTCCTAATAGAGATATCTGTTGGATTCATAAAGATAACTCTAACGTCGATCTTTTAATGGCAAACTCTAAATTCAAGGGTGGAGGAGCTTTAGCAGGACTTCAAATCAAGATTAGTACGCAAAGAAAAGGCTACTATGTATTCCATTCAATAATTAACAAAATGTATAACATTCCAGTAGTTTACTTTGACCTGGGAAACGACTTCGCAAAGGTGAGGGAACGATTAATACAGCTCTATGAGCTAACACAACTCTATGAGCAAGATAAAAAACCCAAGTGGTTTAATCCTCATATATTGGACTTAAGTTATGAAGCCTATGTTGCGGGCATAGATCAAAACTTTCTAAGGGGTAGAGATATTGATTCAAATTTACATAAGGAATTGATTGAATATTCAATTCTTCTAAAAGCAGTTTTTAAAGGTAGGATTAAGTTAGAAGAACTAGTGCAGCAAGTTCCACAACTCAATACGGCTTTAGGGATGGAATATGCTGGAAGAAGTTTGAAACTAAATTTGCCAGATACTCCAATTATCACAGTAGCTTGCTAGTCTTAGCAAGGGAGTTAGCGGGATTAGTAATTTTACAGAACTATCAATTGCTAGATATTATTTCAGCTTTGGCGAGGATAACGCTCGCTCAATTTATCAATCGCTCCCGATCCCAATTGGTAGGCATCAACAATACACTCAGAAAAAATAGCATTTAAATCAAATCCAGGAAAAAACTGACTTTGCTCAACCAGAATGTAGTCCTCATCCTGAAACTGGTAAACTTCAATCTTCTTACTACAAATACATTCTAACTCATGCCGAATATGACAAAGGCAAGTGGAAAAATGCCCCTTACTTTTGACCAAGCTGCTTATCGTAATTTACTCGTCCAAGTCGCTTCCAAGGTAATCGAAACAGAAGAGGAGTATGATAGTCTCTTGGCAGTAGTAGAGCAGTTAACATTCAAGAAAAATCGCACTCTTGAGGAAAAGACTTTACATAAATTGCTAGTAACGCTCATTGAAGTCTATGAGGCAGATAACTATCCGGTGGATAAATCTGCACCCCATGAGATTCTGCAACACATCATGGAATCAAGTGGTACTCGTCAAGCTGACTTAGTAGGTGTTATTGGCTCAAGTGGCGTAGTTTCAGAAGTTGTAGAAGCATTCACATATTCATATTATTCGTTGGGAACGGAAACAAATTGAAAAATTAGTTTTATCTAAATGGTCTGTCAACAATAAAGCGTTAGAGCTTCAACTAATACCTAAATCCATGCAATTAAAATAGCCTTAAACTTTTGGCGCGATCACCAATCGCCACAGATTAGATTGATGCTCTTGTTACCCAACATTTACTTCTGTTCAACATCAACGCCAAATGTAGCGATCGCACCGCCTGTTCTACCAACTGTCTTAAGATGAGGCTAGAAGATAAGTGAGGGGCCATAGCTGCCAAAGACTTATTTCATGATGCTGTCAAACAAGCACTCCTCAAAGAACAGTGGATAATTACGGCAGATCCGTTGATAATCAAGATTGAAGGGGTCAGGTTTAAGATAGATCTGGCAGCAGACAAAGTCTTGGCAGCGGAAAAGGCAGGGCAAAAAATTGCTATTGAAGTCAAAAGTTTTCTGAGCAACTCTGCGCTGAGTGACTTTCATTTAGCTTTGGGACAATGTTTAAACTATCGACTTGCCCTACAAATGAGTGAACCGGACAGGATACTATATCTAGCAGTGCCATTTGATACGTTCAATTCTTTTTTCCAAGAGCGATTTGTTTAGGAAGCCGTCAGGCTGTATCAGCTAAAACTTGTCATTTACGATCCAGTCAAGGAGGTGTTTATTGAATGGAGAGATTAGAACACTACCGTCAATGATTCGTAAGTTTTTGCTCGAACAGGCGAGGATGGGAGAAAATAATCCAGATATTGAGTGCCAGCTTATTTTTGATACAGAACATGACCATTATCAATTGCTAGATATAGGCTGGCAGGGACTGAAGCGGGTTTACAACTGTTTCATTCATTTAGATATTAAAGATGGCAAAATTTGGATTCAGCGCAATATGACTGAGGTCGATATTGCGCGGGAATTAGTAGAAATTGGGGTAGGTAAGGAGGATATTGTCTTGGGGTTGCATCCACCGTACAAGCGTCCCTATACAGGTTATGGAGTTGCTTGATTTTTTGGCAGCGAGGCAATTGCACTTTCGGTGCGTCAGAGCCGTTGGCAGATGGCAGAGTAGTAGAGAAATTAGTTCTTCATATTGTCTTTGATGAAGAAAGTGAGGCGATCGCACAATGGATACCCAATTAAACTACCCAGACATCATTAAAAAAATCCTACAAGAACACGCCCAATATCGAGCTTCTCTACCCGATAGCTACGACTCCCAAGTTCTATTTGATGATCAACGGGGACGCTACTTAGTCTTAGATATTGGCTGGGATGATGATAAGTATCTACACACTACACCCATTCACCTTGATTTAATTGGCAATAAAATCTGGATTCAATATGACGATACTGAAGAAGGTATTGCCACCGATTTACTAGAAGCAGGTGTTCCCAAAGAAAATATAGTACTTGGTTTTCGTCATCCCAAAATACGGGAGTATACAGGCTTTGCAGTAGCTTGAATTGGATAACACTGAGTAGCTCGCCTCCGGCACTGGCACTAACTATATTAGGAAGATAGCAAAGCCCATAAATCAAAATAGCGAGACGAATGCCATAACCCTTGTAATTACAGCAGAACCCACTCCCTTGGAAGTAAACGCTGATGGTGTTGTGCAAGTGGGCGGAACGCGGGTGACACTAGATACAGTTGTAGCTGTCTTTAACCAAGGGGCAACCCCTGAAGAAATTGTGTTTCAGTATCCATTCTTGCAACTAGCCGATGTCTATGCAGCGGTTAGCTATTACTTGCGGCATCAGCATGAGGTTGAAGTGTATTTAAAGCAACGGCAGCAACGCTCAAGTGAGATTCGTCGGCTGAATGAGGCTAAGTTCAGTCCTCAAGGCGTGCGCGAACGTCTTATGGCACGACAAATCAACAGCTAACGAAAAACCCGCTAGACTCCTTAAAGTACAAGCTCAAAACCTAGACCTTGATTATTTAAAACAGTTAAACATTGCAGACGCGCTAAATCAAGCCCTAACTGAAGCAACAATTTAGGGCTTTAAACCCAAGAATTAAACCACATTCTCAATTTAAATCCTTCAGGCGACAAAGGAAGTCCTAAATAAATAGGCATCCAGAAACAAAATGCCAACAGAATTAGCAAAATTACAGTAATTCCCGACCAATTACGATCAGGGTGAGGGCTATTTAACCACCTATCAACAATCCAAGCAAGGGCTAATCCAGAAAATACAGAAGCCCCCATGTAATGGTAGATAAATGTGCAGCGAGTTACCCTTAGCCAAGGCAGCCAATTAGCTAGCCAATTGATAACTAAATAAAGTGCTATGTAAGTAGAGTTAGTAGGCGCAATTTGCCAAAATCCACGGGAGAAAAAACGTGCTACCAAAAGCAGCAATAACAACAAAATAGCTGCCGTTGATAACCACCACAAAATAGGGTTGCCAAAAGCATGAACATCATTAATTACCTTGCCTCCATTGCTACTTTGAGCAAGTTCGTAAAAGTAAGCAACTGGCCGCAGCATCAAAGGCCAAGTATACCAACGGGAACAATAAGGGTGTACTTCTTCGCCACTACCAATGCTTTCATGAAAGGTGAGAATTCTCTGCTGTGATTCCAAAAATCCCGGTGTAGGATTCATGTAGAGGTGAGGTAACCAAAGAAGGCTGTAACTGAGTACTGGAATCAGGGCAAAATTCCCGAAAACTTGCCGATAATTTAATTCGGTTAAGTTATGCAGAATTGTCTCGTTGCTTTTTGCTTCGTTAATGTTGCTTGGCGTAAAATCTTCCTGCCTAAATCTTTTATTCTTTTTACTCTTGATTCTTGCTTGTACCTTTTGTCTAAGCCAAGCTATGGCCCAAACTAGATATACACCTAGCAAAAACCATAAACCATTCCATTTAATTGCGGCCGAAGCACCAAAGAATATACCAGATAAAGCAAGATTTTTACTGCGTCCTTGTCCAGTTTGACGTAATGCCGCCAAAAAAAATAATTGACCCAGTAACCCGAAAATGACGAGATAAATATTATTCAGGGCATAGCGAGATTCCACTAAAAAAAGACCATCGGCAGCAGCAAAAAATGCAGCAATTAAAGCGTAGCTACGGCGTTGATTCAGCTGATAAGCAATGCCAGCAATGACTAGAGGAACAAAGGAACCAGTTAAGGCATTAAGCCAACGATAACTCCAGGTAGAACGTACCGAACCTGTCAAGTCGTTAACTGTATCTTGTCCGAAGGGCAGATGGGAACCAATCCAGATGCCAACAGCGATAATATACTGAGAAAGAGGCGGATGGGCATTAAAAAAGTCTGTGCCAGTTAGGTAATTATTAGCAAATTTGGCATAGTAAACTTCATCAAATACCAGGCTATTGAATCTACCTAAGCCCCAAAAGCGCAGGATAAGAGATAGCGAAAAAATAGCGCCAAGACCAAGACGAAACCAAGGTATAGAGGAGTTTGAGGGCTTGTTAGACCAACTCATATAAGGTAAGCCCAATAGCTTAAAAGTTTCAACTAGACCTTACTGCCCAAACAATACAAGATCATCTATCATTTTCCCTATTCTCTAAAAAAGCCCTCCTTGTCCCCCCTTGTCTCCCTTGTCTCCCTTGTCTCTCCTTACTCCCTCACCTTCCCCATCACTCCATCAAGTCGTATACTCAGCGTTAATCTTCACGTAGTCATAACTTAAATCACAACCCCAAGCCTTACCAGTACCAGAGTCATTACCCACACTGACTGAGATTAAAACCGTATCTTCTTTAAGGTATGCCCCAGCAGCAGCTTGCTTGAGATAAGCACTAGCCGCAGCACGATCAAAAGCCAAGGGTTGACCCTTTTCCATCAGTAAGAAATCCCCTAGCTGAATCCGCAAATCTTCTTGCTCAAATGGTACACCCGCACGACCAGCTGCTGCGGCAATCCTACCCCAATTGGGGTCACGACCAAATACAGCAGATTTAACTAAGGATGAGCCAACTATAGTTTTAGCAATTTTACGTGCTGCTTGGTCATCTGCTGCGCCACTAACTTGTACTTCTATTAAACAAGTAGCACCTTCTCCATCTCTAGCGATCGCTTTCGCTAAATGCTGGCAAACTGCTGTTAGCATCGCCTCTAATTTTTCTGCCGTTGCCCCCATTTGAGTAATAGCTGCTGTCCGGGACTGACCATTAGCTAAGGCAATGAGAGTATCGTTCGTACTAGTATCCCCATCAACCGTAATTTGATTAAAACTCTTATCTGCCGCCCGACTCACCATCTGTTGCCATAGGGAAGGAGAAACTGCCGCATCACAGGTCACAAAAGCCAGCATGGTTGCCATGTCAGGATGAATCATGCCGGAACCCTTGGAGATACCTCCTATTCGTACAGGACGGTCATCAATAGTCGTTTCTAGGGCAATAGACTTTGTTACCAAATCTGTGGTAACAATAGCTTTCGCCGCATCATCTGAACCAGTTTCCGAGGTAGCCGCAACTAATTGGGGAATTGATGACAAAAGAGCCTCCATACGGATACGCTGACCAATTACCCCAGTCGAAGCTAGTAAAACTGAGTCTGGAGAAATCTTCAACTCTTGCGCTAGGACTTTGGCACTGTCTAAAGCATCCTGCCAACCCTGACTACCCGTTGCTGCATTTGCCTGTCCGGCATTACAGAGAATCGCGCGAGCACTAAGTTTAGCTTGCAAGCGCTGTTTACAGTAGTCTACGCAGGCAGCTCTAACCCGACTGGTGGTGAACACACCCGCAGCAATTGCATCGACATCCGACAGGATCAATGCCAAATCTGGAAGCCCTGAAGGTTTTAGACCTGCAACTATTCCTGCCGCTAGATACCCTTTAGGAGCCGTAACACCACCGGGAATTTCCTGCCAGTCGGACATAAATTTTCCTCAAAACTGTCAAATCGTGCCTGAGAGGTGATTATATCAAGTCTGAGGAGTTCTGCTGCCGAATTCTGAATATAGACAAAAAAAGAGAGTCACTTGCGCAACTCTCTCGATCATCAGGGTGCATCTACTTAACATACTATAGCACTTTGGGGGTGGGTGGCGTCACCCCCTTTTTGGCAAAAACTTTCTCCTACCTTCAAAAATACTCAAAAAAAAAGAGAGTCACTTGCGCAACTCTCTCGATCATCAGGGTGCATCTACTTAACATACTATAGCACCTTGGGGGTGGGGGGTGTCACCCCCTTTTAGAAAAAACTTTCTCTCACCTTCAAAAATACCTAAAAAAAAGAGAGCTACTTAAGCCACTCTCTTGGTTACGATAATCTATATAGGAGGTTGAGGGGTCATACCTGCCATCAAAGTTTACGAAGCCTTTAACTTCTTGCCCAGAATTTGATTAGTCAATTTCGGGTCAGCGCGTCCGCTGGTTTTCTTCATCACCTGGCCGACAAAAAAGCCTTGGAGTTTAGTTTTACCAGCACGATACTGTTCTAACTCCTTGGGATGAGCTGCAACTATCTCTTCGATAATTGTTTCGAGTTCACCAGTGTCAGAGATTTTAATTAGTCCCTTGCGCTCAACTAACTCTTTGGCTGAACCCCCTTTAGACAATAGTTCCGGTAAAATCTCCTTAGCTATTTTGCCGCTAATAGTGCCATCTTCAATCAGGTTAATCATTTCCGCTAATACTAGCGGTTTAAGAGCCATCTCCGTAATGGTCAGTTTTTCATTTTTCAGATAGGCGGCAATATCTCCCATTACCCAGTTAGCAGCTTGCTTGGCATTTGCTTTAGCATTAATGGCAGCTTCAAAATACTCTGCCACTAATCGATCATCAGTTAGGACACGAGCATCATAGGCAGAAAGCCCCAGTTCATTTTCATAGCGATGCCGTTTTTGGGCTGGTAATTCTGGTAGTTCGCTACGCCATTTTTCCAGCTGCTCTTTAGAAACTTCGATGGGAGGTAAGTCAGGTTCCGGGAAATAACGGTAATCACTCGAACCTTCTTTTTTACGCATGCTGATGGTGCGTTGGCTACCTTCTTCCCAAAGTCGAGTTTCTTGGAAAATTGGTTCTCCTGCTTCAATCGCAGCAGTTTGCCGTTCAATTTCGTGGTCAATCGCCTTTTGAATAGCGCTAAAGGAGTTCATATTTTTGATTTCGACTTTAACGCCGAACTCCTTCTGACCTACAGGTCGCACTGAGACGTTAACGTCACAGCGCAGTGAACCTTCCTGCATGTTGCCATCACTAACGCCAAGGTAGCGCATAATTCGCCGTAGCTCTTGAGCATACTCAGCCGCCTCTTCACCTGAGCGTATATCCGGTTCTGAAACTATTTCCAACAGAGCTATGCCAGCACGGTTGTAATCTACCAGGGAGTAGGTAGAACCAGACAGCCTATCACTACCAGCGTGAACTAATTTCCCGGCATCTTCCTCCATGTGCAAGCGGGTGATGCCAATCTTTTTACGAATTGGATTATCATCTTCGTCAGTTAGCTCAATTTCGAGCCAACCATGTTCAGCAATGGGTAAATCGTACTGAGAAATCTGATAATTTTTAGGCAGGTCAGGATAAAAATACTGTTTACGGTCAAACTTACTGTAGGGTGAGATTTGACAGTTAATAGCTAAACCGGCTTTGACAGCGTACTCTAGGACTTTTTGGTTAAGTACAGGCAATACCCCAGGTAATCCCATGCAAATGGGATCGATATTGGTATTAGGGGGAGAGTCAAATTCAGTGGAGGAATAAGAGAAGATTTTGGTTTGAGTACTCAGCTGACAATGGGTTTCTAGACCAATGATTGCTTCATACTGAGTTTTAGCTGGTGCAGCAGTAGTCATAGGCGTTTGTTGGCTCTTTTTAAGAAATTGGAAATTGGAAATGGAAAATTGGAAATTGAGCTATATTATTCCATTCTCATGTTGCTATTTTCTATTTGCTACTAGTAGTTCATTTCATTAATTCTGATGGTTTGTTCCCTTTGGGCGTCCCCACGTCCCCGCATCTCCGTGTCTCCCTGTCTTCCTCGTCCCATTATAATTTTTGCGATGAACCACTAGTTAGACCGGATAGCCAGACCTGTGTGGCGGTTGAATAAATGAATTTTGTCTGGTGCGATCGCTAGCCAAACTTTCTCACCCAATTGGACAAGCTGATCGGCGGGGATTCTCACTTGCAGAGTAGATTCTTTATCCAGGGTTACGGATAAATAGGTTTCATTACCTAAGGCTTCTACCAGGTCAACTGTTACTGGTAAGTTTTTTGGGGCAGGAACACCGACATTTAAATGTTCTGGGCGAATACCCAAAGTTAAGGTTTGCCCGTCATATTTCTTGAGAAAAGGTTCCCAGTCTGCTGGCAAAGTGAGGCGAAACTGAGCATGCTGAACTAACAAAGGTGCTTTAATCTGTACGGGAATAAAGTTCATTGGAGGAGAACCAATGAATTGAGCAACAAATTGATTGATGGGGCGGTTGTAAAGTTCTAAGGGGGGAGCAATTTGTTGGATTTGACCATGATTCATGACAGCGATGCGATCGCCCATCGTCATAGCTTCGGTTTGGTCATGGGTAACATAAATTGTTGTTGTACCCAACTGCCGTTGTAGTTTGACAATTTGACTGCGGGTTTCGGCTCTGAGTTTAGCATCCAAGTTAGAGAGAGGTTCGTCCATCAGAAAAACTTGAGGATTACGAGCAATGGCACGTCCTAGGGCCACCCGTTGCTTTTGTCCGCCAGACAGTTCTTTGGGTAATCGATTCAACAATGGTTCAATTTGTAGTAACTTCGCAACCGTCCTTACTTGCTCATCAATGATTTTTTCCTTGGCAGAAATGTAGTGAAATCCCCTGGGTAGTACTCGTGTTGTTGCCCAAAGCAGATGTTCCCCTAAATCCCTATTGAAGAATTGCTGGAATTTTTCTTTAAGTAATTGTCTTCCCTCAACTAACCAATTATCAGACCATTGCCAAAAAGATGAGGAGACATCTGCTACTGTTGTCTTTTTGCTGATGGTAGAGGGGGTTGCTTCTCCCTCTGCTTCGGTCATGCGTCGTAGTCCAAAGGCGATATTATCATAAACACTAAGGTGAGGATAAAGAGCATAATTTTGGAAGACCATAGCGATGTGCCGCTCTTTGGGCAATAGCTCGTTAACTAGGGTGTCGCCGACCCAAATTTTGCCCCCTGTCAGGGGTTCTAGTCCGGCAATTACTCGCAATAGGGTACTTTTACCACAACCGGAAGGACCCACCAACACCATAAATTCACCGTTTTTAATCGTCAGACTGATTCGCCGCAGTACGTTAATACCTGATTGGTGCGAGGATTCAGCTACCTGAATTGCCGTCTGCTCAACTGGTGTCAGCAGTGACTCTGTCGTTACTGGTGTAACGGTTGGTTCCCCTTTTCTACTAGGGAAGCTTTTATAAACGTTTTCCAGAACAACCTGAGCCACGTTGGTCAATAATTAATTTACTCTCGTTCTTTATATTTTCAACTCTTCTACAAGAAAATCAACTAGGGATTTCTCACCAAATACTCTCAACTCGAAGCCCTTTCTCTTTAGAGCCGGGAACAGGGAATAGGGAATAGGGAATAGAAAATTTAGAATTTAGAATTTAGAATTGAAAATTGACAATTGTCAATCTCCCTCTGCTTCCTCATCTCCCCCATCTTTCTGCATTCTTAATTCTGAATTCTTAATTTTTTCTTCCCCCTTGTCCCCCCTAGCCCCCGTTATCACATCACCCCATCACCCCATCACCTCATCACCTCATCACCTCATCACCTCATCACCTCATCACCTCTCTAGAGCATTAACACTAACTATTTTCTCCTCTGCCTGAAGCTTAACAAGGCGATCGCCTGTGCCATCTTTGCCCCACAATTTGACAGAGTCAAGCTTGATCGGCACAACTCTCTCCGTACTGGTAACTAGCACTGCTTCAGACTTAGACTTAGCTGGTATCATTCCTGCCAGCAAATCCGTGGAGTTTTTAAACTGTAAAGCTGGAGTTCCGATATCTCCCCGATTCACTAGTCTAACTACGCTTACCGGCAGGCGCTTCCCGTAACCCTGCTCAGTAACTAGTAAGAGCTTATCCTCTGCCAAGAGTGTAGCGCAGCCAATAAAATGCTCCAGTTTTCCCAAGCGTGAAGCTTGATAACCTTGAGCGCTACGTCCCATTAGAGGTAACTTTTGATCGTTGATATCAAAGCGTAATAGCCTACCATTGCTAGTTGCCAAAACCAGTTGTTGAGCCGTTTGAGCAAAACTGACGTACTGCAATTTATCTTCATCTTTGAGCTTGAGCAGGCTAATACCCCGTGAACTGAGGCTATTGAGTTCTGAGGCTGGTAGACGTTTTACCCGCCCTTGCTCAGTTAGCAAAATGAGAGTGAGGTTTTTAAGGGAATCAGGCAGTTTAAAGTGTGCCACCACAGTTTCTGAAGAAGCAGCTTTAGGAAGCAAGTCTTCAAAGGGAGTTCCCTGTTTTCGACCTGCTGCTGGAGGAATATCATAAACTTTGAGGGGGTAAGCTTTGCCACCACTGGTAATCACGACTAATTCTTCTTGGGCTAGGGCTAGCTGAGTTTGGACAACAAAGTCATCTCCTTGCTTAATCGAGTGTTTAGATTGTTTTTCCTTAGCCGGACGCTGGCGCTGTACGTTTCCTTGGTAAGTTAATTCCAGTACTGTCTCCTCTTCCGGTTCTTCATTTGGCAGTGGAGAGGGAGAGGGTTTGGAGGAAGAAGATTTCTTGCTGCTTGACTTTGCGGCTTTAGGGTTCTTTGCTGGCTCTGGCTCAGACGCTATTGACCGAATTCTCGTGCGACGGGGATCACTGTACTTACGTTTAAGAGAGCGTAAGTCTTTTTTCAGGGTTTTGAGCAACTCATTGCGATTGCCAAGTAATATATTGAGCTGCCCAATTCGTTCCCTTAACTCTTCAAACTCTGTCTGTAATTTTTGCTTTTCTAAGCCAGTGATACGGCGTAGAGGCATTGCCAGAATAGCATCGGCTTGACTCTCACTGAGGTTTAATTGGTCTTGGAGAGAAAGCTTAGCGGTACTGCCGTCGGGGGCATTTCTCAGGATATCAATTACCGTATCTAGTTGAGATAAAGACCCTAGTAAGCCTTCGACAATATGGAGACGTCTTTCTTTTTGCTCTAATTCGTAGGTGTATTGCTTGGTTAGAGTTTGCTCTCGGAAGTTGAGAAACTCCTCTAACAACTGTCGTAAAGGAAGCTGGCGTGGCCGTCGGTTCACTAGAGCCAGCATGATTACACCGAAATTGCTTTGCAGGGCAGTTTGCTTGTACAACTGCTGGAGAACTACTTTAGGTCTAACATCTCGCTTGAGTTCTATAACCACCCGCATCCCTCGGCGATCGCTTTCGTCACGCAAGTCGCTAATGCCTTCGATGCGTCCTTGGTTCACTAAATCTGCGATCTTTTCAATCCAGCCTGCTTTATTGACCTGATAGGGCAGTTCAGTAATGATAATTGCTTTACGACGACTACGCCTTCCCCGACCGCTTTGAATTTCCTCAAATTTAGCGATTCCCCTTACTGTAATGCTACCTCGACCAGTACTGTAAGCGTCCTTAATACCAGAGTTATCGATAATTTCACCACCAGTTGGGAAATCTGGACCAGGTATTAACTGCCATAACTTCTCGTCTGTTAAATTCGGGCGGTCAATCAGGGCAACTAAGCCATCGACTATTTCTGAGAGATTATGAGGGGGAACATTAGTTGCCATGCCGACAGCAATACCGGAGCAACCATTGAGCAGTAGAATCGGCAACTGTGCTGGTAGTACTACCGGTTCTTGTTGGGAACCATCAAAGTTGTCGATAAAATCAACAGTTGCTTCACCGATTTCCGAGAGGAGAGCTTCGTTACCAATCGCAGACAGTCGCGTTTCCGTGTAACGCATGGCTGCTGGTGGATCATTATCAACGGAACCAAAGTTGCCATGACCTGCCAAAAGAGGATGGCGGCTTGAGAAGTCTTGTATGAGGCGTACCATGGCATCGTAGACAGCCTGGTCACCGTGGGGGTGATATTTACCCAAGACATCTCCCACAACACGAGCACACTTGCGGTAAGGTCGATCTGGTGTTAAACCTAGTTCGTGCATGGCATATAAGATGCGGCGATGAACAGGCTTGAGACCGTCACGGACGTCCGGTAGGGCCCGTCCAACGATCACACTCATGGCATATTCAAGATAGGACTGTTGCATCTCCGCATGCAGTGCTGTGGGGATGATATTGTCCGTTGCAAGCAGTTTCAGCTGTTTTGCCATGAGTTAAATTTCCTATTTTCTGACCACAATGTGATAATTTCTAGCCTTATAAGATGGCAACTTTACCAAGTCCCTGTCAGACTTATTATCTAGGCGCACTTTTTGAAAATTACGACTTTCTTGATACAACGCCCATGAAAACCGTTCTGATTGTAGAAGACGATCCAATTAATGCTCGCGTTTTTTCAAAGATTCTCAGCAAACGGGGCGGCTTGGAAGTCAAGCATACCGAAGATGTTGAAGAGGTCATGCAAATTGCCCAGGCTGGAGGTGCTGACATTATTTTGATGGATGTTTCCTTAGCCCACAGTGTTTATAAAGGCAAATCAGTCGATGGTATTAAAATCACTCAGATGCTGAAAGCCGATGTTCAAACCAAAGATATGCCGATTATTTTGGTGACAGCTCATGCGATGGAGGGCGATCGCGAAAACTTCCTCAAGCAGAGTGGTGCCGATGGTTATATCTCCAAACCCGTTGTTGATCATCAACAATTCGTCGATCAAATTATGGCCTTGATGCCAAAGGACTAAAAATGCATAAAACTTCTCCTCCACCAAGCCGACTTCCCTAAAGCCTGTGGTGAGGTCAATTCTCTCCCATAATGCTAGGGTTGTCCATGATTCGCAACTCACTAAGTACTTATGTACTACTTTAGGGCGATTTCGGCAAGTATCTAAAAGGTAAAGGATTAAAGCCAATCGGTAACCTGTAGTTAGCAGGATGTTGTCTGAGGAAAAATCTTTAGCTACAGCTGCTCAAGAAATTCCTCGTCCACTTGCAGCCAACGCCAACCTTATTGGGGGGAGGTTTCCACTTCTAAGGCTCCTTGGCTTTGAACAAGGGTAGCTTGAATTCTGGGGGTTGCCAAAAACCTTTGCGTTGCCAAAAGTAGGCGATCGCCCCAAAGATTTTCTTTGAGAAACTCCAAATCAGCATAGCGGGGATCGAGGCGAATTGCCGCTTCTCCCATTTTCAGCCCCTTTTCCTGTTCTCCTTGAGCATACAGGGCTACAGCCACCGCTAATTGAGGTTCTGCTGCCTCATCATCAATGGCAATTGCCGCTTGCCACTTTTCAATAGCACTGGAAATATCGCCTTGTTCATACTTAACTAGTCCGATATTGTTAATGGCAGGCCAGAAGTTTTTTTCCTTAGCGACAGCTTTGTCATAAGCTTCTATCGCTTGGGGGAATTGTTCGAGCATGTAGTAGGAATTACCTAGATCGAACAAAGCTTCCGGTACACCAGGTTCTAGCTCTAGACCTTTTGATAAATCTTTGATTGCGGCTTGGTAATTTCCCTTTTGGAAGCGTGCCGAACCTAGGGTAAATAGTACTCCGGCTTGGTCTGGTTCTAGAGAATGAGCCTCCTGTAAAGCCTTAATGCCTTGATCTAAATCTTGGTTTTGCACGTACAAACTACCCAAAATAAACCAGGTTTGATAGCTATTGGGGGCAAGTTGGGTTGCCAATTTAGCCCTGGGTAGTGCCAGCTCATATTGCTGAAAGCGAACTAGCTGAACTGCTTCTTGGGCAAGGTTTAAACCCTGTTGCTCTAATTCTTCTGAATCGAGCTGTAGGGTATATGGTACAAGGGATTGCCCAGAAACTGGTGCTTGTACGCTCATTAAACCCAAGAGAACAAGAAAGGAAAATAGAGGAATATGCTTGGGCACGGTAAAGTCTCGAAATACAATAATAGAGGAGTCTTCAGCTAAATTAGCGCATAATTCACCTGATCGTCCTAGAGATTTCAACTCATCTTAGGGTTGGGGAAGTTGGGGGAGATGAGGGAGATGGGGGAGACAAGGGAGTGATGTTAGCGAAGCCAGACGAAGTACGGTGATGAGGAGGAAGATAAATAATTTATTTCCCTGTTGCCTGTTGCCTGTTGCCTGTTGCCTGTTGCCTGTTGCCTCTAAATGAATGTGTTAGTATGAACCCCATCTCGCCTTGAGACTCAGATTCAAGACTGCCCCAGTTGTAGAGAGTTATAGCGCGTACTAAGGTGTAGAGGATTAGGACTTTGTAACGAGAAGCCTTGCCCATGGAACTTTCATCTAGCGGTAAAGTTAAACGACCCATTTCTATGCTTGTCGGGTTAATGACGGCTAGTGTTTTAGTTGTGGGTAGTGCAACTTACCTAATGATTGGCTCAGGATCAGCAAAAATAGATCTAGAAGAGCTAACTGTGCCAGTAGAAGCAGAAAATCTCAAGCTACAGATTACAGCCAGTGGTACTGTACAACCATTTAAAAGCGTCAATATTAGCCCTAAAACTGCTGGTCGTCTAGCCCAGCTACTAGTGGAACAGGGAGATGTTGTAAAGGCTGGGCAAAAGCTGGCTGTGATGGAAAATGCCCAGTTGCGAGCTCAATTTATGAGAGCTCAAGCTGACTTCAATCAAGCTATTGCCCATCTTAAAGAGGCAAAAGCTGGTAGTCGTCCAGAAGAGATTGAGCAAGCAAAAGCTCGTTTAATACAAGCTCAGGCTAGGCTGGGACAAGCACAAGTAGGAAATCCCAGGGAAATTGAGGAAGCATTTGCTCAAGCAAAAAATGCCTATTCTCAATTAGCTCTTGCCCAAGCAAGGATAAAACAAAATCTTAACTTAGTGAAAGAAGGCGTTATCTCACAAGATCGGTTTAATGAAATTTCTACAGAGGCGCGTAGTGCTGAGGCAGAATTTGAAGAGGCCAAGCAACGTCTTGAGAAGGTAAAAAACACCAAAAACGAGAATAGCCCAGAAATTTATCAGCTTAAAGCCTCTGTAAAGGAGGCTCAATTATATTTGCAGCAGCTACAAAACGGCTCTCGTCCAGAAGAAATTGAGCAGTTACAAGCAGCCGTAGAATCAGCAAAGGCGCAGATGTTTGCAGCACGGGTACAGCTAGAAGAGACGGTATTAGTAGCACCTTTTCCGGGGATTGTGACCCAAAAATACGCCACAGAAGGAGCTTTTGTAACTCCCACCACCGAGGCTTCATTAACGGCTTCTTCTGGCAACTCCAGTGCCATTGTCGAAGTTTCAACGAAAGAGTTAGAAGTTTTAGCTAAAGTACCAGAGGTTGATGTAGATAAGATTAAACCCGGACAGCCTGTGGAAATAGTTGCAGATGCCTTTCCCGACAAGACATTTCGTGGACAAGTCGCAGTTGTAGCACCAGGAGCAATTGTGGCTCAAAACGTGACATCTTTTGAGGTACGGGTAGCACTTCCCCCAGAACAAGAACAATTACGTTCAGGTATGAATGTTGATCTTACTTTTTTGGGTGAACCCGTGGCAAATGCTTTGGTAGTACCTACTGTAGCGGTGGTCACCCAAGAGGGTGAAACTGGTGTGATGGTTCCTGATATTGATGATCAGCCCAAGTTTCAGCCTGTGGTTATTGGGCAGATACTTCAGGATAAAACCCAGATTCTCAAAGGATTGAGGCAAGGTCAACGGGTATTTATTGATTTGCCGGAAGAATTTAGGAAAAAAGAAGATTAGTTACTGTTGAGGTGGATGGGGAAGAGACGTGACATCCTCCCACACTAAATCTGCATATTCTAGCGGGGGTATTATTGCTCCACCAAACCCCCTCTTTTTGATAAAGCACAAAAATATCTACAAGAATTATAATCGTAAATATCTATCGTTTCTTCTCATCAACCTCTGCTATAAGCTCGATAATCAGGTGTTGTTTCATCAAACTTCGAGATATTTCTTAATCTCTTCAACTACCTCCTGGGGCGTTTGGGAAATATCTATATAAATAGCTTCTTCTTGGGACGGTTTTTCCAAAGTATCAAACTGACTTTGTAATAGATTTTCATTCATAAAATGTCCCTGACGATTTCGGAGTCGCTCATAAATTAATTCAAAACTGCCCTGAAGATAAACTAATTTAACTCGTGAATCATCACAGCGCAGAGTTCGGCGATAGCTAGACTTCAGTGCTGAACAGGCTAAGCAATGATTTTCGCCTGCCATCAGCCAATGGTCAATAGCAGATTGCATCTTGTTAAGCCAAGGCTGTCTATCTAGATCATTAAGAGGTACACCTTGGCTCATTTTATCCTTCGCTGCCCAGGAATGAAACTCATCGGCATCATCAAAATCCCAACCCAATGCTTCTGCTAAATCTTTAGCAATTTTAGACTTACCAGAGCCAGAAACTCCCATCAAAATTACAATCATTTCTAGCCACTCAATTAACAATTGACAATTAGCAAGCTGATTTAGGAAAAAAGAGGATGGAAACAGAATATATATAGAAACAAAATAGCAGAGGCGTGGTTATTGCCACGCCTCAACCATAATCATACTGATTGTGCCTTTTTAACGGTCTACCGAACCCATGATGATATCGATACTACCAAGAATCGCCATGATATCAGCAACTTTCACCCCCCGCAGTAGGTGAGGCAAAATCTGCAAATTGTTGAAGTCTGCTGCACGAATTTTCCAGCGCCAAGGGAAGACATTATCATCCCCTACGATAAATATACCTAGTTCCCCCTTGCCACTTTCTAGGCGAACATAGTGTTCACCAGCAGGAATTTTCCAAGTAGGAGCAACTTTCTTGGCAATGTACTGATAGTCAAAGTCATTCCACTCCGACTTTTTCCCTTCCATCATCCGTTTAGCTTCCAGGTTCTCATAGGGGCCACCAGGTAGTCCCTTTACAGCCTGACGGATAATTTTGATGGACTCGCGCATCTCAGCGATTCTTACTAAATAGCGCGCCATACAATCACCACCAGTTTCCCAGCAGATATCCCAGTCGAAGTCGTCGTAGCACTCGTAGTGGTCAACTTTACGTAAGTCCCACTTAACGCCAGAACCCCGCAACATTGGGCCGGAAAGTCCCCAGTTAATTGCCTCATCATAACCAACGGTGCCAATACCTTCGATACGACGGCGGAAAATGGGGTTATTGGTGATTAACTTCTCATACTCATCTACCTTGGGAGCAAAGTAATCGCAGAAGTCCTCGCACTTATCTACCCAGCCATAGGGTAAATCAACTGCAACACCACCGACACGAAAATAGTTGTTGTTAATGAGACGCTGTCCGGAGGCTGCTTCCCACAGGTCATAAATCATCTCCCGTTCCCGGAAGATATAGAAGAAAGGTGTTTGAGCACCCACGTCAGCTAAGAACGGCCCTAACCATAGGAGGTGGTTGGCAATGCGGTTCAACTCCAGCATAATCACTCGGATATAGCTGGCCCGTTTTGGCACCTCAATGTCCGCTAATTTTTCTGGTGCATTGACGGTAATTGCCTCATTGAACATTCCCGCTGCGTAGTCCCAGCGGCTTACGTAGGGGACGTACATAATATTGGTACGGTTCTCAGCAATTTTCTCCATACCTCGATGCAGGTAACCGATTACTGGTTCGCAATCGACGACATCCTCACCGTCAAGAGTGACGATTAAGCGGAGGACTCCGTGCATGGAAGGATGGTGGGGACCCATGTTGAGAACCATGGGTTCGGTTCTAGTCTCAATTCTTGCCATATTTATTATTGATACTTGTTTGTTCCCCTAACTGCTGACTGTATCACTCTTAGCTATTAGCTTAAGCTTATTGCCTGTTACTGTCTTCTGGACTATTTGCTCTATTAGATTTTGCCAGAACAGCTATCAAGATAGCTAATCGCTAACACTATGTTTATTTTTATTACACCACCTATTAATTATAGGGAGCTAGTGGACTCATGCCTGAATCAATCAGCTACTGTATCCTTGCTTACAAGTTTGAGAGGCACTTCAGCATTGAGCCAATTGAGAAAACCCTCGTTGACTGATTCAGGAGAGATTTCTGCCACGAAATGCGTGTAGCTAATTTTTTGGCTGCTAATCACCTGCTCTATCTCTTCTCGATAATTAGACTGGGTTTTGACGATTAGCACTGTTTCCGGTTCCTCGACAATTTT
>JBAUJE010000482.1:0-27590 GCA_049683475.1 Coleofasciculaceae cyanobacterium | reverse complement strand
CAATTTGGTCGTAATTAGGTTTTCGTCAAGCTCAGAAAAAGAAATGATTGATTTTTGCCCAGCAAAGATTTGCTTAAAGCAGTTAGCATACTTTAGTTCACCTAGATGAGGAAAATAGTTGCTGATTTTTTCGCCAACAATCTTACCTCTGGGAAGATTAGTCCATTCTTCTAAACAGCGGTTCCAATAAAGTACGACAAAATCTGACCGCAGTATGCAAATGCCCATTGGCACTTGGTCTAAGACGCAAAATTTCTCGATTACTCTTTCGATGCAGTTCGTCACTGAACTCTTCTCCCCAGTTTTCATCTTTAATACTGTGTATTTCTTTGATTTATCCTGTATCAAGTCTTTAAAAATTCTTGGTCTGCCCTATTTTTGGCAGATTTTTTTGGATAAGTAGAGTAAATCCAAACGCTAACCGCTTTAAATAATTCAAGCTAAGCTACTTGAAGCTCATTGGTTAATGCCAACTTCACTTTTTCATACTCGGCTTCAATTTTTCCCATTATTTCTGTTGCTCCGATGATTGTTTGAGATTTCCCCAAGCTTTCCAATTCCGTACAAAGCTTGGAAAGAGTAGTTGCTCCTAAAGAAGCACTGCTCGACTTTAGAGTATGTGCTATTTGTTGAATGGTTTCTGGTTCTTGTTCAGTAACGGCCCAAGCCATTTTTTGCAGTAAAGAAGGAGTCTCATCCAAGTAGATATCAATCAATGATGCTAAGCATTCACCAGCACCCTCCCCCATCACTTCCCGCAAGTCTTGCAAGACCTGACGGTTAATTACTATTTCGGCTTGTGAGGTCGACTTTGACTTTTCTTGAACAGGCTGACACTGGTTTAAAGCCCTGACCAACTCCTCAACTCGAATTGGCTTGCTGACATAATCATCCATTCCTGCGCGAAGGCACTTTTCTCGGTCACCGGCCAAGGCATTAGCAGTCATGGCAATAATCCGAGGTCGCTGCTCTAGTGGCCATTGCTGACAAATCTGCTGAGTAGCCATTAAACCATCCATCTCTGGCATATGTACATCCATAAAGACCACTTCATAGGACTGACGATGTAAAGCTTCAAGCACTTCTAATCCATTGCCTGCAATATCAGCCCGATATCCCATTTTTTGTAAGATCTGGAGAGCCAATTTTTGATTGACCCGATTGTCCTCAGCAACTAGAATTCGTAGTGGTAATCGCTCGGCCATGTGAGGGTCAAGTTGAGGAGGTAGCAAACGATCAGCTTTGACTTTAAGGGGAGTTCCTGCTATGACTTGCACCAAGGTATCATGCAGCTGAGATTGCCTGACAGGCTTGTTGAGAAAAGCAGCAAAATTGACTCCGCTTGCTTTCCAGTCAATTTCTCCCTTGCCGATTGAGGTTAACATCACGAGAGGCAACTCCTTGCAGTCTTGTCTTTGGCGCATCGCTACGGCTAAGCTCAAACCATCCATCCCTGGCATCTGCATATCTAAAATTGCTAGGTCAAAGGGTTCCTTGTGTTCTAGTAGACCAATTGCTTCGTAGCCAGACTGGGCGGCAACAGAAACCATGTGCCAGGACTGAAGTTGTAGGGTTAATATTTCCCGATTAGTGGCGTTATCATCAACAATTAGCACTCGCTTGTTAGCTAAGTTAAATTGGAAAGAACAGTTGCTTTGATAGGTTTGCTCTGACTCTGGAGCTGAAGAAGCGATAAGGGTAAAATAAAAAGTTGAACCTACTCCAACTTGAGATTCAACCCACATTTTACCCCCCATTATTTCACACAGGCGCTGGCTAATAGCTAAACCCAGACCAGTACCACCATATTTACGAGATGTAGAAGAATCTACCTGAGAAAAAGACTTAAAAAGACGATCGAGCCTATCTTCTGGAATGCCAATACCAGTGTCTTTGACCGCAAACTGAATTTGGTGAAGGGAAAGAGGTTCTTCTTGAGAAAACTGGTGGGAAATTTCTAACTTAGACCTTTCTTTTGTTTCTATTTTCTGGGCTTGCACATAAACTGTGACTTCTCCTTTATCGGTAAATTTAATGGCATTACCTAGTAAGTTAACCAAAACTTGGCGAACTCTCGTAACATCTCCCACAATTAAATTTGGAGTTTGGGGAGAAAATAAATAGGCTAGTTCCAGTTTCTTTTCCGCTGCCTTTGGTGCTAGTAGGTCAAGGCATTCCTCAATACAGTTACGTAGATCAAATGGTTGTTCTTCTAACTCTAGTTTGCCCGACTCGATTTTAGAGAAATCCAGAATATCGTTGATAATAACAAGCAAGGCATCGCCACAGTTGCGGATGGTCAGGGCAAAGTTGCGCTGTTCTGATGTCAGGGGGGTATCTAACAGTAGCCCCGTCATGCCAATTACTCCATTCATTGGCGTGCGAATCTCGTGACTCATGGTGGCGAGAAATTCACCTTTGGCACGAACGGCTGCTAGCGCTTCGTCCCGCAAGCGTGCTAACTCAGCTATAACTTCCTGTAACTGTGCTTCCGTCTTTTCGCGCTCAACTATGCGTTCTTTCAGACCTTGCAGGGTTTGTTGCAATTGCATGGCCATACTATTAAAAGCAGCTTTTAATTGACCTACTTCGTCATCCTGATTAATCTCAGCACGTCGATCTAAATCACCAGCCGCTAAGGCTTGGGCTAGTTCAGCCAGTTCCTGCAAGGGAGTACGCACTTCCCGATTAAAAAGAATAACGGTTAATGTCGCCAACAGCGCACTGATCAAAATAGAAGTAAGAAGAGTAGTTATTGCTGATTTGTACAACTCTTGCTTAACGTTTTTAATTGAATAGCCTAGCCGCACTTCCCCTAGCGATCGTCCTCCAGAGATAATAGGAGTACGCACTTCATGCACACTTGGCTTTTGCTGAAGCTGAGCGATTACGGACATAATTTTGTTATCACTGTCAGCACTTTTCTTGACCTGACTAATTAACAGCTTGTTGGTATTGAGAAAGCGGGTAAGAGCTTTTCCTTCTTGGTTAACGATTAGGCTGTAAACAATATCAGAATCTTTACTAGTTTGTTTCATCAGCCTTTCTAAGGTGAGGAAATCAAAACTGAGAACTGCTTCTGGGCTTACTGCACTCAGAAACTTAGCTTCATCATCTATTTTTTGTTCAAGTGCTGCTAAATCTCGCAGAAAGCTGCGACGAACCTGCACCAACCCGACCAATAACTGAATAATCACTAAGAATGTGCTGGCTATTCCTAGATAGCG
Organism: Coleofasciculaceae cyanobacterium; assembly: GCA_049683475.1. Lineage (GTDB taxonomy): Bacteria > Cyanobacteriota > Cyanobacteriia > Cyanobacteriales > Coleofasciculaceae > JBAUJE01. The sequence continues at coordinate 24,363 of JBAUJE010000482.1, read as the reverse complement.
AAAAGCAATGCTGTTTCTAAAGATGCCCAACTTTTTCTCTTTGTTCGCCATTTTCGGCTCCAGTTCTACAAATTTTCCTGTCAATACCTGAAAGTTTCCGTTTTTACTTGGCATCCCAACTTTTGAGCTTTAAAGTCTCAATTAACTTATCTAGCTCTTGCTCGTCTGTTGCTGGTACAAAGCCATCTAATTTAGCTGCTTTCAGTGCTGGATGCCCAGCTGGAATATTGAGAAGCGCTTCCCTCACTGCTTTTACTAGTTCTGGATCAGTGTCCTCAGTAGCAGCAAAAAACCACTCTGGGTAGAGGGCAGTGGTATGTTTATAGAAAAAGCCATCTTCCATCGGCTCTAGAATTCTGACTTCTTCCGTGCTGTTAATCAGACCTTTAGCAGCCATCTTTTCTAATTGACCAGTGCGAATGAAGCCAAAATCAATAGTTCCATTGAGTACGGCTAGCACAATATTGTCTTGGGATTTATTTTCAACAAAGCTGCCGAAATCGGTAAATGGGTCAATACCTCGTTGTCGCAGATGATATATTTGGAAAATGCAGCCAGCAGCGGCAGTTTGGAAGTTCAAGCAGGCACCCTTCTTACCGCGCAAATCTTCGAGCTTCTTAATCTCACTATCACTTCTAACAATAATGAGGCCGCCAAATTCTGTGCCAGTTTGGGGTCGAGACTGAGTTGCCAAAAACTTCGTATTGTGTAATCGGCGTATCTGCACAGCAGCAAGGGGATTGTTAAGGGTAAAATCTATTTCACCTTCGGCCACTTGGGTAAATTGACTTTCCGAAGTAAGTGGAGCTAGCTCGAAAGAACGCCCCGTAACTTCAGACAGGTAAGTTAATAATGGGCTATAGCGTTCGTTGACAGATACCGTGCTATCATTCGTGAAAATGCCCACTCGCACAGTATCTTCAGCCACAGGCTTAGGGTTTGTTTTTATTGTTTCAACTGGCAACTCATGATAGATTTGGCTAGTTTTAGCTTCAGATTGTCTTCCGCTACAACTAGCCAGAGGTAGGATGAAAATTAGACAAGCACCCAAGATAAGTTTGTGCTGAAAACTGCTAAATAAAGACATAAGCAACTGGGTTTTAATTTAGTTAGTACACTTAATCAGCATAGATTTTTCAGTTATTTTTAATTTGTTGCCAATGGCATTTTTACTTAAATCGCCTTAAATTAATAAGTTGTAAATGTGAATTGAACCCTATTGCTGGCAGATACTTTAACTTTAGGAAATTATCAACAGTTTTAAGTACCGTATAAATACGGATTTTTGGTTTTGCTATTTTTTACCCTTATAAGGGGAATTACTATTTCACTAAATAAGTATCAATGCTACCCTTCCCTATGTACTTCATTCGCCAGATAAATTTTGGGACGATGAATTGGTAAGAAAACGACAATTAACAATCAATATTTCCGTAATTACTCGCAGACATAGCACTTTTCAAGCAAATAAAAATCCGTGGAAATGCGAATGTCAGTTACTGACTATCTCAGGTTTACTAGATAGGGAAGGTCTGTAGTAATCAGTAAGGAAATAAGTAGGCTCCATGCTGGAATTATCAAAGAACTCTGCGGCTGCGGGTCTGACAGAGGTGACAAATACCAATGCGAGGCAATCTTCTCCCTTAATCCTAGTAGCAGACGATGATAAATTTACTAGGATGCTATTGCGTCAGATTTTACAAAAAGATGGATACCAAGTCGAAGAGGTAGAAAATGGAGAACAGTGCTTAGCTGCATATAAGCGCTTACGTCCTGATATGGTTTTACTCGATGCAATGATGCCAGTAATGGATGGCTTTACTTGCTGTACTCAACTACAAAACCTCGGCTTAGACGATGTATCCTTGAGTAATGGTGATCTTGCTAGAGTGCCTTCCCAAACTGAAACTTCTAGACTAGCTAATACTAGGTTAACAGGTACTCCAATTTTAATGATTACTGGCCTAGATGACCAAGAATCGGTTGATCGGGCATTTGAGGCAGGGGCAACTGACTACGTAACAAAACCAATACATCCTCCAGTCCTACGTCGGCGCTTACGCCGTATCTTAGAAGCTAGTTGGGCACAAAAAGCATTACAAGAGAGCGAGGAAAAACATCGCTCAGTGGTAGAAAATCTCAATGAAGTCATTTTCCAGACCGATACAGTAGGAAAATTAACCTTTCTCAATCCTGCATGGAGGGAAATTACAGGATTTTCTATTGAGGAAAGCCTCGGCAAAAACTTTTTACAGTTCCTTCATCGAGAAGATCACCAAGTCTATTGGAGACAGTTTCACTCTTTAATTCAAGATACACAGAAAGACTGCCGCTATCAGACTCGCATCTTGACCAAAAATTGCGGTGTGGGGTGGCTCGAAGTTTATGCTTGCCGGAGAGCAAGAGTAGACAACACTCTGATTGGTACAGGTGGCACTTTCAATGACATAACTCTGCGTAAGCGTCGGGAGCAGCATCTGAGCGTAGAAAACGCCACTACTCGGATTTTGGCAGAGTCGGCTACCCTTCAGGATGCTGCTCCCAATATCTTACAGGCGATTGGTCAAAGCTTAGGCTGGGAGCTAGGTGAACTCTGGATGATGGATCAGCAAACTGGGATATTGCGTCTTGCAGAAACCTGGTATCTACCCTCGCCAGAACTTTTGGAATTTGAAACCTACTCTAAGGAAATTACCTTTGCTCCCGGCGATGGATTACCTGGCTCTGTTTTGCACAGTAGCCAACCTAGTTGGCTCGATGATTTAAGAGAAGATAGTAACTTTAACCGTTCCTCCCTGGCTGCTAAAATCGGTCTGCATTCAGCTTTTGCCTTCCCAATCTTGGGTGGAAACGAAAAGCTAGGGGCAGTGAGCTTTTTTAGTTGCGAACTCAAGCAGCTTGATGCTGACTTACTCAAGATGATGGCAGCAGTTGGCAGTCAGATTGGTCAGTTTATCAAGCGTAAGCAGGCAGAGCAGGAAGTACAACGTCAAAATTTGATTTTGTCTTCTGAACTGAAGCAAGCCGCCACCTATGTGCGATCGCTTTTACCACCTGTCCTGACTGGTACCATAAACACCCAGCAACAATTTGTTCCTTCCCTACAGTTGGGGGGTGATGCCTTTGACTATTACTGGCTAGATGATCAGCATTTAGCCATTTATCTTTTAGATGTAGCAGGCCACGGGGTTAAGTCAGCTCTTTTGTCAGTATCAGTACTCAATATTTTGCGATCGCAATCTTTGGCCAACACCAACTTTTATCAACCCAGTGCTGTCTTAACTGCACTCAATCAAATTTTTCAGATGGGAGAGAGTGGGGATGACTATTTCACCATTTGGTATGGGGTTTACAATCAGGTAACCCATCAGTTAGTTTACGCTTCTGCCGGACATCCACCAGCTATTCTACTTTCTGGAAATTCCACTACTAACTCGATTAAAAAGCTGGGAGCAATGGGCATTCCCATTGGTATGCTACCTGATATGGATTTTGAAGATAATTGCTGTGAAATTCCACTAGAAAGCACATTATACGTCTTCAGTGATGGAGTTTACGAAATTCCTCAAGCTGATGGAGATATTTGGGGCATTAATTCCCTAATTGATTTGCTGGGTGATTACAGACAGAGCAATATTACTAATCTAGATCAAGTATTCCATTACATCCAGAATCTGAATGGACAAAAAGTCCTAGATGATGATTTCTCTCTTTTACAAGTCAATCTTGGTTGAAAGAGAAATATTTATCTTACCTTAAGCATCAAAAAATCCCCTGAATTATTACCCATGATTAGGTAAAAACAGGGGATTTTGTTTATATATAGCAGTACGTGAATCAAACCACCATCTTAGCCGACCACAGCAATTTTTTGCTCAAACTCCTCTCGATTGGCAAAAGTTTGAAAAACCCGATCCATTTTCGTTAACTCAAAAATTAACTTAACTTGCTCAGTAAGAGAGCAAATAAATAGTTCTTTCCCGGCGGATTTGACTGTCTTCAAGGTTGATACTAAAGCTCCCAATCCGGTACTATTCATAAAAGTTACATCTTGGAAATCAACCAAGACAATTTCTGCTCCCTTTTCGACGACATCATTAATCTCACTACGCAATTGATTAGCAGTAGTACCATCTAAAATGCCAGAAGGTTGAACAACTTTAACGCTAGAACTCATTGTGTAACTCCCTATGTCTTAATTGTCTACAACTTGACCTAATATCCTGATTTAAGCTATGCCTTTTTGCTTAATAGAACTCCAAGGCATAAATCATTTTTAGATATGTAGCTAACCAGGACTCTAAAACTGGCTCAAAGAACATTTTTCTTGTTGAAATTAATTGTGAATACTTAACACAGACTATTGAATTGCTTTATGAAGCTGAGTCTGGTTGCCAAACAGCAGCACGGATAATCACCCATAACAGAGACAGGTTGTAAATTGACCAGGCTCCATTCAATAGATAGAGCCAGGGATTTTCTAAGTCCCCTACTGCAAAACGGTAAATACACCACAACATTCCCAAAATAGTCAAAGAAAAAATCGTAAGTTGTGGCCAAACTAAGCGTAAATAAATTCCAGATTGTCGTTGTTTTGGTGTCACCTGAAATTTTATAGAACGTCCGGTGAAAACGCTCCAAACAGCTTGGATAAACAGGGGAAATAAAGCAATAGCATACTGTTCTGCCCGCCAAAGTTCTCTAGCAGGAATTCCCCAGCTTGCTGCTAGAAATGTCATACGGTTAAGAATAAATGCCGGAACAAAGTGTATAGCAAAATCTGCTCCGTAGGAATGGACAGGAATAATGCCTGTGAAGAAATAGATAATGGGACAAAGAATAAAAATCAGAGTGAAGAAACCCGAGAAGTAACTGTACATCGTCTGGAAATATTGGAGTTGTTGCCAAAAACTTAAACCTGGCTTGGCAAAAGGATTTTCTCGTAGTAGTACTTGAATAGTTCCCTGGGCCCAGCGTAATTTTTGTTTAAGTGTAGAACTAAGGTCATCTGGTGCTAATCCTTCTGCGAGTTCTTCATGGTGATAAACAGATTTCCAACCAGCAGCATGAAGCCGCATAGCAGTATTCATATCTTCTGTAATACTGTTGCTAGACACACCTCCTACTAAGTCAAACTCTTCTAAGCGTTTTGCATCTTTGCTGAATTCATCAGAAAAGTTTTGTAACCCTACACTAATCAAGGCTTCACGTCTTAAGACAGCATTTGTTCCTGTGTAGAAAGCAGAATTCATACCATCTTTACCTTGTTGAATTGGGCCGTAAAATAAATGTGCTTGATGCCCAAACAGATCACTCGGAGGAAGGTTATAAAAAGCCTGGGGAGTTTGCACAAAAGCAATTTGGTTGCTTTCATACTGCCCAGCTTGGAGATTATAGGTATAGAAGTAGGGCAAAACCCTTTGTAGAAATTGGGGTTTAGGAATATGGTCTGCATCTAAAGTGAGGATAAAATCACCTGAAGTTTCACCAGAAAATATGGCGTAGTTAATGTTACCCGCTTTAGCATGATGAGCTTTCCCTTTAGGCTTTGGTCGAGCAATGTAGCGACAGCGATTTAAATTACTTAACTCTAGCTCTTTTTGATAAATGGCTTTTTCTAAAGAGCGTCTTTCCTTAAGGAGATAATCATTTACTTTGTGATGCAAAGGATTTAGCAAAATTATTAACTTTTGCAAGCCTTGTAAATGTCCTACTACAGTGTCAATGATTCCCTGTCTGTAATCTTCTTCAATTGGAGTATAGGACTTGACAATTAGTAAACAATTACGATTATCCGTTGTTCTCGTATAACTGAGATAATCAGCAACTTGGCGCATGATAACTAAACCACGACCTCTTTCGGACTCTTCATCCACTTCCTCTGATAGCCGTTGTAAATATCCTTCAAAATCAAAGGCTGAGCCGTAATCCCAAATTTGAATTTCTAAGGATTGGCTAAAAATTGTAACTTCAATATCAATAGGCGTTTCCGGTGGCAATTCTTTGTGGGCATGGGAAACAACATTGTCAAAACCCTCTGCTAGTACTGTTTGAAACTCCAGCCAAGTTTTTTCAGGAATTGAAGGTCTTTTTAACTGTTCAAACCATGACAAAATTTTGGTTAAAGCATGAAAATCAGTATGAACTTGTAGCTGAAAAGATTGGAGTAAAGTCTCGGCTTTAGTAATCTCTGGTGCTAGAATTTCTAATTGTTGGAGGCGTGCCCCTAATAGTCCCCTTTCTCTATTAATTTGCTCTGCTTCCTTTTGCAGCTTCGCTGATTGTAAATCCTCTAAAGCCAGTTTTTCTGCCATCATACGCATATCTGGCGAATTGCCATCATCGAGTACGTAAATGCAGAGTTTAGTTGCCGGATAATCAATAGCTAAAGCTGCTCTAGCCGTTTCCTCGACCATTTCTGCTGGTTCACTGTAGCAAGTAATAAAAATATCGACGGTTGGCCATTCCGAACGAGGAAACGGTGGTGCCATTTGATTAAGAGATTTGACCCATCGCACAATCGGTCGCCACAGTCCCGTGAGGAACATTAAACCACCGAAATAGCTATAAATTTCTGCTAATAGTAAGGGAATAGAAAGCCAGAGAGCTGAAAAATTAATTGAGTCAGTAATGCGCCATTGTAAGTACCAAGCACCAAAGATAAAATTGATAATTGCTAGATAACGAAATAGAAGGGTTCTGTCTTTAAGACGAGAGCGAATGTTACCAGAAAAATTGGCAGAATTTTCAACAACCGAAATCGAATTGCTCATGGTCATTCACATCCTAATTAAAATGCCAAAGGACGTCCGCCCCTGGCTTGATAAAGCAAACTTTCGAGGATCACAGCATTGGTATTGACGTTAAACAAAGCATTGACCCCCAGTTGAGAGTTTTCATAACGTCCTGCTGGGTAGCCCCGATTTTGCTCTGCCAGTTTCTCTACAGCTGTTCGCAGAGTAGTAGCATAGGAGTTCTCTGGCATTAATGCTTTCCAAGCAAAAGCAGCTTTAGTACTCAAAAAACGATATTGAGGATAGGTTTTCCCACCACTGTTAACGGTATGCCAGGGTTGACCATTGGCATAGACGCTGTAGTACAAAAAGTAGGGAGGACGGTCAAGGGAATCTTCATTAACAGCGGTTAAAATACCTGTACGCTCATACCGTTCTTCCTGAACTTTCAGTAAGTTTTGTACTTGAGATTTAACAGAATCTGGCCAACCTAATTCCAGTCCCCAGAGTAGATAGGGGTCATTGGTAAGATAGTTTGTAGCCCCAGAATTTTCCCAGTTACGTTGGTCAACTTGTAAAGGTATGCCCTCAACCTCGATAGTTTGCACCGGGGGATTTTGCAGGGCATTTTCTGCTTCGATACCCCACAGTTGTAAGCTGTGAGCAGCATATTGTTCATAACCTAATCGCCCTTCTTGAAATAAACGGATTGGATTATTGGTATCAGGAATATTGCCATACAACCAACCGTCTTTTTCTAGTTTTGAGATATCCCAGTCCTCAAGAAGGCGATTGATCTGATTGCGATATTCTGGATAGTGCGTCCGTAAAACATGCAATGCCATTAAAAATCTGGCCGTGTCTAAGGCTGACCAGCCGCTTGTCCCATTAAGATCAGGAGTATTATCCAAACGGCGCATTTCTGCCGTAGTCGTACTGTAGGCCTTATTTGGTAAACCTGTTGCTGGCATTGGTAGGTCTTCTAGAGTCAGCAACAAACGTTCAATCATGCTGTTAAATCGCTCTGGCTCAATTAACCCCAACTGCCGTGCCGCATGAATGCCTAGAATAGCACTACCCTGATCCCAAAGAGTTGTCCAAGAGTAATTTTCAACCGAATTGACTAAACCTGTTTGAGGATTCCAATTCCGCTCGAAATATTGCCAAGCTTGTTGAGCAGCCATTTTATCTGCTTCTGTCAAAAGGTGTTTAGTACTATTGGAGGAAGGTGCGGCTATTGCCACAGCTTCCGGTTTAGGTGGTTGGACAGCTGTTGGTAAGCTACAAGGGCAATTTAAGTTTTCTGGTTCTTGCCTACTACTTACTAAGCTGGCTGAGGTGGTATTATTTTCCGCTGAAATCCAGTAAGCACCTTTACTATTAGCAATCCATCGCGCTGTTTGGTCAACATTCTGAGGTAATCCTTGTCCCCTATTCTTGGCGGCCACTGCCTGCCACCAAGGAGAATTAGTCTCTCTTTCAGGACGAATTAAGGGTTGATGATTATTTGCCAGATATAGCAGGGATTGCAAAATGATGCTATTGGTACTGCCGCTTAAACCTTTGGCTGTTTTACCTGTTTGTTCATAAAAGCCTTCATAATGACCCTGTTCAGGATTGTGGTGGTCAGTTGTTGCCTCCCACAACTGGCGAGTATAGTCATTCTCTGGGAAGAGGGCATGAAAAGCAAAGGCTGTAGCTGTATTGACAATACGAGCTTCTGGGACTGTTTCACCGTCATCTGTCAGGGTTGCCCATTCCTCTCCTTGACCTATAATTGTGCTGTGGACAATATAGGGCGGTTCGTCAATCAGACTAGTAGCAGCAGCGGTGAGGGTGCCAGTACTTTGGTAACGTTGAGCTTGGACTTGTAAAATTGGTTGTACCAGTTGACTCATGCCTGGGTCAAAGCCAAAATCCAGACCATAAAGTAAGAAAGGATTACTAACTAGATAGGCGGCTTTTTTTTCTCTGCCCAAAGTTACGGGAAAACCTTCAACAGAAGTAGTTTTATAATCCCCACCAACAGCAGAACCCTCAACATTAAAGCCCCATAACTGAAAAGCACGGGCGGCATATTCCTCGTAACCAAGGCGAGTTTCCTGATTAACAACGGTTAAGAGTCGGCCATTTTCATCCTTTTTTACAGTACCGCTGAAGAGAAGACCATCTCTAACTACTTGTAAGTAAGACCAATCAAGAACTATTTGATCAACAACAGTCGTATATTGAGGATGGTAGTTTTTCAAGTTATACAGTGCGGCCATAATTCGACCTAAATCGAGTGCTGACCAACCTGTTCCCTCAGCAGTCGGATTTTTGCTACCTTCTAAACTGGGATTACCACCATAGTCTATAGGTTGTAATGACTGAGTATCATAACCTCGGTGAGGCAATTGACCAGCAAACAGAGGTAGTTGCTGTAATGCTCCTAAGAAATGCCTGATGCGTTGGTCAAATTCTTCGTAGGAGATAATTTCCAAGGCATAGGCTGCATGCAGGGCGATCAAATAATCCCCCATGCCCCATAAGGTGGCACCATTTAGGTCATGACGGTCATTTACTAAGCCTGTATTAGATTGATAATTGACCTCAAAATATTGCCATGCCACTTCAGCGTAGCGCCGTTCTTCTTTGGTTAAGGAACGTGCCAGAGTGGGACGGGAAGATAATAGAGGTTTATCTACGGGCGGGATAGGGGATACTTTAATTACTGAGGGTGTATTGTTAGTCGATGTAGGTGTAACCTCTGCTTCTCTAGTACCGGGCTGTCCGGTAGAAACACTGACACCATTCATGCCAATTAACGGACGATTTCCCCTCGCTTTGTAGTATAAAATCTCCAAAATCAAGCCATTGGTATTACCAGTTAGAGCTTTGTTTGGTTGATTTGTCTCTTCATAAATACCAGCAAAAAAACCACCGCCATCGGGACTACGCAAATCTTTAACTGCTTCAAATAGCTTTTGACCATAGTCATTTTCAGGATAAAGGTAGTGCCAACCGATTGCTGCTTTAGTACTAATGCTACGCAATTCGGGATGTTGTTCGTTGTTTTCGGTAATTGTGGCCCAGGCAACACCATTGGCGAAAACTGTGTTGTAAAGAAAATAAGGAGCTTGGTCAATATTATCTTCCGTAACTGCCGTTAACTGACCAGTTTGTTCATAGCGACGTTTCTGTACTTCTAAAATCCTGGTCGCATAATCAGCAATATCTCCCTGGAAGCCAAATTCAATACCATCGAGAATGTAAGACTCACTAACTACGTAATTGTTGGCATTTGTTTCTTGATATTGGCGGGTATCAACGGGAATCTCAATACCATTAATTTCTACGAATTTAAAAGGCTCAAAAGATACGGCTTTAGGTGCAGCAAAACCCCAAAGTTCATAACCTCTGGCGGCGTATTCTTCATAACCAAGCCGTCCTTCTTGTACTAGTAAAGTATCGCCATTAGGCAGAACTGTAGCACCATACATTTTTCCATCTTGGAGCGATCGCGCCACATCCCAACTGCCAACTATACCCTCGAGCCAATCAGCATATTGAGGATGGCAGGTACGAATAACATGAAAGGCAGCTAAAACACGACCAATATCCAGGGCAGACCAACCAATTCCCCGGTCGATGGGATTATTACCATAATCGACCATGTCTCCGGTGGCAGTGTTGTAAACCTTGTTGGGTAGAGCATCTTCAAATAACTCCAACTTACCTAGGCTGGTTAAAAATAAGTTGAGGCGGGAGTCAAATTCTCCTTGATCAATTAGGTTTAGCTGCCGCGCCGTATTGAGGGCCATTAAGTAGTTACCCATATCCCAAAGAGTGCCAGAGGGATAGCCACCCACGGAATTAGTAAAACCTGTTTCTGGCTGATAATTGTTCACAAAATACTGCCAAGCAGTACGGGCGTAAACTTCTTCTTCTGCTGTTAAAGGTGCTGTGATGTCAGCACAACTTGTTGAAAGATTCGTAGGGGTTTGAGCTAGAGTTATTTTTGGTGGAGGGATAAGGAAAGAGGGTGAGATTGCTGCAATGAGCAACAGAGAAATTAGTTTGGAATATTTTGGTAAATGTTTTCTACGCATGATTATTTAGAAATCAGGAGGATTATTTTGGTGTTTTTACCCCTGCCCAGACAGTAAGAGGTTTGCCCACTTGCTTGTAGAGTAAACTTTCTAAAATAACGCCATTGTTGTTGGCAGTTAGAGATTTATTCGGTTCTTGCAAAGTCTCATAAAAGCCGTTATACCAACCCTCATCTGCTATCAATTTTTCTGTTACAAAATCAAACAGTTTTTTGGTGTAATTAGTGTTGTAAAGTACATGCCAACCAATAGCAGCTTTAGTACTAACAAACCGCAAGTTATTATGATTTTCACGAGTATCTGTAATCGTTGCCCAAGGTTTGCCGTTGGCAAATAGTGTGCTGTAGACGAAGTAGGGGGCACGATCCAAGTTATCTTCTGTGATAGCAGTTAACTGCTTAGTTGCTTTGTAACGAGCTTCTTGTGCTGCTAAAATACGGTCTGCATAGGCTTTTGGCAAGGCTTGAAATCCGGTTTCAATACCATCTAAAAAATAGGGTTCGCTGAGGACATAGTTGTTAGCTTCAGAATTATGGTAATCACGGATATCATAAGGAATACCCACATTGTAAAGATTGACGAAAGCGGCTTTTTCTTTGGAGTCGAGGGCTTTTTCTACCTCTAAGCCCCAAAGTTTTAATCCAAATGCTGCATAATTTTCGTAGCCTAAGCGCCCTTCTTGGTTATATTGTTCTTTGCCATTAACAACTGCTGTGCCGTACATATGACCATCCTTGGTCAGACGCTCTATATCCCAACTTTTCCAAACAGTTTCTGTTTGTTGCCTAAATTTTGGATAGCGAGTACCTACAATTTTCAGCCAAATTGCCATTCGGCCTAAATCAATCGCTGACCAACCAATTTCTTGCTCTTCATTTAGTTGACCATAGTCAACAGGCATTAAGGTTTGAGAATTATAGACTTTGTTAGGTAATTCCTCTTTGTATAAAGGTAGTTTTGCCAGAGTTTTTAAAGTCTGGCTCATTTTAGTTGTAAATTCTTCTTCTGAAATAATCCCCAGTTCTTTAGCACTTACTAAGGCTGCGATCGCAGCACCTTGATCCCAGAGGGTTACTGAGGTAAAGCCATCAACTGAGTTTACTAAACCAGTTTCATCATTCCAGTTCTCCTCAAAGTACTGCCAAGCTTGATTAGCCACGGCTAATTCTTCAGAACTTAACTCTGTCACTTTCGGGGGAATATAAGGCGTTTTTGTGGCAGTTAGTTCTTTTTCAGTTACCTGTGTTCCTGGTAATTGTACAGATTGTCCATCTAGCTTAGCTAAAGTTTTAAAGCGAGCTTCCTGCTTGAGTTTCTTCGCTGTAATCTTTGGATCCGTTTTTGCCTCAGAGGTAGTTGTTTGTGCCGTATTAACCTCAGGCTGAGGTGAAGCAACGGTTTGAGTCAAGTGATTTGACCAATAGCGCAAACCGACAATTGCCAACATTGCTGTAGCTACTCCTCCTACACAGGCTAAGATAGATAAATTTCTGGGGGGTGGTTCAAAGTTAAAATGCATGGCAACTCCTAGTTAGTAAATCTCTTGTCCAATCCTTTGTTATGTCTCCAGCCACAGGGGGGCTAAACACCTGCTACTATAATTCCCACCTTTTTCCTATCACTAACATCTATTGGGAAAATTTCTAAAATTTGAAGCGTAGTTGTCCTTTGAAAGATTGATTGTTGTACCCACTATCCCCACTATCTTGGTTGAGGACGTTGGTATAGGTATATCCCAAATCTGCTTCTACACTGGGTGATAATTTAGCTGTACAAAGAGCTTGATAACTACTGGCATTATCAAAATTTCCTTCTAGTCGCTGTCGTCCCAGTGTGGCGGCTAATCGACAGTTAAGAAAGTCAAAAACATCTCTCTGCCAAGCAACTTCGGCATTGTAAACAAGGAAATCTGGTGGAGAAAAATAACCACTCTCGGTTTCCAAATTTTCCTGATAGTTCCAAGTAAATAAGTTAGCAGCTATAGAAAACTGACCTAATTTACGCTCTAATCGGCTAAAAGACTGCCATTCTCGATTATCATCGTTATAAAAACCTAAGCGTACCAAAGCAAAAAAGCTAGTATTGCGATCAATTTGCCAGTAAATATTGGGTCCAAATCTCCAAGCGGTGATTTGATTATCCAAAGTCTCAGCACTAAACTTATATGGTCCTTGTTCAACTACAGCTGAGAGGAAAACTCCTGATTGCAATTCACCTTCTGGGGTAAGATTAACACCTAGAGGAACTTCCGCTCTTGCTTTTAACTTGAGAGCGGCTGGTAGACGGTCAAATAAGTCCACTCCTCCGGCTAATTCCAAGGTAACTTGGTCAATTTTCCCCTCCCAGCCAATTTGAATTGGTGTATTTGTTACTGAATCAACTTCTGAGTCTTCAAAAGAATTGAATCCGGTTTTGACGGTAAATACGTTGCCATTGCGCAATCTAAATTTGGCTGTTTCTTCAATAAATTGATTGCTTTGATCAAAGTTATCTCGGTCATTGCGAAATTCTGTTGTGATACTTTCTAACAAGAAAGCTGGACGCAAAGGCTCGGTGGAAGACGGTTCAGGTGACTGTTGAGGTAATTCTGTTGGTAGTCTTAGTCCAGGATTAAAGTTTTCTGGTGCAGCTAGCAAAATAGGTGGGGATTCTAATGAATCTGGCAGCTCAACTGAATGTATTTCAGTATTGCCATCAGGAAGCTGATTAAGAGTATCTAGCTTAGCGATAGGTGGAGGTTGGCTGGCCAACTCTGAATTTAAGTTACTAGATATCTCCCCAAAAGAGCTTGAAACTCTCTTACTATCTGTGCTGAAATCTAGTTTCTGGAAAACTTTACTGTATTCTACTGTTTGAAGGGAAGATAAATTATTTGTCTGTGCCTGCAATCCATTTGCCGCTAAAGCCCAGATACCTATACCACAGATCAGTACATATTTGTGTTTGAGGTTTTGCCAAATCATATTGGTTAGACATAATTGATAATTTGCATAGCTTTTTTGAATACAACATTTTTATGAAGTCTACTGTTACTTGCTCAGTTGACTGATATTTTTTTATCACCATATATATTGAATCTAGTCAACACCGTAATTTATGTCTACCGTATTTTTACTGATTCTTAGAGTACTTGTCCCATAACAACCAGAGAAAATACTATACCCATCTAGCAGTAAAGGTGATAGCTAGGACTTTACTCAAGCTTAATTTCTCTGGACTTACTTATCCCTCACACAGGTAAAATCCGTAAATATGCCAATGACATAAGCGTATTGTTTGCGTTTTCCTAAAAATAGAAGTCTGTAAATGGCATAGCCAACTATAAATTTGAGAATTCACAGCCTCCAATAATCATCACTGTAGAGTTGTCTACTACCTAGTTATCCCAAAAATACTTATAAGCAATCTTTAGCTTAAATGACCTTAGCTAGGCAACGGAAAACCAACTCAACAACTTCAATTAATGATCACAGCAAAGAAGTTAGCAATGAAGACTACCCAATTCTCGAAAATTTCACCCGTAATTCTTGTTGCAGACGACGACAAGTTTATACGGCTAATGTTGCGCCAAGTATTGGAAAAAGAAAGTTATCAAGTCGAAGAGGCTTGTAACGGCGAAGAGTGTTTGTCAGTTTACAAGCGTATCCAACCAAACATTGTTTTGCTAGATGCAATGATGCCAGTGATGAATGGTTTTGAATGTTGTAGGCAATTGCAACATCTCCCAAATAGTGCAAACACTCCTATACTGATGCTTACAGGCTTGGAAGATCCCGCATCAGTTGATTTGGCTTTTCAGGTCGGTGCTACCGATTATGTAACCAAGCCAATTCACTGGGCTGTATTACGCCAGCGCGTGCGCCAAATCATTGAAAAGTCTCACCTATACAGAGATCTGATTCAAGCTAATCTCAGGTTACGCAAGGCTAACGAAAATTTACAGCAACTAGCTTCAATTGATAGTCTTACCCAGGTGGCTAACCGTCGCTCTTTTGATGAGTACTTAAGCCGTGAATGGAAGCGTTCGATGCGTGAGCTTTCTCCGTTATCCCTAATTCTGTGTGATGTTGACTTTTTTAAAGCCTACAACGATACTTACGGTCATCAGGCTGGAGACGACTGTTTAAGGGCAGTTGCTGGCGCTATTTCCAAGGCTCTCAAGCGTCCTGCTGATATAGTTGCTCGTTATGGAGGAGAAGAATTTGCGGTAATTTTGCCAAATGTAGTAGCAGCAGATGCAGCCA
Source organism: Coleofasciculaceae cyanobacterium (assembly GCA_049683475.1). Lineage (GTDB taxonomy): Bacteria > Cyanobacteriota > Cyanobacteriia > Cyanobacteriales > Coleofasciculaceae > JBAUJE01. Next base: position 9,294 of record JBAUJE010000482.1, on the reverse strand, counting down.
TAGTCGCACAGCTAATTCGGTTTGAGGTCAACGCTTTAAAAATTACCCACGCTAGTTCTGGTGTTAGTGAACACATAACTCTCAGCCAGGGTGTTGCTAGCATTTTTCCTAAACCAGGAGAAAATATCCAAACCCTGGTTAACACTGCTGACCAGTTACTTTATAAAGCGAAAGCTAGAGGGCGAGATCGCTTTGAGTGCTGGCGTGAGTGTGCTAATCCAATTGTTTTAGACAAAGTATCATTCTAGACAAATAATAACTCAGTTTCTTTTAAGATTAATCAATCAAAATTTAGGAAAGCTTTATGCTGGAATTATCAAAAAATATTTTAGCTTCAGGTCAGTCTGCTCAGCCAGACAACCACGCCTTAAGGAAAGATTCTCCTCTTATTTTAGTAGTAGATGATGACAGATTTATCAGGATGCTACTACGTCAGCTCTTGGAACAAGACGGGTATCAGGTAGAAGAGGCAGAGAATGGAGAGCAGTGTTTAACTGCCTATGCAGGTTTGCAACCGGATATGATTTTGCTTGATGCGATGATGCCGGTGATGGATGGTTTTACTTGCTGTAGCCAACTGCAAACCCTAGAGGAGGGTAATGGTATTCCTGTATTGATGATCACTGGACTTAACGATCAAGAGTCAGTTGATCGAGCATTTGAAGCTGGTGCTACTGATTACTTAACTAAGCCTATCCACCCGCCTGTACTGCGTCGGCGTTTGCGTCGTCTCCTAGAAGCGATCTCGGCCCAGGAGGCCCTAAGACGCAGCGAAAAAAAGTATCGCTCAGTTGTTAACAATCTCAAAGAAATAATTTATCAGACAGATACAGCAGGGCGACTAACTTTTCTCAATCCTGCCTGGACTGAAGTTACTGGTTTCTCCCTAGAAGAAAGCTTAGGTAATAGCTTTTTACAATTCATTCACCCCGATGAACGACTACTGCACTGGCAACAATTTCAAAGCCTAATCCAAGGTCAAACAGCAGAAAACTGTTATCAGATTCGCTTCTTGACTAAAAACGGTAGTTTTGGTTGGGCTGAGGTTTGCACAACCCTAACATCGGCTGAAAGTGATACCACAGTCGGAACTTCTGGCACCCTTAATGATATTACGGCTCGCAAGCGTAGGGAACAGCACCTGAGTGCAGAGCATGCAACGACACGAGTTTTAGCAGATTCTGCAACCCTTAAAGAGGTTATTCCCAAGATTCTAGAAGTTATCTGTCATAGTCTAGGATGGGAGCGTGGCGAGTTTTGGAGCTTAGATCAACAGAATAATCGGTTGCATTGTCAGGAAAGTTGGCATCTGCATTTTTTTCAAGATCCAGAGTTTGAGACAGAAACTGCACAACTTAACTTAAAACCAGGAGTTGGACTACCTGGTCATGTTTGGGCAACTAGTCAACCAACCTGGATTACGGACCTTGCTAAAGAGGCGGGGTTCTGTCGAGCAAAAATGGCCGCAAAAGTAGGACTACATACGGTGTTTGGCTTTCCCATCTTGGCCGGAGACGAGAAACTTGGTGTCATTACCTTCTTTAGTCGCGAAATTCAGCCCCCCGATGCAGATTTACTGACGATGATGGCAGCGATTGGGGGTCAAATTGGTCAATTCATCAAGCGTAAACAGGTAGAAGAAGAATTACAGCGTCAAAATCTGATGTTGCAATCAGAATTGAATCAAGCAGCCGATTATGTGAGATCCCTTCTACCACCTCCTTTAACTGAACCAATCGCTATCGAGCAACAGTTTACTCCCTCACTCCAGTTAGGAGGAGATATCTTTGACTATTACTGGCTCGATTCCAATCATTTAGTTCTTTATCTATTAGATGTAGCAGGACATGGAGTTAGACCAGCGCTGCTTTCGGTTTCGGTACTCAATCTTTTGCGAACACAATCCCTCTACAACACCGATTTTTATCAACCTTGGACTGTTCTAGCAGAACTCAATCGTCTTTTTCAAATCAAAGAAAATGGTGATGAATACTTCACCATTTGGTATGGAGTTTATAACCGACTTAAGCAACAATTGATTTACTCTTGTGCTGGACACCCACCAGCACTGTTACTATCTCAAACTACGAAGCCAACTTCAGCTAGACGGTTATCAACACGTAGCTTGCCAATTGGGATGCTGCCCGAAGCAAAATATAAGGATAATACCTGCCAAATTATACCTGGCAGCACATTGTACATCTTTAGTGATGGGGTTTACGAAATTCGTCAACTGAATTCTGAGGTCTGGGGACTAAACACTTTTATTGACTTTTTAACGGATCATCATCAAAACAGTAATGGCGACCTTGAACAAGTATTACATCACATTCAGAATCTGAATCGCAATCAAGCTTTGGATGATGATTTTTCTTTATTAAAGATTAATCTTAATTAATTTTGTCCTGACAAACCCTTCTGGTATATGTATCAAGAAATAACGAGTTTTCACTATTATTAGGATAAATTAATGGCACATCTATCCAAAGAGGAATCACAACAGCCCACCAACACTAAAGTTGATATTACAACAAAAATCTGGGGTTTTGCCACAGGAATACTTGCAATTTGCGTTCCGCTCTCTGCTGTCACAAAAAGTGGTCCTCTTCTTCCTTTCGCCGTAATTACAGGTGCGACAGTTAGTACAGGCATAGTTTGGCAATCTGAAGAGAAGAAATCTGATAACGGCACCAGCTCGGCAAATAATCTAGCTGTCCTAGAGGAACGTATTGCTAATTTAGAAATGATTCTTAGCAGTGAAGAACTCAATTTTCAGCGAAAAATTCAACAATTAGAATCTAAAAGTAATTTAAAGAATATTTGATTGAAAAAGGAGTCAGGAGACAGAAGAGTGCGGGTCAGAATCAAATGAATAGGTATTCAACCCCACCCATTTAACTATTCGACCGTTAAAGGGTAGGAATTTTGGTTGATGGAGAATTGTTAATTGTTCATAGTTGATGCCAATCCACTTCGTATTAAGGTTGATAACTACCCTAACTCATCACCTTTCCTTGTTAAGGGTAACTTCCTGCTCCAGGAAACATGAATGTGCTGTAGCGACAAGACCTGGAGAAGACATTTACAATAGCGATGGTGATGCAACTATGAGAACTAATTGGCGTGAACATTAACCGCATTGAACCAGAACCAGGTCAAGAGTCTGTATGGGATTATCCGCGTCCACCCCGTCTAGAGAAATCGCCCAAGCATATCCAAGTGGTCTTCAATGGTGTCACAATCGTTGATACACAAAGTTCCCAGCGTGTATTGGAAACGAGCCATCCACCCGTTTACTATATTCCTCCTGAAGACATCAAGATGGAATATTTATCACAAACAAATCAAAGCTCGTTTTGTGAGTGGAAAGGAGGGACGATTTACTATACAGTCGTAGTTGGTGACAAACAGGCAGCTAATGTTGCTTGGGCATATCCTAAGCCAACACCAAGATTTGCTCCAATCAAGGACTATATAGCTTTCTATGCTCAGGTGATGGATGCCTGCTACGTCGATGGTGAGCTTGTCAGGCCGCAGCCAGGAAATTTCTACGGCGGTTGGATTACTAAAGATATCGTCGGACCATTTAAGGGAGAGCCGGGAAGTTGGGGATGGTAAGCATTCGATTCCCAATTAATTAGCTTTTCTTCGGCAATATTAGTCTAAAATTCGCTTGACGAGTCCCAAGGATATATTTAAATATGGCAAATCAGTCTCCTATTCCAGTAGTTGTCAATGGAGCTGCGGGTAAAATGGGTCGTGAGGTCGTCAAGGCAGTTACCCAAGCTGAGGATATGACCTTGCTGGGGGCGATAGACCATAACCCTGGATGTCTCGGTAAGGACGCAGGAGAAGTAGCTGGCTGTGGTCCGGTGGAAATCCCCATCTTAAATGACCTGCAAGCTACCCTTGTACTTGCTACCCAGGAAAAAGTACAGGGGGTCATGGTAGATTTTACCCACCCTGCCAGTATTTATGAAAATGTGCGGACAGCGCTTGCCTATGGTGTTCGTCCTGTCGTAGGAACTACCGGACTTTCCCAAGAACAGATTCAAGATCTTGCCGATTTTGCCGAAAAAGCTAGTACAGGTGCCTTAATCATTCCCAATTTTTCGATTGGCATGACGCTGCTTCAACAGGCCGCAGTTGTGGCCTCCCAATATTTTGACCACGTTGAAATTATTGAACTCCACCATAATCAAAAAGCTGATGCCCCCAGTGGTACTGCCATCCAAACGGCACAGCAGTTAGCAGGACTAGGAAAAACATATAATACAGAAATTGTCAAGGAAACAGAAAAATTAACTGGCGCTAGGGGCTGCGTAGCCGAAGATAATGTTCGTATTCACAGCGTTCGCCTACCAGGTTTGATTGCTCATCAGGAAGTTATCTTCGGTGCCGCTGGTCAAATCTATACTCTGCGTCACGATACGACAGACCGTTCTTCCTTCATGCCAGGAGTACTCCTAGCAATTCGTAAAGTTACTCAGCTGAAATCCTTACTTTACGGCTTAGAAAAAATCCTCTGAATAGTCCCTATAATCTTCGATAGCTTAGCGGACGCAGCGTGGCGAGTATTTGAAGGTGGAGGATGTCAAAATGGAGTTGTTATTAGTCATGTGTCATTGGGTATTGGCTTCCCAGTAAAGAAAAACCAAAAATAACAAAACTCATGCTAATTCCAATTACACGAGAGAAGTTTGAAGAGGTCGTTCCCCTGCTCGCCACTGGTCCCCAGTACGCTTACTACTGGGGTAAATTCCCAGATTTCCTAAAGCGAGTCCTGATTTCTGTCTTAGCCGTTGTGATCATTTTACTGTTCAAACTCTTGTTTAGTGGTGGGTTCAGTGAAGGTCTGAGTTTATCAGCAGGGATTATTGGTGGGCTTTACTGGTTGTGGGGTCCCGTCTATTGGGCAACTATCCGTAACTCTCAAGTCCGCCGCAACAAGTACGCAGGTTTCTGGCGTGGTCGAGTACTCGATGTTTTTGTTACAGAAGATTTAGTTGGCAAGGAAGAGACTGTCAATCAAAAGGGTGAGTTAGTAATTGTAGAAAATCGAGAGCGAAGGGTTAATGTCGAAGTTGGTGACGAAACAGGATTTACAACATTATTACAAGCACCCCTGCGCCGTCTTCATAAAGGAATTAATCCGGGTCAACTGGCGGAAATGTTGGTAATGTCTAATCAATCTGACTTAGGACGTATTGCTCAAACTAGCGATATTCATATTCCCCGTTTAAACCTTTGGGTTAGTGATTATCCTTACTTGCGACGAGATGAGTTTATTCAGGTTAGTGCTCAGTTAAGGGGTAGACCTAGAGAAAAAGACTCTAGAGCAGAACGTATTGTCAATACCAAGCGTCGTAGACGTGGTTAAATGCTATTGGCACTTTGACCATAGGCTTGCCAAGCTAAGTCTACTAGTCCATTGACGATAGCCGCTGCCACTACAGCAGAACCTTTACGACCTTCAATTTGAATATTAGGAATTAAGGAGTCTTTCAGCCGGGATTTGGCAACATCAACCTCTACAAATCCCGAAGGCGTTCCAATTACTAATGCCGGTCTAATTTCTTCAGCTTCAATTAACTCAACTAATGCTGTCAGAGCAGTTTGAGACTGACCTACTACAAAAATTCCTTCTGGGTAACGTCTAGCTAAGGTTTGGATACCCCAAGCTACTTTGGTTTTTTCTTTCTGAGGTCGTGTTAGGGTTTCCATGCTGCAATAAACCGGATTAGCAAAAGTATCCTGGATCTGCGGCGTTATACCTACTTGTACCATTGGTACATCTACCACAATCGTGGTACGAGCAGCTAGGGCAGCTGCTCCAGCTTGTAAGGCATGCTCGGAAAAACAAACCAGAGACTGATATTCAAAGTCAGCCGTTGCATAAACCACTCGGCGGACAATCTCGTACTCGGCGGCTGAAAAGGAGTGATTGCCAATCTCACGGTCAATGATAGCCAGACTTTGAGCATCCGTTGCATGCCATTCCATTCAAACCTCCGAAAGGATAGTTCCACTAAAAGGCTATCATTCAGTCTGCTAGCTTAGCTTTTCTACTGAGGTAGCATAATACACTAAAGACAGGCTAGCCGCTATGCTAACAGATTACTGATTATTTAGTCGAACAACTTCAACCCCTAATTCTATCAGTGAAAAGGTTAGTTATATTTCCCTACAATCTGAAAGATTGAGTCTCCAGTCATTTCAGGTTTCAGAACCAGCCGATTCACTGAGGACTGGTGATAAGAAAGCGACTAAAGCACCCAGCAAGAAACCGATGACATTGCGAAATAAGGGCAACCAATCAGAAGTGCGAGTAACTACCGGTCCGATGCCAAAAGCAATAAATAGAATGCCCCATAAAGGCGAAAAAATTAAAGCCCATTGCCAAGCAAATAACTGTCCCTCTTTGCGAGGAATAGAGGCAAAACCAAAAACCACACCACCAACTACAGAAGTGATTAGAGTAAGAATCCACTGTTCCCGCGGCAAACCGGGTACAACTTGGCAACCACCTTTTACAAGGCAATTCTTGATCGTTTCAATTGATTCAACAATCGAGGTGTTTTCGCCATTCTCCCGGATGTAGTAGAGATTGCCAAAGCGTGTCTGCAACTCAATCCAGAAGGTACGAGGTAGAAATTGGTAGAGTTCATCCCCTACATTAAAGCCCAGCAGGTTTCCGCCCCGTGAGTCGGCAATCAATAGGACGCTTTTATCGTTAAGTCCCCAGAAATCTTTGACTGCCCGACCTGGTGTTCGGTCGTATTGAGTCAAAACTCGCAGCTTCCAGCCTGTTTCAGCTTCAAAGGTTTCTAAATCCTTAACTAACCTCTCCTCCTGAATTGTTGGGATGAAGTTAGCTAAATCAATTACTGGTGTCTGAGTTGTAGGTAATAGGTCTGGGTTGTCGTAAGCCTTTGCTTCTGGCGCAACTGACCAACAAATAGAGAAAGCAAGGAAAAATCCGAGCAGGGATACTAGAACTCGTTTTGCTAAAGAATGCTGCATCTTGATGTACTAGGCAATGAACAGCGAGGAATGATTTATAAAAAGGATAATGTAAAACTCATAATTTCTTTACACTTGTTTACTTTAGTCTAATATTGGCAAGTAGCGCAAAGATTTAGCTAGTTACCTAGACCAAATTCAACGGCAAAATACTATCTTTCCCTGTCTTCGTCTTCCCCTTGCCAGTCTTCGTACTGCTTAGGTGGTCGAGAGTTCCCTGGGATAAACTCCTGATAGGGGACGCTACCATTAGTAAAATCAGCTTCTTCGTAATCAGTCTCTTGATCTTGGTAGGCATTGTCCGCTAAAGATGATTTCGCTCTCAAGGCAGCAGTTTGAGTTAAACTTGGCTCTAGGGAAGCTCTCGTTTTTTGGGTAAGACTTTCTCGCGTTCCACGCTTTGCTGAGCCACGTTTCCAAGTTTTCCAAGCTGCTTTGAAACCTGCTGCTACCCGGCGAGTATTGGATTGTAACTTTTTCGCCTGGTTTTTGGTGCTGCTAACACTTTGATCAACTTGTTTAACCACTTGACCAGCACTTTTCACCCCTTCGCCAACCTCATCAGTCAATTCACTAATTTCCAAACCAGTCAAGCGAATAGCCTCTAGAGTCGGTGGCAATTCCCTTCTAAGAGTGTCGGCTAATTTCTCTATACTACGAGCTGCCCTCCTCAACTCTAAAAAGGCAGGTAGTGCTGCTATCAAAACGGCAGTTAAGCTAACTGCCACTAACAAGATAGATAGTCCTAGAAAGAACAGAGGATCAATCACTAACAGGTTGCCTACAAATTTTGGTCAGACACTGACTTGTGTGAGTCAGTCATCACTTCAGAATCCGGTTGTTGGAGTTCTATACTATCCCTAGTAGAGGCTTCAATACCGGCAGAGATGGCCTCTTGCAGTCTAGTCAGTGTTCCATCCCAGTTACGTAGTGCTGACTCTGAAAGACGATCGGCTTGCATTTGCACAGTTGTCGATAGATCCTCTGCTAGATCTGGTAGCGCATCTGCGGATTTTTTCAACAGCTGTCGCGTATCTTTACCAGTACGCGGAGCAATCAGTAAGCCGGTGACAGTTCCTACTGCACTGCCAAATAGCAAGCCAACGATAAATGATCCAGCCCTTTTCTTTGACATTTTTTGCTCTCTCTCCCTACACCAATTCTAAGCAGATTTGCTCTGGCAGAGTCTAGCACCATCTTGGCTCAACTCAGCTAAGGCTATGTTGAAAGGTTTATTAGGAAGCCTAGACAAGTTACTCCCAAAGGTTTTTACTTCACTTTACTCAACTTTGGTCAAGTTGGTGGATTTGACGATTAACAGCTTTTAGGCATATTTTAGGATTTCTAAAGCCATGACAGTGAAATAGCCTAAGTAACATTAGGATAAAAGTATTCACCGTAATGCCGACAGATTTACCGGGAATAACATCTACCTAACTCAAATTTGTAACTTTTATGGTTAAATCTACAACGTCCCAGGTTCGTAAAGTTTCTAAGCTCGAAGGTATCAAAGAACGTAGCAATTTCTTGCGAGAGCCGATAGCCACTGAGTTGCAAGAAGAGACTCCTCGCTTTACAGAAGATGGTTTGCAAATTCTTAAGTTTCACGGCTCTTACCAGCAAGACAATAGAGACAACCGAGTGAAGGGCCAAGAAAAGGACTACCAGTTCATGCTGCGTACTCGTTCGCCGGCCGGCTTTATTCCGCCAGAGCTGTATCTTACCCTAGACAGATTATCTGAGGAGTACGGTAATCATACTCTTCGGGTTACTACTCGCCAAGGTTTCCAGGTTCATGGCATTCTCAAGCAAAACTTGAAGACGGTAATTGCCTCTATTATTCGTAGTATGGGTTCAACTTTGGGAGCCTGTGGCGACCTTAGCCGTAATGTTATGGCACCACCAGCACCCTATAAGAATCGACCAGAGTATCAGTATGCCTGGGAGTATGCCAATAAAATTGCTGATTTGCTCACACCTCAAACAGGTGCCTATTACGAGATTTGGCTCGATGGAGAAAAGGCAATTAGCGCCGAAGTTGATCCAGAAGTGAAGGCGGCGCGTCAGCGCAACGTCAATAACACGAATTTTCCAGATAATGAGGAGCCACTCTACGGGGAACACTATATGCCCCGGAAGTTCAAGTGCTGTGTAACAGTACCTGGAGATAATTCTGTTGACCTCTACACCCAAGATATTTCCCTGGTGGTAATGACCAATGACCAAGGTGAACTAGAGGGATTTAATGTTTTGGCGGGGGGAGGTTTAGGA
>JBAUJE010000481.1:0-3719 GCA_049683475.1 Coleofasciculaceae cyanobacterium | reverse complement strand
TTAATTGAACCTGCGATCGCACAATTAAAAGAGCAGGGTAAACAAGGTTTAGTGGTAATCGTTGATAACCTTGATCGGATTGATGCTCAAAAGAAGAGTTGGGGCCGTCCGCAACAGGAGTATTTATTTATTGACCAGGCAGAATATTTGCAAAAGTTTAACTGCCATTTAGTTTATACCATGCCCTTAGCGTTAAAATTCTCAGATGACTACGGCAGACTAACTCAACGCTACTGCGATCGCGTTTAATTGAACGTCTACAAGAAATCTGTTCTGTTAAAATCCGTATTTTACAGCTCAGTCCTGATGATACCGCTCTTTATGCTCGCATTCAGGAGGAATTACAAGGAGAACAACCCGCCGCTTTAATGATTCTCGGTTTGGAGTCAATACCTGCACTAGAAGAAGTACTTGCTTCTGCTGATACGGTGCGGGATGAGTTTCGTAAGAATTGTCATTTTCCCTTGATATTTTGGGTTAATGATGATACTAAAACTAAGTTAATGCAGTTGGCTCCTAATCTGGAAAGTTGGGGGACGAGTACGGAGTTTACGATTAGTTATGAGGAGTTGGCTGATTTTATTAATGGTAAAGCAGAACAGTTTTTTACTTCCAAACTTCTTAGATTTAGTCTTCTAGAACTTGAAGCAGAATTAACAGCGGCACAAGTTGATTTATATAGCAATAAACCAGATTTAGCGCCAGAGTTATCAGCTAATTTAGAGTCTTTACTGGGTTTTATTCGAGAAATTAAGGGAAATCGAACAGCAGCTTGTCAGCATTATCAACGAGCGGTGCAACTTTGGCAAGAAGTTGGTAATTTAGAACGCCAAGGACAAATACTTAGTTATTTAGCTAGTTGTGCAGATGAGCAAGGGGCGCGGGATTATTTGCAACAGGCGGTTTCCATATTTGAGCAAATAGGCAGAAAAGATTTAATTGCTGACTCGATGGTGCGCTTTAGTCAGGTTTTAAAGCAATTAGAAGATTGGCAATTACTGGAAAATCTGGCGCGAAAGGCTTTAGAAGTTCATCAAGCGACTAATCAATCTATTCCTTTAGCTCAAGATTATGGCTTTTTAGCAGAAGTTGCTCTCAATCAAGAACGATGGCAGGAAGCTCAACAATTTGCTTTCACAGCCTTAGAAGTTGATACAGAACTGGAAAATGATTTAGAAAGTTGGTTAAGGTTTTTATGGGCGCGATCGCAACAACATTTAGATCAAGAGCAAGAAGCGATTGAGAATTTAGAAATTGCCAAATTAGGCTATCCTCTCTATGACCTTCAGCTTCATCTTGATATCTTAGGCGACTTGCAAAAGCTCTATTTTCAGCATCGAGATTATCTTAAAGCTTTTCAAATTAAACAAGAACGACAAAGAGTTGAAACCCAGTTTGGCTTGCGAGCCTTTATTGGTGCTAGTCGCATTCAGCCAACCATAGGGGCGCAAGGCGTTGCGCCCTCCCCCGCACCCAAATTTACATCCCTCCCCAATAACTCAGAACCAATTGCCCCAGAAATTATCGCCTCTGGAAGAGAAAAAGACGTAAGAGAATTAGTAGCAAGGCTACAACGGACTGATTATAAAGTTGTGGTGCTGTATGGCTATTCCGGTGTGGGTAAGAGTTCCCTAGTTAATGCCGGACTAGTACCCACACTGCAAAAATCTACCGTTAGTGGGCAAGCGATCGCCCCCATACTAATAAGAGTTTACACCGATTGGCGAAAGGAATTGGCAGAAGTTCTGGGAATTACCCCTCCCCAAACCCCTCCCCTGCAAGGCTACCGTGTACACACATCTCTTGATCAACCTCAAGACCCTGCATTTAGCCCCCCTAGCCCCCCAACTTTGGGGGGAACCGGAGTTCAAAGTCCCCCAGGATTGGGGGATTTAGGGGGCAGCAAAGGCTTAGACATAATCCAGAGTGACTTGTGTATACACCGTAGCCTGCAAGGAGAGGGGCTTTCAAACTCCCCCTTCCCTCGTCTTTCAAACTCCCCCTTCCCTACGAGGGAAGGGGGCTGGGGGGTTAGGTCGTCTAATTCTCAAGCCACAATTCTGGCAAAACTAAAACAGGCCGAGGCCCAAAACCGACGCATAGTTTTAATTTTCGACCAGTTTGAGGAGTTCTTTTTTGTTAACGATGGCAAATGTTCTAGTCATCAACAATGGGAAAATGAATTTTTTGCCTTTTTAGGTGACTGTTTGCAAATCTTGTCTCTCAAAGTGGTTTTTTCCCTACGGCAAGATTATTTACATCTTTGATTAAATCGACCGGGACTAGAAGCGATTAATAATGATGTCTTGGGTAAGAATATCCTTTACAGAATTGCTGATTTTACACCCTCGGAAGCCCAAAGTTTAATTGAGCAGTTAACCCAACGGTCTAATTTTCTCTTGGAGTCGGCGTTAATTGCCCAACTGGTTAATGATTTAGCGGCAGAATCAGGGAAAGTGCGTCCTATTGAGTTGCAGGTAGTAGGGGCACAACTTCAGGCTGAGGGTATTACAACTTTAGGGGAATATCAGCAGTTTGGTACGAAAGAAGAATTAGTTAAACGCTATTTAGCTGAGGTAGTAAGAGACTGTGGCGAAGAAAACCAGCAAATAGCCGAAGTACTACTCTATTTACTCACCGATGAAAAAGAAAGGCGACTCCTAAAAACTCGCACCGAATTAAACCAAGAACTAGCAGAATTAATCCCCCTTTTCTCCCTGTCCCCCCGTCTCCCCGTCTCCCCGTCCCCTCCCACTTCCCTAAATTTAGTCCTAAAAATCCTCGTAACATCAGGCTTACTATTCTTAGTGCCAGATACCCCAGATGATCGTTATCAGTTGGTGCATGATTATTTAGTGCCTTTTGTGCGTCAACAGCAGCCGAAGATTCAGGAAGTTATTGCTCAACTTAACCAAGAACGTGAACAGCGTCAGCAGTTAGAGCGCAATATTGAGCAGGTTAGGGGAGAATTAAGGTTAGTACAAGGGGAAAAAGAGCGGGTTGAGGGAGAGGTTGAGCAGGCCCAACAGACGAGGGAGAGATTAGAAAAGGAAAATAAGCAAGTCTCGCGGCGGGTGAAAGTGGGTTCTGTGGTACTAGCTTTCACGTTGGTTTCTGCCGGAGTTGGTTTAGCTTGGATAGGTAAGGAAGCTGAACAGAAAGTTGCCGCAACTCAAGCAAAAGCAGATAAAGCTCAACAGCAAGCCTCAAATGCTCAACAGCGAGAAACTATAGCTCAAAAAGAAGTAGACGATGCTCAAAAAAGAGTTACTGAAATCCAAACAAGAGAAACTGAGGCTAAAGAGCAATTAGCAACGGCCCAACAACAAAGAGAAAGAGCTAAAAAACAAGCCTCAGAAGCTGAACAGAACGTAAAAGCAGCCGAACAGAAATTAGCAACAGCCCGACAGCAAGCAACGGAAGCACAACAGCAAGTAGAAACTTCTCAACAACGAATCAGCGAGGCAAACCGACAAGTCCAACTCGCTGAACAACGAGAAGGGGAGGCAAAGCAAAAAGAAGAATCAGCCCAAACTAAAGTGGGGGAAGCCCAGGAGCAATTAGAAAGAGCAGAAGCTGCTACCGAAAAAGCTAATAAGCTAATCAGCATTTAAGTTGCATAATGGAGAGCATAGCAAGATTAAGAGAAGGTCGATGCCACCACCCACTCAAAACTTTCTCACAGCAGAGCAAGTTTTGAAGCTGCAAAATGCACTGCG
>JBAUJE010000480.1:0-28765 GCA_049683475.1 Coleofasciculaceae cyanobacterium | reverse complement strand
ACTACGATACCACCCTGGCTGTCTATACAGGAAGTAGCCTCAATAGTTTAAGTAGTGTCGCTAGTAATGATGACTCGTCTAATTCACTGCAAAGTCAGGTCGTCTTTAATGCGGTGGCTGGAACTGCTTATCAAATTGCTGTTGATGGTTACAGCAATCGCACGGGTAATATTGACCTCAACCTCAACTTAGTCCCCCGACAACCAAATAATCCAAATAATCCAAATAATCCTACCGTGGATCTAATTCTTGATTTTGACGGTGGCTCAGTTCAGGCAAATCAAGGTTACGATCTTCCCTCTGACAGCTTTAATGGATTTAATTTTTCAGCTTTTACTCCTTTTGCCCAGAGTAATGGCAATACAGGGAATTTGAACGAACAAATTTTCCAAATCTTGGCTGGTGTGCGAGAAGATTTTGCTGATTTTAATGTTCGTGTAATTTGGGATAACCGAGGTGTCAATTCCCCATTGTTTGACAACCAGGATACTGTCGTAATGGTAGTGGGAGATAGTGGAACAGCAGTTGGTCAGGGTGATATTTTTGGAATGGCTGCTAATGTCGATGTACCACAATCTACAGGTTCTCCCCTTCAATCTCAACGTGATACTGCGTTTGCCTTCTTACCACCACACGTTGGTTTCGGTCCTAATGCCTACAATGACATCCGTGAGTTAATTGATACAATTAGCCATGAAGCTGGTCATACATTTGGACTATCTCACTCAGATCAGCAGGATAGTCAGAACCGTCAAATTGTGACAACTGCTGGTCAAAATCGAGAGTTAGATAGTCGCTTCTCATCGGAAAGCTTAAGTCATGATTCTCCAGAAACAAGTATTAGTTACAGTGAAACGGAAAGACTTAATCAAGCCGTTGGTGCAGCCTCATCTTTACCTGGTGATACACAGTCTAGCCAAACTCTCCCCTTAGATGAGACCGTTCCTTTTGTGGGTACAATTGACCCAAACGACTTTATTACTTCTGGTGGAACAATTGACTTTTTAGGCGATCGGGACGCTTTCCGCTTTGAAACACGAACAGCCGGACAATATACCATTCGGCAGTTAGCAAACGCTGGGTCTTCACTCACTCCTGCGTTGACCCTTTGGGATACCGAAGGTGACTTCTTGAGTGTTGGTAGTGGTACAAACAGTACTATTACTTTTAACGCCCAGGCTAATGGTACTTACTATGCAATTGCTGGTAGCGATGTTGACCGCCTGCTGAGTGGAGCAGAGCCTATCGGACAAACAGGTAGTTATACCCTGGAATTTGGGGTAGTATGACCATCATCATAGTGGTTTCCAATTAGTTGAAATACAGAGCATTTCTCGTCGTACTTGTGAGGTACATTCAATTTTATTACTCCTACTCCCTATTCCCTAAAACCCCTCAAGTTTGTACCTCACTCAATTGAGAACTGCTATATCTAGTTTCGGCAATTAAGAAACATAAGATGGACAATTGTATTCAAATTATTTGAGAACCGCTATCGTGGCTAGTCCAATGATCAAATATTGCCTTCAAACAAGTCTCCAGTCACTTTTTATTTTTACTGCTCTAGTCTTAACTGGGTTTACCATCTGTATGGAATCTGCTCAACCAGCTCAACCAAAGGATCAAGGAGCTAGCAAGATGAGTGATACCAACTTACCTAAATTGATTGCCAATGCAGTTTTAGAGACGGCATCTGAGCAGTTGAGTTTACCCCTTTCCCAATTACGAATTAGCCAGTTTGAAAGGCAAACTTGGCGCGATCGCTGTCTTGGTCTTTCTCGCCCTACAGAGAAGTGTATAGGCATACCGACACCAGGTTGGCGGGTGACTGTTGAAAGTAAGCAACAATTCTATGTCTATCGCACCAATAATTCTGGTTTTGATATTCGCACAGAAGCAATCGTCGGTCTGCCAACAGGAAACGGAGAGTTACCATATTTAGTTGCCGAGGCAGTTTTGCAAGACGCTCAAGGGCGTTTAAACTTGCCGACTTCTGGGTTGCATATCGTCCAAGCCCAACGACAGACTTGGTCTAATGCCTGTCTTGATTTAGCTAACCCAGGACAAGTCTGTGTGCAAGCCATCGTTCCTGGTTGGCGGGTAACAGTAGAGGGAAAAAAGAAAGTTCTAGTCTATCGAACCAATGATTCTGGTTCTTTAGTGAGAATTGAAGAAACTAATTAATTGGCGATATGAACGTATTCGTTTGTCCTGGTATTCATGAGCAACAGTTGACCGAGGAATTTTTAGAAGTATTGACAGGTGAAGAAACTGGTATTTTACCTACTAGCTCTGATCAGCAAGTCTTGATTTTTCCCAGTCAAGATTACCCCCCTTACTCAGCTGTCCATGTTCTAGATTTTTTGCGTAGTCACAACTCGATAGAAAATCCGGTTATTTTTATCAGTTTTAGTGCAGGTGTTGTTGGTGCTATTGGTACAGCTTGGGGATGGCAATTAGGGGGAGGTAAGGTAAAAGCTTTTATTGCCATCGACGGTTGGGGTGTGCCTTTATCTGGTAATTTTCCCATTCACCGCCTCAGCCATGATTACTTCACTCATTGGAGTTCAGCCCTACTAGGTGCTGGAGAGGATAGTTTTTATGCTGATCGAGCCGTTGGACATTTGGATTTGTGGGCAAAGCCAGATATTTGCCAAGGCTGGTGGGTTCACCCTTCAGAAAGTAACCGACCTCAAAAACGAACTTTTACAACTGCTGCTCAGTTTCTAAAAGAGTTGTTGAGACGTAGTATGCTAAGTCTTTAACACTACCAAGGGTAAGAACATAGAAATCACTGTGGAAGGATTAATCGCAAGATTCCTTTTCACCAAAGAGCACATAGGCAAAAGAGGTTTAAGAACCGCCGCCAAGGTAAGTTACCTCCATCAATAAGAGCCAACAAACAGCTAGAGTTGCGAGTAGTTAAAGAGCTAGTCAAGCTTTTTCCTGTCAGCGCCATCCATTATGAACTCGTGATAGCTGATGTGGACAGAACTAGCGGTCGAAAGTTTGCTCGGTCTGGAGTTGGCTTTTCACCTGTCATGGTGGGTCAGCGACAGATGCTCAATTGGTTATCCGAGATAGCAACCGTCAAGACTCACCAAGGCTGGCAGAAGAACGGTAACGGAACCAGTCAGCTAAGAAATTGGTTAGGACTGGAGAAAAACAAGAAAAATAAGGCTAATCAGACACCAGCTACTCATGCCGTTGATGCACTAACCCTGGCAGCTTTTGAGTTTGTCCAGTGGAAGGAATGGCACTCTGCTAATGCCAAGCATGGTGACTGGGTGGGTCAAGTCGAAATAACTCCTGCACCTTTTGCAGTAATTCGCAGACCTCCAGTTAGCCGTAGACAGTTGCATCTTTGTGTCCCTAGCAAGGGTGGGAAAAGGCGCAAGTATGGCGGCACAGTTACCCGTCACGGCTTTCGGAAAGGTGATTATGTCTTAGCCGTTTGCGGAGCATGGTGCGATAGCAGCAAAAAAGCTGGGAAGATTTTCTGTGGTTGGTGTTCAGGAGATACCAAAACACAAGTTTCTGTTTCCGATAGTAACTGGAAACGCCTAGGGCAGTTCACTGCCAAAAAAGTCCAGTTGTTGCAGCGAAGCACGGGGTTAATCGTCGTGCCTTCAACTGGACCCGTCAAATCCCCCCCTGTCGAAGGGGTTGATTTGACCGCTATCCCTCTCCGGGTTGCTTCGCTGAACCCGGAGTCTCACGCGAATCACGATGAGAAATTCTGAAGAAAGCTGTATAATCGTCTACTAAATATTTAGATATTGGCTTGTAGCTTCCTTGAATGGGGCGCTACTTAGGAAAAGGGCAATTTTTTACTCCTTGTGCGACCTCAACTACTACCTTGAACTCCTTGGCAAAACTTTGTGCTACTGATTGCTCATCACCAACTAGACAGTAATTTAAATCACAATTAAACTAAAAAGCCAACCAAAATTTGGTCTAATTGTGATTTAATGCAGGGAAAAGCTTAAGTTAATTCTTGTTAAAAGAATCTTAAATAAAGATAAAAATTAAAACATAGCTTAGCTACATCCCTTTTCTTAATACAAAACTTAAAATGCAAACCTAGCTATTATTCTGAGGCCATACCGTGTTATCCCAAAGTATTCCCCAAAAAATAGCCAATCATGAAGTAAAGCCGCAAAGTCAGACCCGCAGGACTGGTGCTTTTGCTCTCATGGACAGCCTCAAACGTCACGATGTCCAACATATTTTTGGCTATCCTGGCGGTGCAATTCTACCCATTTACGACGAACTCTACAAATGGGAAGCGGCTGGTCAACTCCAGCATATTCTAGTCAGGCACGAACAGGGAGCAGCCCATGCTGCCGATGGTTACGCTCGTGCGACAGGCAAAGTAGGTGTATGTTTTGGTACTTCCGGTCCTGGAGCTACTAACCTAGTTACAGGCATTGCCACAGCTCATATGGACTCCATTCCGCTGGTGGTGGTGACAGGTCAGGTGCCACGGAGTGCGCTTGGCTCGGATGCCTTCCAGGAAACTGATATATACGGCATTACCCTGCCGATTGTCAAGCACTCCTATCTGGTGCGTAACGCCAATGAAATAGGGCAGATTGTGGCAGAAGCCTTCCACCTAGCCAACACAGGTCGTCCCGGCCCGGTTCTAATTGATATTCCCAAAGATGTTGGCTTTGAAGAGTGTGACTACCTACCAGTAGAACCAGGGACTGTTAAGCTAAGGGGTTATCGTCCCACAGTCAAGGGCAATCACCGTCAAATTAATCCGGCGCTAGATCTTATGCGTCAAGCACGACAACCACTACTTTATGTTGGTGGTGGTGCAATTACCTCCGGGGCCCATGCTCAATTGCAAGAACTAGCAGAAACCTTCCAGATTCCCGTAACTACAACCCTGATGGGCAAGGGGGCTTTTGACGAAAACCATCCCCTCTCCGTTGGTATGTTGGGAATGCACGGTACAGCCTATGCTAACTTTGCCGTGAGTGAGTGTGATTTGCTAATTGCGGTTGGTTCTCGCTTTGATGATCGGGTGACGGGTAAACTAGATGAATTTGCTTGCCATGCTCAAGTAATTCACATTGACATTGACCCGGCAGAAGTCGGAAAAAATCGTACCCCGGAAGTACCAATTGTTGGTGATGTGCGGCAGGTGCTAAGTAACATGTTGCACCGTTACCAAGAACTGGGTATTCCCGCAGCATCGAACCAAACTAAAGCATGGTTAGAACGTATCAATCGTTGGCGGCAGGAATACCCTCTCCAAGTTCCTCAATATGCTGATAGCCTCTCACCCCAAGAAGTAATTTCCGAGTTGGCACATCAAGCACCCGACGCTTACTACACCACAGACGTTGGTCAACACCAGATGTGGGCAGCGCAATTCCTCAAAAATGGACCACGCCGCTGGATTTCCAGCGCTGGCTTGGGAACTATGGGTTTCGGTTTGCCTGCGGCCCTAGGTGCCAAGATTGCGCTGCCGGAAGAACAAGTAATTTGTATTGCCGGTGATGCCAGTGTGCAGATGAACATCCAAGAGTTGGGAACTTTGGCTCATTATGGCATTAACGTTAAGACCGTAATTATTAATAACGGCTGGCAGGGAATGGTGCGCCAGTGGCAAGAGGCATTCCATGGGGAACGTTATTCTTCTTCCAACATGGAAGTGGGTATGCCAGACTTTGTCAAATTGGCAGGGGCTTACGGTATTAAGGGTATGGTGATCAAGAGTCGAGAGGAACTAAAAGATGCGATCGCTCAAATTCTTAACCACGATGGTCCAGTATTAGCAAATATACATGTGACCAAAAACGAGAACTGTTACCCAATGATTGCTCCCGGTAAAAACAATGCTCAGATGATCGGTTTACCAGAACGTGCCAAACAGGAAAAGGCAACTGAGATAATCTATTGCAGCAGCTGTGGGGCTAAAAGTCCAGCCACTAACAACTTCTGTCCTGAGTGCGGAACAAAGCTTTAAGTTGCAAAGTTGACCAGCAAAAACCCCTACCTACAGGTAGGGGTTTTTTATACGCTTACAATTAATATTCATTTAAAACGAAACTTATACAAAACTGAGATTTATACAAACATAATCATATACCTACAATCTTAACAATAGAGACAGATGGAGAAAAATTGAGATAGTTGTCTCACCAATAAGTTAAAACTTATGAAAAGCAATATTTCACTCGAAAAGGAGAAGTATGATGTTTCAAAATCAGATTAATAAAGACAATTTTTTATACCCTCACAGTCGATACCGTGGCAAATTCAAGCCAAAATATCTAGCCTTTAATGCTAATTTACAAATATTTGCCCAAAGAGTTACCTTTATCAGTAATCTAGAAACTAACGGCAAGCTTAGTCCCCAAGAATCATACAAAAAAATTGAATCTCTCTGGCAACAGTTGCAAAGTAGTTACATGGCGTTAGGGATTGATCAAGATATAAGTAGTTGAGATTAAATGAAAATTATAACTTATTCCAGACTATCGATTAACTTAAATTCTTATTACTTTGAGGAGATTAATAACATAACCTCTAGAATCCTAATGGTATTAATTTATGCATTAGTTAATCCTGTAATACCGATAATGTTAGGAGGAATAAAGCTTGTAGATGAAGGAATATTTAATTGTTACAATATAGGTAGGCTTAACAGAGTTCTATTAGCCAATAACCTAGGGTTATGACTGCAAGATTTTTAAGGATTGCTCGTCAAGGTATAAATAGCTGGAAGCGATACCTTGTAGGAGCGTTGCTTCCCTTTTGTCTAACCTTAATCGTTTGGACTCCTATCTTAACGGTCACGACCTATATTTTAGGTTTTTCTCCAGATGAGGAAGGAGTGAATGGGTTTTTATATGCCAACCCAGTTCGTACACTTGTTCTTTCTGGCTTACTTTTCATTGCCTTTCTTTTTGGTCTGTATCTGTCTATAAAGCGAGTTCACAAACGTAAGTTTATAACGTTGTTCACTTCAGATGATTCTGTGCATTGGCAACGGGTAATTAAAGGTTTTGGCGTGTATTTGGGCTTATATGGTATTCGCTTTCTCGTCTGGTATTTAATTAGTCCTTCCCGCTACATTTTCAGCTTTAATTTGTCTGAGTGGCTACCCTTCGCATTGTTGTCTCTAGTATTTGCCCCAATTTTCGCCTTGTGCAAAGTTCTAATTGTGGCATATCTGCTTCAGGGAATCAGTCTCTTGATTCAATCATCCCTGCTATTGTTAATAGTCTGGGGTTTGATAATTGGAAGCCTGTCTTACGCCTTAGAACCAGAAACACTGCTTTACGTGTTTTCTGGTGTTGTCTTCGGGATATTTTTTGCCTGGGTCATCATCAAGGATAATGGAATTGAGCTAATGTGGGGTTTCTTTACCGCCAGCGATTTTATCGGTTTGGTTTGGTTCAGATCTGATGATTCTGATTTTTTGAATGCTCCAACTATTTTTAGAGCAACTGAGCCAGCTTTGCCTTTATATAATTTAGTGAGTATACTGCTTCATCTCGGTTTGTTTTACTACATTTGCTTCAGTAGAGGGAAGAATTTATCAGCATCTATGCCTAAAGAATAAAGGGTTTTAAATTGGGGTAAGATATTTAAATACTTCACGCGACTCCAATAAGTCTATTCTTTGAGCAAACATGGGATGATTTCAAGGTGAGAGACAATCCCGGAACGGTATGACCGAACAACCAGAGCTGACTTACCGCCTTGAAAAAGATTCCATGGGAGAACGGCAAATCCCCGCCGATGCTTACTACGGCATTCAAACCCTGCGAGCCATAGAGAACTTTCCCATCAGTGACATTAAGCCCTTACCTACCTATGTAGATGCCTGTGTACTAATCAAAAAAGCAACTGCGATCGCCAATGGAACCCTAGGCTGTATCCCTCAAGATATCAGTCGTGCTATTGTTCAAGGGGCTGATGAAGTACTTCAAGGTAAATTCCGTGACCAATTTGTGGTAGATGTATATCAGGCTGGTGCGGGTACATCTCATCATATGAATGTCAACGAGGTATTAGCAAATCGGGCTTTGGAAGTTCTTGGTGAAGAGAAAGGGAACTACCAACGTGTTAGTCCTAACGACCATGTAAATTATGGTCAGTCTACTAATGATGTGATCCCCACAGCAATTAGAATAGGTGCCCTGTTAGCTCTAGAACACAGTTTATATCCAGCATTATCAGATGCTATTACCGCCTTAGATAACAAGGCAGATCAATTCCAAGATGTCGTAAAATCCGGTAGAACCCACCTCCAAGATGCTGTACCAGTGCGCTTAGGAGAAGGTTTTCGGGCTTGGGCACAAATCCTCTCAGACCATACTAACCGGATTGAGAGAGCTTCTGAAGACTTGATGCTGTTAGGTTTAGGTGGTTCCGCTGCTGGTACGGGACTCAATACTCACCCCCAGTACCGACAGCAAGTTGCCCAAATTCTCTCAGAACTGACAGGACAACCTTTGCAGCCTGCCCCCCACTTAATGGCAGCAATGCAGAGTATGGCTCCTTTTGTTAACGTTTCTGGTAGTTTGCGGAATCTAGCACAAGATTTAGTCAAAATTTCCCACGATTTACGGCTGATGGACTCAGGACCGAAAACGGGGCTAAAAGAAATTCAGCTACCGCCAGTGCAGCCGGGATCATCGATTATGCCAGGTAAGTATAATCCAGTAATGGCAGAAATGACCTCAATGGTATGCTTTCAAGTAATAGGTTACGACAGTGCGATCGCCCTTGCTGCTCAGGCAGGACAATTGGAACTCAACGTAATGATGCCCCTGATTGCTTACGACTTAATTCATAGCATTGAAATTTTGGGCAATACTATCTCTGCCTTGACCAAGCGTTGTATCGAAGGCATCACCGCTAACCGCGAACGCTGCTTAGACTATGCAGAAGACAGTCTCGCCTTAGTTACAGCCCTTAATCCTCACATTGGTTATCTTAACGCTGCTGCCATTGCCAAAGAGTCTTTAGAAACAGGTAAATCCTTAAGGCAGATTGTCCTAGAACGCGAACTCATGAGTTCGGAGGAACTAGCGCAAGTGCTAGACCTAAAGAAAATGAGCGCCCTACCCAAGTCTGACAGCTGAGGTTTGATTTATGAGAACATTGCCTACACAGAGGCATAAAAAGATTGGAAAATACTGAATGCTAAATATGTGCTTTTCACCCTTAGTAGATGTCAACCGTCTTATGGCTTTTTTCCTCAACAGCTTTATACCTAAGACAGATGCCAGCTGCCATCAAAGTATTTAGAAGTATCAGCTTACCCATTGCTAGTTCACAATTATCTAAAGGAGCTTTTGCCCATGGCAAGTCAGGAAAATATCATGCAACTAACCTTTTACTATATTGACGGTAACACAGAATCTTTTAGCGTTTATGACAGAACAGATTCACCAGAATCAGATTTGTCTATTAGACAAGATATAAGACACCAACTCAAGCAACCTTGGTGTATTCTTCATCTACCAGAAGAAACAGTTTTTATCAACATGGGAAATATCCAGAAAGTAGAGATGAAGCCGCCTGTTACTCGGCTTCAAGGAGAGGGTGTTTTTTCTGAAGCACAACGTTTGACGGCTTTAAATAGAAATGAGCGTATCTTTTAATAGCGATAAGTTAGCAAGATTTTAGATTTTTTCTCTGTTATGTCAATTGTTAGTTTACTTCGTGCTGATTCCTACGAGCGGCAACTTCTGCGACAATCCTTACTAACCTTACTAGAGCCGTTGGGAGGGATTAGTGCTTTTGTCAGGGAAGGGGATCGCGTCTTACTAAAACCCAATCTTTTGACGGCTGGCCGTCCTGGGAAAGAATGTATTACTCGAAAAGAAATAGTTTACTGTGTTGCTGAGTTAGTCAAAGAAGCTGGTGGTAAGCCTTTTTTGGGAGATAGCCCTGCTTTTGGTAGTGCGATGGGTGTTGCTAAAGCCAACGGCTATCTACCGATTATAGAAGAGCTAAATTTACCAGTAGTAGAATTTCACCCTCAGCGTTATGAGACTCAAAGCAGTGTCTTTAATCATTTACGTCTGAGCAAAGAGGCAATGGATGCTGATGTCGTAATTAATCTACCAAAGCTAAAATCCCATGTACAGTTGACTTTGACTATGGGAGTTAAGAACCTCTTTGGCTGTGTACCGGGCAAAATGAAGGCCTGGTGGCATATGGAAGCAGGTAAGGACAAGAACCGTTTTGGAGAAATGTTGGTCGAAACCGCACGAGCTATTAATCCTGACTTAACGATTCTCGATGGGATCATTGGTCACGAGGGTAATGGTCCTAGTGGGGGTGAACCCAGACAATTAAATATTTTGGCAGCATCTGAGAATGTCTTTGCTTTAGATCGCTCTTTGGTAGAAATACTCAATGTTGACCCAGCTACTGTTCCTACCCTAACAGCAGCAGCACGTCTGGGGCTTGCTCCTGAACTTACCGATATTCAGTTCCCCCACCGACAGCCAGTAGAACTTCAGTTAAGAGACTGGCAATTACCAACAGAGCTAGTTGCTATCGATTTTGGCTTGCCCCGTCTGATGAGATCTACCTTTAAGCATCTATATATCAAGTTAATCAAAGAGCCGATGAGGGCCGATGATACAAAACCACAAATAAACAGTGGAGCTATGTAAAATTTGTTACAATACATTAGGAAAATAGCAAGGTAACCTTAGGGAAAGTGACCATAAATACTAATTGCTGCTAGCGCTTAGCGCAAGAATAGTCAGGTTAGGACAGGGTTAGATTTTCTAATTGTTTATAGTACAGGAGCTTGACTTTAGAAAGGTGATGATAAAAACATAAACTCAATAAGTGGGCAGCTTCCTGGACTCTTCGTAAAACCTTTCCCTAAATCAACATCCGGTACACAGCTATTGACCAACTTTATCCGGGTTGGTCGATCTATCGTTTGCTGGAGTTGAGCCAAAAAATAACCAATGATAAAAACAGCATTGCTAAAAAATAATCCAATTAATATGAAATTGCCCTTTGCATTTTCTCTGCTAACTATAGAGTGGCTTTTCTAAAGAAAGATAACTGCACATCTTTCCCAGGTAGGAAATTGATCTGTTAAAAGTTTTCTTGAGATTGTTTACTTACTGACAATCTGTTTGGGAAAGGATAGTTAAAATGAAAACACAAGAGAGTTGATACTCTTTAACTCTCCCATTCAATCAATTGATAGATTTACGATTGCAATTTTTTTATGGAATCTAGTGGTTCGTCTGCCAACTCTTCTGACTCCCATAACCATAGGTGGGCAGAATTTATCGGCACGATAATTGCTTTGCTGACCTTGACCTTGCCTCTGTGTGTCATCGCTTACTACTCCTCAAGCAGTAGCCTTGATGTTTGGCAGAATACTACTTCTTTATCGAGGTCAGAGGAATGAAATTAATTCCTTAGATAGCTTGATATGCATGCAAGGATTGAGGATGAATTAGCAAAGTAACATAGAAGTTGCAGGCATTTCTACCATAAGCAATCTGGCAATTAACAATGCGGCTATTGCAAAAGTCCTTTTTGCAATAGCCGGAGTGTGTTTTGCACAAAGACAGGAAATGAAATTACGGGTAAGGGGAAAAGGATTTATAGGAAACTATTCCCCTTGAAAACTACCCTTTACCCTTTTTTGCACTACTGCAAGATGTCCGTATTACTTTAGAATGCTACACGGGGGTTGCATAAAGCCCAGTACTGGTGTGTAGACTATAGGCGCCGATCACTCTAGAGCAAGGCAGTCAGAGCTGGATCACCCTGGTGATGCAGATGCAGCTGTCGAAAAAATCCGGACTGAGGCTCTGGGTATTGGTAAGTTATAGTATCTCTCTGCCAGTCTGAGATAGCCTTTCCTTCTGCTGTTTAGTTAGCCTTAAAAATTATCGGTGATGGACTTATCACTCATTCCTGCTCAACCAAAACCTGGTTTGCTCAGTGTTCTAATTGAAATTCCAGCAGGTAGCAAAAACAAGTACGAGTTTGACAAAGATCTGCAAGCCTTCGCCCTTGACCGGGTGCTTTACTCTTCCGTACAGTACCCCTATGACTATGGTTTTGTGCCTAACACCTTAGCAGATGACGGTGATCCTCTCGATGGTATGGTCTTGATGGATCAACCGACTTTTCCCGGTTGTGTCATTGTGGCACGCCCCATTGGCATGCTAGAAATGATTGATTCAGGTGAACGGGACGAAAAAATTCTTTGTGTTCCAGACAAAGATCCCCGCTACGCGAACGTCAAATCTCTTCAAGATGTTGCTCAACATCGTTTGGAGGAAATTGCTGAATTTTTCAAGACCTACAAAAATTTAGAAAAAAAAGTCACGGAGATTCTAGGCTGGAAGGATTTAGATCAGGTAATGCCCCTGGTAGAGAAGTGCATCAAAGCCGTTGGCAAATAGATGAAGAATTATTTCTAGCTGCTTGATGGGGTTGGTGCCGCGAGTAAGTAGATTACCATGTTCCTGTTGGGACAGCTAAAGGTTAAGATAGAGTTGCTTAAAACGACCCTATGCTATGGCTTACTCGGCCACCAGCTCCAGGCTGTGACTTAACTCACAATTGAGTTGTTTCAAGTAAAGCTAAAATTAACATATTTCACAGAAATGTCCTGACCAGTAGATGGGTGCTTGAATATGAAACATAGGGACAAGTGATAAGTCGCTAGGGATTTTTGTACTTGATCGCCCTGAACTGTTTTTCTATTAAAGCTCTATTTACTCTACTTTGATAGTCCCTTGTTTCAAAAAGCTCTAGTTACCCACTCACCGGAGTCCATCTTATCTGAGTGCCATTTAGTGGAAACCTGCCAATGCAAAAAGTTGCTAATCCAGGCAAAGTTAGTTGAAAGATGCCAGAATTTGATCCAGAGGCACCCAAACCAAGCACATCCAATCATAAAGCTGACATGGTAACTGGATCTTGCACCGATTTTGTTGTCCAATTTTGGGGCGTTCGAGATCAAATTTCGGCTCCAGGAAACAGAACAGTTCGCTATGGTGGCAATACCTCCTGTGTCGAGTTACGCGTCGCTGGTAAGCTACTGATTTTTGATGGTGGTAGCGGTTTGCGCCTGTTAGGGAACAACTTACTCAAACAAATGCCGGTCAAGGCTAGCATCTTCTTCACCCATTGCCATTGGGATAGTATTCAAGGATTTCCCTTTTTTACACCAGCTTTTATTCCTGGTAATTGTTTTCATCTTTATGGAGCAGCAGCAGTAGATGGTGAGTCGATTGAACAGCGGATTGACAGCCAAATGCTCGCCCCAAACTTCCCAGTTCCCCTCAAGGTGATGCAGTCAGAGCTACAGTTCCACGAACTGATCTCTGGCAAGAAAATATTGATCGATGAAGTAACCGTTGATACATCCTTCCTCAACCATGACTACCGCTCGATGGGCTACCGAATTAGCTGGCAAGGACACTCCGTTGTCTATGCAACTAGTCGTGCCCACCATGCTGGTAAAATTGACGAAAGCCTCCTGCACTTGGCAGATCAAGCTGATTTACTAATTTTGGACGCTCCTCGTTCTGTCTCAATTGATGAGACTCTTAACTCGGACGTTCTTAACTGGCAAGATGATCTCTGGCAAACAGGTATAGCAACAGCTAAAAAAGCTAATGTCAAGCAAGTTGTGATATCTCGTTATAATCCAGACTATGACGATGATTTCCTCGATAAGCTCGAAAAGCAAGTTCAGTTAGCCTTACCCAATCACTCACTGGCTCGTGAGGGAATGGTAGTTCAGGTAATCTAGCATTCCCTTAGCACCAAGGTATTGAAGAGGGGTTGCTCCTGCTATACTAACTCCTCAACTCGAACAAGATAGGTAACAACTACAGTTTGGGTCGTGGTGTCTTTGAGAAAGAAGAAGTGATCAGTGGATTTTCTACTTTTCCTGTGAACCAAAACCATTGCTTTTCGCTAGTTTTTCTCGACGGAAAAGGTCTTATCTGTCCTGGTAAGACTAAGTAAAGTTGGTAGGTAGGAATATGCTAATTGTACCAAATCTTCCTATGGATATAGCCGCTAACGAGCATTCCTACCCCATTAAATCTAGACACTATACCTCCTTGAATGAGACAGTTTTCAAGGGAAAATTGTGTCTAAGTCAGCATAATCATAATCTATATCAAGAGAAGAAGAGACAGTTTTATTTAGGCAAAATTGTCCTTTTCTTATTACCCTTATGTCTGACGACACCTGTAAAAGCAGAGAAATTCTTTTTAAAGCAAACAGTTAAGGAAACTGCCCAAGTTACTAGCCCATCCCTCCCGGATGAATTTCCACCAGCGCAACAGCCAGATACTTTCCAACCCTCTCCCGGAGAATCTCCAACTCCCCCACAAAAACTACCACCTCCGTCAGAACTGCTTGAACCTTCTGTCCCAACTCCGAGAACTCCTGAAGTTCCCTCTGACTTGCCCCAAGATACTATAACGGTTGAAAAGTTTCAATTCATAGGTAACACAGCTTTCAGTGAACAAGAGTTAGCAGAAGTTACTGAGCCTTTCATTGGTCGTCCGATCACCTTTGCTGAACTATTGGGAGCTCGCACCGCAGTTAGTCAACTGTACATAGACAAAGGTTACGTTACCTCCGGTGCTTTCATTCCCTCTCAAACAATGGATGAAGGTACTGTCATTATTGAAATTGTCGAGGGAGGATTAGATGAGATTGAGCTTGAGGGTTCTCAACGCTTGCGTCCCGGCTATGTGCGATCGCGTCTTGAAGTTGCCACCGCCAAACCCCTCAATGTACCTCGTTTACTCGATGCCCTACGCCTCTTACAACTTGACCCACTGATTGAAAATATCTCGGCTGAACTCTCGACAGGTTCTGGACCTGGAACTAGTCTACTCTCAGTTAAGATTAAGGAGGCTGACACTTGGAATGCTCAGATAACTGCTAACAATGGGCGTTCCCCTAGTGTCGGTAGTTTCCGTAGAGGAGTTTCCTTAACCCAGGCTAATCTTCTAGGATTAGGGGATGGTTTAACAGTTAGCTACACTAACACTAGCGGTAGCAACGGTATAGATCTAAGTTATAAATTACCCATTAATCCCCGTAATGGCACCATTTCCCTGAGTTACGGTGATACCTCCAGTGATGTCATTGAAGATCCCTTCAACGCACTTGATATTCAGTCTGATTCGAGTTACCTTGACCTCACCCTACGTCAGCCTTTGATGCAAACACCAACCCAGGAATTTGCCATAGGTTTGACCGCTTCAAGGCGAAGAAGTGAAACAGTTTTTCTCGAAGATGAGCTAGGTTTTCCCTCTCTTGGTGCAGATGATGAGGGACGAACCCGCGTCTCAGCACTGCGGTTTTTCCAAGAGTGGACAAAAAGGAGTTCGCAAGAAGTGATTGCGGCGCGTTCCCAGTTTAGTTTAGGACTTGATGTTTTTAACGCCACCGTCAACGAAGATGATCAGGTAACAGGAGAAGTTGATGTTCCAGATAGCCGCTTTTTTGCTTGGCGAGGACAGGCTCAGTGGGTAAGACTCCTAGCTCGGGATACCTTACTATTAGTTCGGGGTGATGTTCAGCTAGCTGACCAATCGATGTTGCCAATTGAGCAGTTTGCCCTGGGTGGTCAAGGTAGTGTTCGGGGTTATCGACAAGATGTTTTACTCACTGATAATGGGGCTTTTGCTTCAGCCGAGGTGCGATTGCCAATTTTAAGGGTTTCTAAGTGGGATGGCTTGTTGCAGTTAACTCCTTTCATTGATGTGGGGACAACCTGGAATAATAGTGGTAGAGATGACCCTGACCCTAGTAGTTTAGCCGCCATTGGACTAGGGTTACTCTGGCAACAAGGGGATAGCTTTACTGCCCGTTTGGATTGGGGCATACCCCTGGTTTCTGTCGATTCGACCGGGGACACTTTGCAAGAAAATGGGATTTATTTTTCGATCATAGTCAATCCCTTTTAGGTAAAACAGGGAAAGGGGTATAAGTTATATACTCCAAGAGCAGGAATTACTATAAATAATTAATTTCATGACTATGGATAACCATGTACTGGTTTCTGCTCAGTACCTCAGCAAACATCTCGATAGCCCAGATGTAGTAATTATTGATTGTCGTTTTGTACTAGCAGAACCAGAGCTAGGGCAACAGCAGTATAACACTAGCCATATTCCGGGGGCTCACTATCTTGATTTAAATCAAGATCTTTCCAGTTCTCCCGGACAGCATGGAGGAAGGCATCCTTTGCCAAATTCTCAGGAGTTGGCGACAAAGTTAGGCAAAATGGGTATTTCTCGCCAAGATACTTTGGTAGTTGCTTACGATGATTCTCGCTTTGCCTTTGCGTCTCGTCTGTGGTGGCTGCTACGCTATTTAGGACACAACAAGGTAGCATTGCTTGATGGTGGTTGGAAGTCTTGGATTGCCCAAGGATATCCTGTAACGGATGTCTTACCCAAACCTACTTCAGTTACTTTTCTGCCTCAAATTCAGCCTGACAAGCTGGTAGGTATTGAGATAGTAAAAGTTCGTAAAGATTTACCAAATGTGACCCTGGTAGACTCACGGGATAATGATCGCTACTTGGGCAAGACCGAACCAATTGACCCCATTGCTGGTCACATTCCGGGAGCAATTAATTACCCCTGGCAAGATGTTACTGATAGCAATGGTTATCTTAAATCAGTCGAAGAGCAACAACAGCGCTGGCAAGATATTAAGGATAAAGAAGAAATTATAGTTTATTGTGGTTCTGGCGTGACAGCCTGCGTTAATCTTTTCTCCCTAGAACTAGGGGGGATTAGTACTGGCAAGCTTTATGCTGGCAGCTGGAGTGACTGGTGTTCCTATTTACCTCCAACGGCTGGCACTTAATCCAATAACTAAGAGATGAGTAATGACCCTAGCAATACTTTTTCTGGTGCTAGGGTAAATGCTGATAGTCAAAGTCTAGTATGATAACATACTAAATTTTGTTCTGTTAGTGCCTAAAGCTTTGGTTCAGTACCAAAATCTTTTATGGGTTTGATTTAAGTCTTCGTCAAATAGTACTTTGTATAGTGTAAATAGCTTTTATTTTTGTAGTATACCAGAGATAGCTCTTCTATTTGAATCGTAAACATAGGGTTGAGGAGAGGGAACTCTTAACAAGGTTCTCGCATCCTTGCGGTAGGCTACAGAGAAGCGAAGATTGCATAACTCATTTAGACTGGCTATATATTAGCTTATTGTTATTTAGAGGTGTGGTGAATCTTTTGTATCTCCTGAGTGAGCTACCAGGAGAGTCTATTACAGTGAAAACTTTTTTGATGAAGCCCTTACTAGGAAATTGCCACTCAGATTGGTTGACTGTAACGACAAATTGGTAGGTAGAAATGGTAAAGTACATCCACTACATAGTAGTTATGCCTTTTTTTTAGTTATCTATACCTAAGCTTAGGCAATAATAGAACATGATTAGAATCGAGCTTATTATGTTTTTAAGTTAATTTAATTAGGAGGTGAGAAGCAGGATACTGATACTCAAGAGTAGACAACTTATCCACACAAAGTAACTAAAAGTAAATTATTTAGATAAAAATTGCTAGAATAAGAAGTTAACTTAATCTATAAATATTAGGTCTTATTTGATATGCCTTGCTCAACTAACCGTCTGTCTATTTTTGTAGACGGTAACAATATGTTCTATGCCCAACAAAAAAACGGTTGGTTCTTTGACCCTAGACGGGTATTAGACTACTTTAAAGGAGAACCAAATACGAGACTAATTAATGCTTTTTGGTACACTGGCTTAAAAGATCCACAAGATCAACGAGGTTTCCGAGATGCCTTAATTAGTTTAGGTTATACTGTCAGAACTAAAATATTGAAAGAATATTATGACGATAATTCGGGACGTTATTCCCAAAAAGCTAATTTAGATATAGAAATTGTTGTTGATATGTTTAATACAGTAGATCAATATGATCGGGTGATACTTTTTAGTGGTGATGGTGATTTTGAAAGAGCAATAGAATTACTACGCTCAAAAAATACCCACATAACCGTTGTCTCAACTGAGGGGATGATTGCTAGGGAATTACGAAACGCAACTGATCTTTACATAGACTTAAACGAAATTCGTGAACGAATAGAAAAAACGGATTATTAATTATTTGCTGGCAAGCAATATCAGGTATCTTTTATAAATAAAAGAGGAAGCTCAATACTCTAAAGGTAGGAAAATCGAGCTATGAACAAACAACCACAACCAGACCGCGTTATTATTTTTGACACTACACTCCGAGACGGAGAACAGTGCCCTGGTGCAACCCTAAATGTTGAAGAGAAACTGATAATCGCCCGACAGCTAGCACGTCTGGGTGTGGATGTGATTGAAGCAGGCTTTGCTATTGCTAGTCCCGGTGACTTTGAAGCTGTTGAGAAGGTTGCACAAACGGTAGGTACAGAAGACGGGCCAATCATCTGTAGTTTAGCAAGAGCTATTAAAGCAGATATTGACGCTGCGGCAAAAGCGCTAAAACCAGCAGCCAAGGCACGAATTCATACCTTTATTTCCACCTCAGATATTCACCTCAAGTACCAGCTGAAAAAATCCAGGGCGGATGTGCTGGCAATTGCCGAAGAAATGGTAGCTCACGCTAAATCCTTTGTCGATGATGTGGAATTTTCTACAATGGATGCTACTCGCAGTGATCCTGAGTACTTGTACCAAATTTTAGAGCGTGCGATCGCAGCTGGTGCAACAACTATCAATATTCCTGATACCGTTGGCTACACAACTCCTGGTGAATTTGGCGCACTAATTAAAGGAATCAAAGACAACGTTCCTAATATTGACCAAGCAATTATTTCCGTCCATGGTCACAATGATATTGGCTTGGCAGTGGCTAATTTCTTGGAAGCAGTCAAAAATGGGGCACGGCAGTTAGAATGTGCTATTAACGGCATTGGCGAACGAGCAGGTAATACTGCCCTAGAAGAAATAGTTATGGCTTTGCATGTGCGCCGTCAGTACTTCAACTCTTATCTGGGAAGGTCAGATAACTCAGAAGAGCCACTGACTAATATTGACACACGGCAAATTTACAAAACTTCTCGCTTGGTTTCCAATCTCACAGGGATGTTAGTACAGCCTAACAAAGCCATTGTCGGAGCTAACGCTTTTGCCCATGAGTCGGGTATTCACCAAGATGGTGTCCTTAAGAATAAGCTCACCTATGAGATCATGGATGCTCAGTCAATTGGCTTGAATGATAATCAAATTGTCTTGGGTAAACATTCTGGCCGCAATGCCTTCCGTACTCGCCTACAGGAGTTGGGATTTGAGTTGTCAGAAACAGACTTAAACAAAGCATTTGTGCGTTTCAAAGAAGTAGGGGATAAGAAGAAAGAAATTACCGATTGGGATTTAGAAGCAATTGTTAATTCCGAAATCCAACAGGCGCCAGAACTATTCCATCTAGACTTAGTGCAAGTCTCCTGTGGGGATAAAGCTCGTCCCACAGCAACTGTTACACTACGGACACCTAGTGGTGAGGAATTGACAGATGCAGCCATTGGTACAGGTCCTGTGGATGCCGTCTACAAGGCAATCAACCGAGTAGTAAATGTACCCAACCAACTAATTGAATTTTCCGTGCAATCAGTAACAGCCGGTATTGATGCGATCGGGGAAGTAACTATTCGCTTGCGTTATCAGGAACGGGTATATTCTGGTCATGCTGCTAACACCGACATTATTGTTGCTTCTGCTCAAGCCTATGTAAATGCCCTCAACCGACTTTATCGGGCGCGACAAAATGACCAAAAACGCTCCGAGCAGAGTGATACAATACCAGCAACTGTAAGTAGCTAAACTGGTATTAAAAAACCGTAACTCAAAGCAGTTAATTTTCTAAGTTTATTGGTACTGAGTTACGGTTTCTTTTAATTTAAAAGTTTTAAAACTGTCGGAGAGCGAACGCTACGCGAACTGCCCTTTGCCATAAAACTAACAGGACTTGATGTCGGACGAAATACTAGAAAAAGAGCGACGCTTTCATGATACTTGGGCCGCTGCCATTGAGGTTGATGGTATTCGAGTGGCAGACTATTTTGAAGCTTGCACCGCACCGGAAAATCGGTTTATTCTGAAGCAAATGGGAGATATCCAAGGTAAGCTGCTGCTGGACTTAGGGTGTGGTGCTGGTGAAAACAGCGTCTATTTTGCTCAAAAAGGAGCGCGAATTGTCGCGGCAGACTATTCGCCCGGAATGGTAGCAGCAACGCTGAAGTTAGCAGAAGCTAATGGCGTAAAGATAAAGGGATGCACTGCCAATGCCATGGCTTTAGATTTTGCTGACAATACCTTTGATTTTGTCTACGCTTCCAATTTATTACACCACATTCCCGAACCCAAAATTGCTTTACAGGAAATGTACCGAGTTCTCAAACCTGGTGGTAAAGTCTGTTTTTGGGACCCCCTTAGACATAATCCAGTAATTAATATCTATAGACGCATAGCAAACTCCGTGCGGACGGAAGACGAAAGACCCCTAGATATTAATATTGTTAATTACGTCAAATCTCTGTTTTCTGAGACTGTTTATGATACTTTTTGGCTAGCTACGCTTTGGATTTTTCTACAGTTCTATTTAATTGAAAAAGTTGACCCTAATCAAGAACGCTACTGGAAAAAAATTATTATCGAGCAGGAAAGATTAGCCGCCACCTATCAGCGTTTAAACAAGTTAGATAGATTGTTAAAAAAGATGATTTGGCTCAAACAGTTTGCCTGGAACATCGCTGTGGTTGCCAGGAAATGAGTTTGATTTTAGATTCAAAATGGAAACAATAAATTGGCTTGCATCAGTTAAGATTTTGTTCATCTTTTGCTAATAGATTCTTCATCGAAACTTTACGTTATTCAAGTTCTTCTTTACAAAAAATTAATAATAATTCACCCCCATCTAGGTCATCATAATAATAGAGTTAACCAATCTTTAGTATTTATGTAGTACTTATTAAGTAAAGTTTTTACTAATGAATCAATATTGCATGTGTTTGTAGAAACATTTTTTGGGATTTTAGCTTAGTAAATAAAACTTAATTTAAATATAAGTTTATTAACTGTAGTGAATGATTATAACTTGCTTATTTTCGTTACCCATCTTGCTAAATATGGATTGATAAAATGAACAGCGCTAGCCGAAGTTCAGAATATAATAAAGATGTCCAGGTAGCGCCAGCAGTGCAGGGAAAAAAGATTATATTTAAGGCAGAAAAACATCTGCTCAAAAGAATTATACGTGAGTCAGAAGAACTTAACTATCTTATTCTTAGTAACATTTCTGAAACTGTTTTTATCACAGATAATCAAGGTTTCTTAACATTCATTTCTCCAAATGTGGAACGGATGTTTGGCTATTCTTGCCACGAAGCACAGGAACTAGCCCACATCGACCAATTGTTAGGGGATAACCTGTTTCAGTGGCAAGAGCTTGAAACAAGGGAAGAAATTCAGGACATAGAGAGAGAGATTAAGGACAAAGCTGATAGGTCACACACTTTATTAATTAACGTCAAACTCCTAGTACACCAAGGTGGAATTCTTTATACCTGTAGGGATATCAGTAAGTATCAAAAAACTGAGCAGTCACAGCCAATTACTGACTATCAAATTCAAGCCTCAAATGAACTTGAGCAAAGAGTAAGGGAACGGACAGCAGAGTTAACTAGTGCAAACCAAGTTTTAGAAAAAGAAGTTAAAAAGCGCAAGCAAGTTGAGGAAGCTTTGCAGTTACTTGGTCAACAAGAAAGGGAAAAAGCACAGCAGCTAGAACTGACCATAAAAAACATCAAAAAGACTCAAGCACTATTGGTACAACGGGAAAAAATGAACAGTCTAGGGCAACTAGTAGCAGGTATTGCCCATGAAATCAACAACCCCCTCAGCTTTATCTACGGCAATATTAATCCGGCCAAAGAGTATGCCCAAGAATTATTGAGCCTGTTAAGACTATATCAACAATACTACCCTCAACCACCAGCAGAAATAGTCCAAGAACTCAACAGCAGTGAACCAGGTTTTATTGCCCAAGATTTTCCTAAACTGCTTACCTCTATGCAGGAAGGTGCTGACCGGATTTGCCAGATTGTCAAGTCTCTCAAAAACTTTTCTTGCTTTGATGAAACCAAGCTAAAACGAGTAGATATTCATCAAAGCATTGATAACACCTTGCTGATTGTGCAGCACAGACTCAAACAACAGCCTAAAGGTTCGGAAATTAAACTAGTCAAAAATTATGGAAAACTACCGTTAGTAGAATACTATCCCGGGTCCCTCAATCAAGTCCTTATGAACCTCTTGAGCAACGCTATTGATGCTTTGGAAGAGGCGACAGCGTCTCAGTCCGATTTATCACCTATGATTGAGATTCGCACTGAACTCAAGCAAGACTCTTTAACTCAAGGTGAGGACTCTTCTCTCAATTCCCCCACTCAAACAGAAACTAGACGAGAAAGAACCAATAACTCACGGGTTGTCATCCGTATTCGCAACAACGGGCCGGGTATTGCCGCAGAAGTGCAGCCTCGGATATTTGACCCATTTTTTACTACTAAACCTCCAGGAAAAGGCATTGGTTTAGGTCTATCGACTAGCTACCGAATTATTGTTGATAGACACGGAGGTCAGCTCAAGTGTCATTCAATGGTTGAACAAGGAACAGAGTTTGTAATTGAGTTGCCCATTTCTCAGCTTCAAACAGGTTGATGATTGTTCGTTGAAGAAGGGAATAGGCAATAGGCAACGGGCAACAGTGAACAAGATATTGACGCAAATAGTAACGGAGCCATCAGCCACCTAAAATACTTGCGGCAAATACTTATTACTTATACATTAGCTGTTTCTAAATGTTCAATCTTTGTGCCTAAAACTTTGAGGAACTCTGCCAACCAACGAGGATGAGCAGGCCAAGCAGGAGCTGTTACCAAGTTACCATCAACAATTGCCTGATCAACCGGAATGTCGGCATACTTACCCCCTGCATGAGTAACTTCGGGGCTACAAGCAGGATAGGCAGAACATTGTTTGCCACTCAGCACGTCGGCGGCGGCTAGCAACTGAGCACCGTGGCAAATAGCCGCAATTGGTTTATTTTCCCTAGCAAAATGCTTGACAATATCAATTACGTCCTTATTCAGTCGGAGGTACTCTGGTGCTCGCCCTCCGGGAATAACTAGAGCATGATAATCTTCCGCTTTTATTTCCTCAAAGGTGGCATTGAGGGTAAAATTATGACCCGGTTTCTCGCTGTAGGTTTGGTCACCTTCAAAGTCGTGGACTGCTGTACGCACATGTTCACTAGCTTTCTTACCAGGACAGATGGCGTGAACTGTATGACCAACCATCTGCAATGCCTGGAAGGGTACCATCACCTCGTAGTCTTCTACATAGTCACCAACGAGCATCAAGATTTGTTTCCCGACCATGTTTTGACTCCTATTCTAGGATAAGCAAATTAACATCATTTTAAGCTGAATAGCTCAATACTTCTAATCTAATTGCTTTCTACGATAACCCATTAAGCTACCAATTTTGTATAACCTTGATGACTAGGAACCTAGCGACGAACTAGCTTGGTTTTTACTGGAGGTTGGGTAGTAGATTTATCTTGAATTACGCTGTTATCTGAAATTGCTAATGCACTCATGATTTTTTACCTGATGACTAAAGTTTACTTGGCTTTAAATGAGAGAAGAAATTAGGAATCAGACGGGAATAAAATCTAACTGCACCCAAGTCTAAATTGAGTTTAATGTGGGGACAGCACTACTTTTAATCAGCTGTTCGGGAAAACATAGCTGGGCAATTTTTCCAGTAGTGTAAGAAACACCGCGATATTTCAGCTCAAGTTGTGGTTGAGAGGGTTGGTCGAGGGGAAGTTGCTTTCTGTCGGTCAAACCACGATTCTTGTGAAGAACTCCCGTTTCGACAGTTTCAACATTACTAGAAGTTAATTGGTAAGAAATACCTCGATAGCATAGTTTCATTATTTTTGGCTCCTGTTTGCTAGTTTTGTTTCTTTACAACCATTTGAGTGGTTAAAGAGTTGTCGGAGTGAGTTAAAGGTTTTATGCCAGACCTTACTGCTTTTAACCTTTCTTAACAAATCCTCGTTCCTTAGGGATTGAAGCGACTTCCTTGTTACGAAAATAGGGATTAGTTACCAAATCATGAGCCATACAGAATTTTACGGAGATTATTCTGACGGCTAATCTGAAAAATCAGTATATTTTCGGGTGCGCTAATCATCAGCATTTTCTTATTCTGATGATTAGTTATTAGAGTACATCTAACTTTTCCATTCTTCGATGAATAAAACTGAAACAACTTCCTGGCACGATGTCCGCGCCGCCTTTAAAAAAATCTGGGGATATGATGATTTTCGACCACCCCAAGCTGAAATTGTTCGCAGTTTATTAGAAAAAAGAGATGCGCTGATAGTACTACCTACAGGTGGGGGAAAATCTATTTGTTTTCAACTTCCGGCTCTACTACAAACTGGCATAACCCTGGTTATTTCTCCACTAGTTGCCCTTATGGAAAATCAGGTGCAAGAATTGCGCGATCGCCAATTACCTGCTGCCTTGTTGCATAGTGAGTTGCCAACTTACCAACGCAAGCAAACTCTTAAAGCATTAGAAAATCAACAACTAAGACTACTTTATCTTTCTCCAGAAACTCTCCTCAGTACACCTGTCTGGGAAAGATTATCTCAACCACAGCTAAAAATTAACGGCTTAATTCTCGATGAAGCCCATTGTTTAGTACAGTGGGGCGATACTTTTAGACCAGCTTATCGACGTTTGGGTACAATACGCCCTACTCTACTTAAGTATAAGCCAAAAGGGACAAAAATTAGTATCGCCGCCTTTACCGCCACAGCCGATCCTAGCGCCCAACAAATCATCAGAAAAGTTCTGCAATTGCAACAACCACAACTATTTTTAATTAGTCCTTACCGACCAAATCTTAACCTCAAAATGCAAACTGTTTGGACTCCTAGAGGACGCAGACAAAGGATGTTAAAGTTTATCGAAGCAAAACCCAAACAAACAGGCTTAGTCTATGTTCGTTCTCGGCGAGATAGTGAGGAATTAGCAGACTGGTTTAGACAACTAGGTTATGCCACAGCTGCTTACCACGCTGGTTTAAGTGCAGAGGAAAGAAGAGAAATTGAAGCTAACTGGTTAGGTGGAAAAACTCAATTTGTAGTTTGTACTTGTGCTTTTGGTATGGGTATCAATAAACCAAATGTACGCTGGGTGGTGCATTTTCAAGCGCCGCAGTTGTTATCCGAGTATATCCAAGAAGTAGGAAGGGGGGGAAGGGATGGTAAACCTGCTGATGCTCTGACTTTAATTAGTGAACCAACAGGATGGTTAAATTCAGAGGACAAGCAAAGACGAGAGTTTTTTGTTGATAAGTTGCGATCGCAATACCAGGAAGCTCAGGGTTTAGTCAAAAAGTTACCAGCACAGGGAGAAGTTACAACGGTGTCTAAGCAATTTCGTAATGGTGCAGTTGCTTTAGCACTTTTGCACAGTGCTGGTCAATTGGAATGGCTTGACCCTTTTAATTATCGCCAAAATAAGTCAGGCAAGTCTAGTTCTTTTGCTCAGTTGAGTCGTACTCAGCAACAGATACAAAGGCAGATGAATTTGTATCTTAATACCCGTCAATGTCGTTGGCAATTTTTATTAGGGGCGTTTGGTTTTAGTAAAGATGCCAAGGGCTTTCGTTGTGGGCATTGTGATAATTGTTTGAGGAGTTAATTTTTGGTTGCTGAAAGTGGTTACTTTGTTGTTTCTACTTAGCGATCGCTATTCGATGCTTTTCGCCACCGCCAGACAATAATGCCCATAGGAATTGCAATGAAAACTCCGATGAAGATATGAAATAGCATATCTAGGAAACCACAGCCAAAATAACTGGGGAGATGATCTTTTTTGCAAACTGATGAGATTTCCTTGGTAGGATTAGTAGCAACTTGAGAAGAAATACCACTGACGGCTAAGCCTGTACCGACTAAGGTAATCACTAGTTCTAATTGTTGTTCTCGTTTTTTTGCCGCAGCTTCGTTAGCTTTTAAGGTTTTCTCTAAATTGCGATCGCTTTGGGCTTGTTTAACTTCTATGATGCCGCGAATCGTGGCAGTCATTTGCTCAAATAAGTTTTGACCAGGTGTCAGATAGTTGAGGTCTACTTGAATCTGATTTTGAAATTGCTTGCAGGTGGAATCAAGGAAGTTTTCTAGAAATGCCAGTTCATCGTTTGGCAAACTCAGTTTTTTAATGTTTTCTAACTTGGAAGTGTAGTTATCAATGTTGGTAGTAATTGCTGTTTTATGGTCTTCGATGTCCCGGAGGGATTTAGCATAGTGAAATGCCATCTGGGGTATTAGCTTGAGCCATTGCTTTAATTCCTCTAGGGTTTCTTCAGGGGGTTGAACTAACTGCTCAACCTTTTGCTCTAATTCGCTATAGAGTTCCCAAGCTTTATGATTACACTGGCGAGATTGAGAATAAGCGTAAAGTATTTTACTGCGACAACAGAGCAAATTAAGTAAGGAGTGGTAAGCCTCGACGCTTTTGCTCAAGGTTTCAGGACGAGAGTCTAACCACACTAGAATGTGAAACCGTTCCCTAAGTTTCTCTTGGTGGTTATCATACTCAAAAATAGGGCTACCGAAGAGTTGACCAGTTGCTGATAGTTGGAGATAGTCTGCTGTTTCTTTGACTAAAGCTGCAACACACTGATTAGCAAAGTCTGGATAGGCAGATTCTTCGACATTAACTGGTTTGCCAAATAGCAGCAGGGTTTGTCCGATGGAGGCTTGAATTTGGTCAGTGGGATTGAGCTGACTTAGTTGGTCTAAATCTACGGTTTCACGGTAACGTAGGGTCAGGTCAAGGGCATAGGTGTCGTGAATACGCAGGGGATAAATTTCTCCCATCAGGCGCAGACCATTTTTATCTGAGTCAGTGTGAAAACGTAGTTGACGCGCCCTATTTGATTGGGGATCTTTCCTCACCAATTCCAGCCAATCATCTAGATAGGGTTTCTCCTCTTCTGTTGCTTCTTGATTTTCATTATTTGGGTTGTAGTGGTACTGAGAATCTTTTAGATCGTAAGTGTAGCAGCGGAGTTCTGTTTTCAGAGATTTGAGGAGTTGGATGTTGCGCTGTTGGCCAAGGGCAACACATTGTTCCCACAGTTGGTTGGCATTGTCCATCACCTGTTGGTTGCCTTTGCTAATGTCTTGGCGAAGCTGAAAGGCGTAAAGTGTCAGGCTAGGATTTTGTACTCTCCATGCTGTGGGTGTCTGGTTCATTTCCTAGTGTCTTGTGGTTTTTGCCCCTTAGTAGTTTCGGGAAAACTTTCCCGAAGTTTGTTTTTTAGGAGTGTTTTATAGTCTTCGGGTTGAGGTTTGGGATTAGATTCAGCTGTACCTCTTTGGCTGAAAGCGGATTTGAGGGCATTAAAAACTTTGGGCTGCTGTTGACTCCAAGTGATAAGTTTTTGAGCTATTGCTTGATCATTATCTGGTAGGTTATCAATTAATTCATAAAGAGCAGGAGCGTCTTGCGGTGAAAAGACAAAACGCTCTGGTGGTAACAATTCAAGAAATGCTTTAATCAGTTTCTCTGGTGGTGCTGTTTCAGGTTTAAAAGACATTGTGATCTCTGAGATTAGATCGTAACTATAAGCCAGCCGTTTTATTTGATGGAAAATTATTGCCAAGTGGTTAGTAAGCTTCACCAATCAAGGTAAATGCTGCCCAACTGTAGGGGTTGTCAGAGTAGTCTTCCATAGTAGTCAGTATAGCTTGGCGTAAGGCTTGTGCTTTATTCGTGCCACTTTTAAGATTTTGATAAAACTTAGTCATCAAGAATTCAGTTGAATCATCACCCACTGACCACAGGGAAACAATGACACTGGGAACACCAGCAGCGAATAAACAACGAGATAACCCAATTACACCATCGCTAGTAATTTTGCCTTGACCACTACTACAAGCACTAAGAACAACTAGTTCAGCATTGAGCTTCATCTCTAGGATTTCACCAGCAGTAAGAAAACCGTTGTCACCTTCTGAAGGAGCTAAAGCGATCGCACCTGGTATACCCAACTGCTTAATGTCATCTAATAATCCGTGTGTCGCCAGATGAATCAGTTGAGCTTTAGGCATCTTTTCAAGAAGACTGACTTTTGTCGCTTGGTTGCCAATAATTGCTTGAGTATTAAGTAGGGGAGCGATCGCTTTTGCTTCTGCTTCGCTTCCAGGTAGTGGCTCTAAAATTTTATCTGTTAGTGGAATTGTTGGCATTGTAGGATTGCCTACAACCAGTGCTGCTCTGGAATTTTCCTTCACTTTCCATTTCTTACTCTCTATTTTCTCTTTTTGCTGACGGGTCAATTCAAGCACTTGAATAGATGGAGAAGTCACAATCGTATGTTTTTCGATTAGAAATTTGCCTGTTTGATCTTGCAGTGCTGGGAAAGGAACAAGAAAAAGGAGTGCATGTGGGATGAAGATGACTGAAGTGTCAGGGTTAGTTGGTAGAAGATTAGTTATAGGTTCAATCAAATATCGATCTAGCTGCCTTAAAGGTTGCGAGATACAGCATTTCCCGCTGTTAAAAGGTACAGTAACAGCAATTGGCAAACCAATTTCTTAAATGTTTAGGATTCATTAAGTCAAGGGCAACTGCAATA
>JBAUJE010000479.1:0-1558 GCA_049683475.1 Coleofasciculaceae cyanobacterium | reverse complement strand
GCAGGCCAGTGTTGCCGTGGTGCTTGCCGTGGGTGCCAGATTCAGCGGGCAGGCCTCTTCAGCCACGCGCACATTCAGATGCGCGTCGGCACGCAGCGCGAGCGTGGACTGCGGATTGCCCGTCATGCTGATCAGCGGTGCGCCCAGGCGTTTTATCAGCGGCAAGATCGTCAGTACTTCCTGCGTCTCGCCGGAATAGGATATGGCCAGCACAACATCCGCTTGCGTGATCATGCCAAGGTCGCCGTGACTGGCCTCGCCCGGATGCAGAAAGAATGCCGGGCTGCCGGTGCTGGCCAGCGTTGCCGCAATCTTGCCTGCGACATGTCCTGACTTGCCCATGCCGGTGACAACAATACGCCCTTTACACGCCAGGCAAAGTTGGCAAGCGGTTTCGAATGCCTCGTCCAGACGATCGGCCAGGCTGGCAACTGCCTCGGCCTCGATGCGCAGCACTCGCTGTGCCTGGCGCAGGCGTTGTGCTTGATCAGACGGCACTGGCGAAGCTCTGGCTGAGCACATAGAAGTGGTAGCAGACGAATGCGATCAATAGCGCAGTGCCTTCAATGCGATTGATGCGCCCGGCACCGCTGTAGTTATAAGCCATGGCGAACAGCACCAGCGTGAGCGAAATCATGACGAAAAAGTGAAGTGACAACACTTCCGGCGCGACCGTGGTCGGTCGGATGATGATCGCAGTACCAATGACTGCCAGCAGGTTGAACATGTTGGAGCCGATGATGTTGCCAATCGCAAGCCCCTGTTCACCTTTCATTGCGGAGATCAGCGACACGGCCAGCTCCGGCAGGCTGGTGCCGATTGCCACCAGTGTCACGCCGATCACCAGCTCACTAACGCCATAGCCACGCGCAATCGTCGTCGCGCCGCT
Organism: Coleofasciculaceae cyanobacterium; assembly: GCA_049683475.1. Classification (GTDB taxonomy): domain Bacteria; phylum Cyanobacteriota; class Cyanobacteriia; order Cyanobacteriales; family Coleofasciculaceae; genus JBAUJE01. The sequence goes on along the minus strand of JBAUJE010000479.1, from coordinate 669 downwards.
AACGAGTAATTCCGCGCCAACCAGCAAGACAGCAAGACCGAGTCCAAACCAGCCAGCGGAAACGCGCATTTTCATGTTCTTTGGAATCTCAGCCTCGTACTCGGCCTCAATCGGATCATTGATATTGGTTCGATAACCCAACCGCACAATCCAGTACATGACGACAACCAGCGCGGTCAGCATGACAAGGCCATCAATACGGCTCAGTGACAGATCCAGGCAAAGGGCGACGGCCAACAGCGTGACGGCGAGCAGAGCCGGCATTTCCTGTTGCAGGGTTCGAGACATCACAGCGATTGGTTTTAATACCGCTGTCGCGCCAAGTACCAGAGCAATATTGGCGATATTCGAGCCCAGTGCGTTGCCGATGGCAAGGTCGGGCTGGTCATTCAGGGCTGCCACGATAGACACCAGGATTTCTGGTGCCGAGGTGGCGATGCCGACAACTGTCAGGCCAATCAGCAGCGTCGGTACGCCCAGATTGCGAGCCATGGCTCCAGCCCCAATGACAAACCGGTCCGCACCCCAAATAAGGGCCACCAGACCAACCAGCACCATGCCAATGTTTACAGCGATCGAATCCAACAATTCGTCCCTTTTTGTGAGTCGTTTCCGTTGCGTGCTGTTGCGAGCACACGGGTAGCCGTCAATGATACACAAATAGTGTGG
>JBAUJE010000478.1:0-16051 GCA_049683475.1 Coleofasciculaceae cyanobacterium | reverse complement strand
AAAGGGATTGTTTGAATTGTTGCACTTGTTGGTTCGTCAAGTTGACAAGATTGCAATCTTGTAGTGCTTCTTTACCTAGTCTTGGATGTTGCTGTACGCTCAACAATTTACTCACCCTAGAACAATTGTTACTCGATTAGGACTTACGCAGGGAAACGAAAAATCAACATTTTAGCTTATGAGGTTCGCGTCAGGTTGTCTTAGGCTACAGGGAAAAAAGAATTATAGCCGTTTTCTATCTGAGTGTGTAAGTCCTTTCTAGATTTAGATATATAGTCCAGTTTGTTCCCCAGCGCTAAAGTCCTGTTGTGCTGTTAAGTTTAACTCTGGAAAGGTTGAGGATTCAATGGGGTCATACCCCCCAAACTGACTAACCTGGTACTCACCCTCAACTAGTTGGTAGACCAAAAAAGTTGGTGGCTTAGGATTACCAATAAACCTTCTAACGCCTAACCCTAAGTAATCAAATTCATCTCATTTTTGACACTGATCAGATTGAGGTGGATGTCAACCTGCTACTACCCAAAAACGACAAGCGATTTGAATGGAAGGTTCATCACGGCGTTCATCGTTAAAGTCAAAGCGATTGCAAGTAGCTCTACCTGGAGGGGTTGTATCTAAAATTTTTGTACCGTCTTTTGTCCAGATGAAATGGTCAAACCACCTCTGTTGGCTACAATAAGTAACCTTGGCTCTTTATCCTAAGTTAACTGCTCTAACAAATGATTAATGCTCTGAACCATGCTGATCTAGAAGAAGTTGCTTGGTAAGTACTTATATGAGAACCAGCAGGAATAGGAGAGTTGTAGGATGGAGCCAATTACCTGGGGATGGATTTTAGCGGCTGCTCTATCTGGTGTGATTGGCAATAAGGCTGATAAAACGTTAGATGTAGCTGTAGGTAGGGGTTTGCAAGGCTTTGCTCAGCGTCTTCAGCCACAAGATAAGCCAGTTTGTGACTTGCAAAAGGCGGTTAGATACTCTTTCATTTCGGCACAACAAAGTCTTGCTTGGGAATGTTTGCAAGAATTAACTGGGGGTGGGAAAGTCTATAGAGGTCAGTATGTTTCTCTACCAGGATGTGAGACTGAGGTTGCTTGGCTACGACAGAAGCTTAAGCTGTTAGATGGGGAGTTGAAACAAGTTGAGCCGATAAAATCTGTTGAGGAAATTTCGTCTTTTCAGGAAATTGAATCTTTATTAACTCCAGAAGGAGCCTTAGCTGCTGATGGCATGCAAGCAGTTCAAAAGCAGCTAATTGTAACAATGGGAAATGAGCAAGCTCCTGGTTATCAAGCTAAACTTGCAGACCCAGATAACGGTTTATTAGAAAGGATGAGGCGCTATTTTGCTGCGGAGATTGTTAGTAATCCAGTTTTGAATAATCTGGTTCAGGGGCAGCTCTTGAGTCAGATTAATGCCAATTTAAAAGAATTGCAAGCCCAACAGATATCTAAGCAAGATTGGCAGAACTCCTGGCAAGATTTGGCGCGGAACGTATCTCAAGAAATTACCCAGATACGGCAGTATTTAGAGAAACTTCAACCAAGAGCAGCAGTTCCACTTCAGTTTGAGTCTCTGATTGCCGATAAAACAGCAGGATTTGTCGGGCGAGAATTTGTCTTTGCAGCGATTGAGCGTTTTTTGCAGACTCAACCCAATGGTTATTTTATTATCGAGGCTGACCCTGGGGTGGGGAAAAGTGCAATTTTGGCTGAGTATGTGCGGCAAACTGGTTGTGTTGCTCATTTTAATGTTAGGTCGCAAGGCATTACCAGAACTGAACAATTTCTTCAGAGTGTCTGTGGCCAATTGATTGAACGGTATAGGCTACCGTATCCTACCCCAATTCCTGGAGAAAATACCCGCGATGGTAATTTTTTGGCACGATTGTTACATGAAATCCGTAGAGACGTTGCATGCAACGTCTCTACCCCTCAACACAACGCCCCCATCATAATTGCCGTTGATGCCTTAGATGAGGTGGAACTAACTAGCCAGACAGCGGGTGCGAATCTTCTTTACCTACCAGCTTCTTTACCTCATGGCGTTTACTTTATTTTGACCAAACGCCCCCTACCTTTGCCTTTACCTGTTAATAAATATCCCATTTTTGACTTGATGCAGTATAAAGCAGAGAGTCTCCAAGATTTGCAACGTTACATCCGCCAACGTGTCACAGATACTAGGCTATTACAAGAATGGATTGCCCAACGGGGGCTGAGTGTAGATGAGTTTGTGACTATCTTGGCAGAAAAGAGCGATCGCAACTTCATGTACCTACGCTATGTCTTACCAGAAATTGCCAATGGAGCTTACCAAGATTTAAATAAAATTGAGAACTTACCCCAAGGCTTGGAGCAATATTACTATCAGCACTGGCAAAACATGGGCATGACAGCCAAACCTTTGCCCCGTGACAAAATTAAGATTGTTTATGTTTTAGCAGAGGCCCTTGAGCCTGTTTCTTGTCAGTTAATTTCTGAGTTAGCAGGTGAAGATAGCTTGACGGTGCAGGAAGTACTAGACGAGTGGGGGCAGTTTTTGCGGGAACAAAGAATCGATGGACTAACCCGCTACAGTATTTATCACGCCAGTTTCCAGGATTTTCTGCATTGCAAAGAAATCGTGAAACGAGCAGGGGAGACAATTCAAGATGTCAATGCTAGGTTTGTCGATAGCTTAACCCAAGGGCAGTTTGAGGATGGGTAAAATCAGAGACTGGTTAGCCAGCCTGTCGGAAGAAACGCGAGATTATAGTTTAAAGCACTTGCCGACTCATATGGCTGAGGCGGGGTATGGCAAGAAATTATTTCAGTTTCTGACAGATTTTGATTTTATCGAAGCTAAGCTTGCTCACCCTCAGTTAAAGTGCCAGGATTTAATCGAAGATTATGACCTCGCTTGGGAACCTCAAGTCTCAATTTCTGAGGAACAAAAGTCCACGCTGAAACTAATTCAAGGTGCAATTAGGCTATCAGCTCATGTGCTGCATAAGGAGGAAGGGCAACTAGCGGCACAATTATTAGGGCGGTTGATGTCCTTTGAAGTAGCAGAGATTCAAGCACTTCTAGCCCAAAGTAAGCAACAGCCAAAACCCTGGCTGTGTCCTTTTACACCAAGCTTGATGCCCCCTGGTACACCACTGTTGCCTACTCTGAGCGGACATAGTAGCCCGGTATGGGCAGTAGCCATCACCCCCGATGGCAAACAGGTGGTTTCTGCTTCAGAGGATAAGAGCCTGAAAGTCTGGGATTTGCATACTGGTCAGGAAATTGCCAGTTTCACTGGGGATGGTATGTTACCATGCTGTGCTGTTGCGCCCGATGGAGTAACGATTGTCGCGGGTGATGCTTCGGGGCGGGTGCATTTTTTGCGACTGGAGAGGTGATGAGATGATGAGGTGATGAGGTGGCTTGGGACACATCCCTCTCCGCGTCACCGTGTCACCGTGTCCCCGCGTCATCTTGTTCAAAGCACAGTGGACAAATATCCCAGCAATTCTATACCCCACACCCCACACCCCATAACCCGTCTCAACAGGTAAGCTTAGTGGGTAAGTAAGTCTTGATTCTGCCTAATCTTGATTAAATATCTGCAAATGATAACAAAAAAACTTTTACAACTTTCAAGTTGTTCAAGAACGGGTTACTATTTGACAATACCAATGATCCCCTGAATCCATGCCGTCTTTACCGTCTTCAGCAAGCGATCGCCAAAATATCTTAAGCTTTCTTTCAACTTGATCCCAGGTCTAGCCTTGAGCAAATTTTTTGTTAAATTTTATGTAAAGTCTCTTAACTTCTCTAAAATATCACTTTAATCTGGTATAGTTTCCACCTTATGCTACTTTAAGTAACTTAAATGTGGTTGTCCTATTTGGAGAAGATTTTGAGTTTTGACCTCACATCAATGTGGATTTTCCTCAAAACTGCTATCACAGCTATCACGGCAAGCTTCTTCTTTGGTGCTACCACAGTTGGCTGGGGGCTGAGGTATCAAGGAAAATCCCAAGGGCGAATTGATAAGTCATTAACTTCTGTGTTTTGCTTGCTGCTAACTGCACTCTGCTACTTAGAGTCCTTGTCTGACAATATGTTTTCTGCAGTTAAGCTCTGGTTTTACATTCAAGATGCTCTAGCAGCTAGGGTCAGGGAAAGAAGTAGTTTAGCTTCATCACCAGTCAGTCAATGCGATCGCAAGGCTTCTGCCAATCCTCAGCAACAGATATTCGTTATATCTCAAGTATTTTCCTTTCCTAATCGATTCTTGTTGATTTGCTACGGCTGATACAAGCGACCTAGCAAATTAACAAGCTTTTAAATGATTGTTGTATTGCTGTTAACTTAATTGAGGATTTTTAATTAATTCTCAACTATTCTGTTTTTTGTAAAAATAGCGTGTACGTAGATGAATAAGGAAGAGGAAGAGTCAGAAGTTGAACCTAATTATCTAAAACGAAATAACTTCTAGACATCCAAAAAAAAAGTGAACAATTTGTCAAACAAATAACTAAAGTAATTAAACAAAATACTTATGATAGATATTAGGGATGAAATATTAGTACTTTTGAGCAAATCAATATTATTTGCTTAAGCTGAGTTAAATTGTTAAAACTATTGCGATTCTTTTTAAAAAAATTGGCTTTAATAAGCTTCTAGAAAAATGACTAGAGGCTAGCCTTAGCATGAGTTTTAAACCAAAATACCTAAGAGCTAAAAGCTAAGCCTGGTGGTTATCTGAGTCAATCTAGCTTTCCAAAAAAGAATTAGTAAAATGAATACTATAAATAAAAATATTAAAAGGAATGAACAAAACATTAAAAACATTAAAATAATATTTAATTGCTCAGCTTGAACAAACATATAAAAATTCTTATGAAATCATTTAAATAGAGAGATTGTTAGTAATTCTCAAACAGAACCAACTCCAACCAATTAATTAAGTCACTGATTCTAGAGCCATTTAAATTTTCAGAAATTTATCACAAGTTAAGGAGTGGTTAGGAATTAATTAAGGGCTAAAAAGCATCAGTCTTAAAAACTTAAGTTAATCGTCTACTACACTTTTTTGCAGTAACAGGGTCGCGCTATGTCTTATAAAATTTCTAGCAGTTGTGTGGGATGTGATACCTGCTTACCTAAATGTCCTACAGGTGCCATTAAATTAGAAGGAGAAAAGTATTCAATCAACCCCGATCTTTGTAATAACTGCAAGGGGTATTATCCTGAACCTCAATGTGTAATTCACTGCCCACGTAGCTGTCCTCTTCCCTCGCAACCAAAAAAGGGTAGATACAAAGTTAACGCCAGAACTGCTACTAGCCCTGACCTATTTCCCAACGGCAACAGTAACCCCTTCGCATCCTCTATTGTCGTTTGGGAAGGAAGCAATATTTTAGCCCAGCGGTCATCAATTCCCTGGGAAACCGATGAATCCGGTAAACTTTGTTACCAAAAACCCATCAAACAGGGTCGAGGAAACCTGACTTTCCGGCTTACTGATGATGTCTTCTCCGATTCACCCAAAGCCTTATCTACGAATAGAGGACATGCTTTAATGGAAGCAATGGATATGAGAGCGGCTCTCATGCACTTAATTTACGCCGCCCATGCCACAACCTTAGAGCAGCCTTGGCAAGAAGAGTTTGTCATCAATGATTTACAAATCGAGCAATATCTAGGACTAGAGAAACGCAAAGATCTAAGTAAAGCAGCCAAATTAACTCTAATTAAAGACATTGCTCAACAGCCTTGCAAAATCATCACAGCCATTGACTGGCCAACTCAAGGCAAGATTGAAGGATTTTCAGTACCAGAAAGCCGCCTCTGGCACTTAAAAGAAATTGAACACCATTTCCAGGAAGACTCTGAAGGTTGCAAACATCTAATTGGTCTAACCTTCAGAATCAGAGCAGGCGAATGGACTCGCTATTTTTTGAATAAACAAGCTTGTCGGGAAAGAACCGCCTTCTATCAATACGGTAACTTACCCCAATCCTTATTAAACGCAGTTATGAGTATTTGGCAGCAACACGAAGGAGCAGCACGTATGATGCTCTGGTTGCTATTTAAAACCAAAATGGGCAAACAACAACGCATCACCGTACCCACCTTAATGCGTGTAGCCTATGGAGAAGAAAAAGTTATTCAAGCTTCTTCCCACCGCGAGGAAAGAAAGCGACGGCTACGTAAGTTTGAAAGCGACTTAGAAGTTCTCAGCCATTATGGCCTAAAACCCGTCTTTGACCCAGTTACCTACCCAGAAGAAATTCAGCCTCTTTGGGCCAAATTAGCCAACATCCCAGAAGATCCCGATGATGAACTAGATTTCTGGATTAACGATGCTAGCAGTGAAACTCGCTTAACGGACTCAGGTCCTCGTGGCAAATGGAACCTCTTAAGAAATGCCCGTATTCTCTGGTTTGAACTACCACACCAATGGGCACAGCCAGTAACAGAATTAACTAGCAAAAAACAGCACCTGAGCAAGAGCAAATCCACCAAGTCCAAAGTACAACCAGTACTATCTGGCAAAGAAATTATGACTGCCAGAAAAAGTCGCCAACTCAGCCAGAGAGAATTGGCCCAGATGACAGATAAAAGCCAGAGTTGGATTCGCGATATCGAGAATGGTCGTTTTCAGATTAAATTGAAAGACCAACTGCTTTTGCAGAAAGTCTTAAATCTGGCTTAATGAGAGTAATGAGTTATGAGTTATGAGTTATGAGTTATGAGTTATGAGTTATGAGTTATGAGTTATGAGTTATGAGTTATGAGTTATGAGTAGTGGGAGCATCTTGCTCCCCGTCTCCCCGTCTCCCCGTCTCCCCCTCAACATCACCCCTGAGAAACGGGAGAGGCCATTAGTAAAAATCTCTCCAAAAGCCGAGGCGCAAGACGGTTGAACCAGGCTGTTAGATGACTTTGCCATCCCACCAAAATTTCTGGTGTTTCTCTACGGACTCCGTCTACTAATACTTGGGCCACTTGCTCAGGAGTCATGGGTATTACCCAACGAAATAACTGTAAATCCCGCACCATGTCGGTATCAGTTAAGGAGGGTAGTAAGGCTGTTACACGAATATTTCGTTCGGCTAGTTCACCTCGCAAGGCTTGGGTAAACCCGACAATTGCAAACTTAGTGGCTGAATAGGTAGCCATGGTTGGTGCGGCAACTTTACCCATTAAACTGGAAACATTAACAATGGTTCCTTGTCGTTGTTTTGCCATGCGTCGGGCCACTGGATGGGTGATGTTGTACATTCCCATTAAGTTGGTAGCTATTTCCTGATTGACATTCGGCAATTTGCTCTGTAAAAAGGGAGCTTGGTGTGCTACACCAGCACAGTTGACTAGCAAGTGAATTGGCCCATAGTCTCGCCAAGTGCGTGCGATCGCTAAATTGACTAATACCGGCTGGGTTAAATCTAACGCCAGGGGTACTACCTCCACGCCTAGAGCCTCAATTTCAGTAACTAGTTCAGCTAAAAGCTGGCGGTTTCGTGCTACTAACAACAGGCGCTTTACACCTTGTTTGGCTAACTCCAGAGCAATTGCTCGGCCAATGCCACGAGAAGCACCAGTAACCAGAGCGGTTTTTCCTTCAATATTCATAAGTTAATAATCTCCAGGTTTAATGTTTTACTGTTCAGTCAGACAAGTAGTTACCTCTCAAATGCCGCAAGGTTGGACAGAAGAGACAATGAAAGGAACGGTAATTTGCGCGATTGAAAAATCCTGTTGGTAATCCGGGAATCAGCGGAGCGGTAAAGAGGCAAGATTGATGTAGAGCATAAATGTCTCCTAAGTCCGAGGGTTGACCCGAAAAAAAACTTAATCTACAGATCAAACGCTAACAAGCTTAGTCCTTACCTGCAACATTTATTAACTCAAAACCTCCAATTGTTACTTTCCGACATCAATCTCTCATAAACCATCACTGCCCCTCATTACAAATAGTGCTAGATAAGCTGTTCTTTCAGGGATTTTCTCCTTATTGTTAAGCAAGGTGAATCATGAGAAAGAGCATACAGATTTCAATCAACCTGAGTTATAGTCAACAACAAACGTTAGGTAAATTACATTTTTCTAACTTAGAGTGAAAAGGAAAATTAGCGGTTGCCTGCATAATCCTCTCAGGCTAAGACTTAGCACTAAGTAAGGTAGTAAATAAAGTTCTCAGTGTGATGACAATCACCCGTTTTGAGGAGTAAAGTCACAACACACTTTATAAGTTTTTTATTACATTCTTTTATGTAGGATAGAGAAGCGCTGCCTGAACTAAAAAAGCTGCTGAAAATAGTCTGTCTAAAGGTAGATGTATGGCAGTTTCCTCAGAAGTTGACTAAAAACTGATCTATGATTATTAGCTTCTAATTGACTTCTAAAATCAGCCATATTTAGTGCGAGTGAAAGTTACTATAATTGTTATGCCAAAGACCAATACAAATCCCCGCAGCAACTGAGTAGAAATATTAACTACTAGTTAAGCAAAGCCTGAATGAGGTAGAACCCATAGGAAGCTTTGCTTAAGAATCAGTTGTAACTGCTATGGCAATACAGAGCAATCATTTCTAACTCCTAAATACATCAAATCTAGCCAACTCAGCACCTATTAACCGATCAGGGAGATCCATATATGAGTTTCACTAATTACCTAAGCTTCAGTCCCAGCCTTAACCCGACAAAAGCAGTGCCTAGTACCGTAGCTGCCATTAAGTCCTTAAATGCCGACGAGCAACTGATCCTGCTGTGGCAGATTTACAAAAGCACAGATATGGGCGGTTGGATTGCGATCGCTGCACCCGGAGCAGCAAGGTTTAAACTCACAGAAGGACTAATTAATCAAATCAAGGGTATGTCCCCCAGTGAGCAGTTACAGCTATTGCGTGAGTTAGCCAATCAAGCTAATACTTCTACCAGTCGCGCTTACGGGGTTTTCAACGGTAACAATAAGCTAACTTTCTGGTATCAGCTAGCTAGTTTGATGCAATCTGGCGAACTTGTCCCGGTGCCAGAAAATTTCCAGCTCTCACCCTCAGCAGCCGAAGTACTTAATAAAATTACCTTGCTAGACTTTGGTCGGCAGGTTCAAGTGTTACGTAGACTATTTCTAGATATGGGTCAAGATCCATTTGCACCCTAGAGAGATGGGGGAGATGGGGGGAGAGCAACCATTTTCCGTTTCCCATTTTCCCTTTGCCAACTTACAACCAATTTCCAACTAAAACAAAAGCAGACCAAAAATAGGGATGGGAAAACTTATCGTTTTGCAAAACTGCTGCTTGGGCGCGTCGTAGGGCTTCAGCTTTAGTTACATTGGGCTTATCTAATTCCTGGTAAAGTTTGGTCATTAATAAAGCAGTTGCTTCATCATCAACGAACCAGAGGCTAGCTACTGTACTGCGTGCTCCTGCTCGCACCGCCACTCCTGCTAGTCCTAAAGCCGCCCGCTTATCCCCGGCTGCAGTTTGGCAAGCACTAAGAATGAGTAGTTCAACGGGATTAGTTTGCTGACGGTCAGCATTTAGTAAGCCGCTTAGCTCATCAATGTTAATGCGATCATCCCAAGTAAGAATAAAAGTATTCTCTGCTTTGGAACTGAATCTACCGTGAGTTGCCAGGTGAACTACTTGATAGGAATTATTATTCACTTTGGCGTTGAAATTCTTTTCCGTAAAGTCTTCATTAAGTAAAGTATCAGCATCTACCTGGACTTTAATACTTTTCAACTCTGACTCTACCCCAGGGAGTGGTCCAAATTCTCCGCGAGATTTACTTATTCCGGCAGCAAGAACCTTAATTTTTTGCCTTGCTAAAGGTTTAGGGTCTACTAATTGTAGGGTTGGGGCAGTAGCAACAGCGTATTTCTCAGCTAAGTACTGCTGACCATCATAAAGACTTGCCATAGGTAGATTGCGTAAGCCCCCATCTAAGACAAATACTAAGTTTTTAATCCTACCATCAGCTAGCTCAGATTCTACGGGACGAATCAGCCAGTCATAGACTTCTTGGGAAGGTTGCAAAAAAGTTTCTATTAACAGTCTATTTTTGGCAAAAGTCAAAGCCTCCCGCATCGTTTTTAGAGTAGCTTCTATTTCCTCTTCCTGTAAACTAACGGTGTAATGACGCAGTTGCTTGCCTGGTAAAGAGAGAATTACTTCCAAACCATCTGGCAAAATAATCGTATAAAAGATTGCTGCTGTTGAATCAAGCTGGTCAATTTGCATGGGTTTAGCGTCTAAACAGGCATCTCTAAAGAAGTTGTCTAGCTCCGCTAATTGAAGGGACTCAATTACTTTCCTTGCTTGTTTTAAATTCTCTTGGGAGATACCGTTAGAAAAATTGATGCTTTTGTCTTCTCTTTTGGGGAGAACAGAACCAGATTTTAGTAGTAAATCAACTAGCTCTCGATAAACTGGTTCTACACTTTCTCGGAAAGAAAACTTGACATCGGAACTAATCGATACCAAATCACTACGTAGAGAGCCAAGGTTTCTCACCGACTGACTATAGGCTGCGATCGCTCCTTCCCTGTTTCCTTGAGCTTTGAGAATCCTGCCTAGCTGCCATTGCCACTGATAAGCAATATCGCTAGCTTGAATAGCCTGGGCTGTCATTAAGGCTTTCTCTGTCAATCTTCGGGCTTCGTCCCAACGCTGATCTTGTTCATACAAACTACCTAAATTACCGAGGGCATAAGCTTGAGCTCTGGGATCTCCGAAATCTTTAGCTTCACCGAGAGCCTCGGCCAATAACTGTGCAGCCTTTGCTTTGTAAGTCTCAGCTTCATCTAATTCTTCTTTGGCTACTTGCATCAGGCTACCAGCCAAATTAATCTGAGCATAAACTAACTGTTGAGAAGGAGGTAATTGCTCAAGCAACTGCTCTACTTTAGGCAGTAAGGCAGTTAGTTCTGACCAATGCTTTTCTTTAACTAGCAGGCTTAATTCATTGAGTAAGGCTTGCACCCGAATTTCTAAGGTGGGGGATTTCTCTTGAGCACGTTGATAGAAATCCTGAGCGTCGCCCGGTTTTTGATTAGCCCTAGCCGTATTACCTAAGCTAATCAGGCTAGTGGCAATTGCTTCGGGCGATCGCAATTTCTCGCTAATTGCTAAACTTTGCTCTAAAACTTCCTGGGAGTTATCAAATTGACCCACCCCCCTTAGCACATCCCCCAAGCTTTGCAGCGCTTTAGCTTTAAGCAGAGTATCCTCTTGTTGGTCTAGAGTTTCTTGAATTTTAGCTAAATTTTTATGGGCCTGAGAATACAAACCCAAGGCTTGCAAAGCTTGAGCCTGGTTAATCTGACCTCTTGTAATACCTGTAACATCTCCTGTTTGTTGGTAAATTTTAGTAGCTTGCTTCCAGGTATCTAAAGCCTCTTTTGGCTTTCCCCTCGACATGTAGCTTTGACCTTGTAGATCAAGAATCTGAGCTTGCAACCTGACTTTCTCTTGATTGTTCGGCGAGTTAGCTAAGAGGTTAAGGCTTTGGGTAATTGCCTGATCTACCTGAGTCAAATTACCTAGTTCTTGATACACTAAAGCCAGATTTCTCAAGGCTCTTGCCTGGGCTAAGGAGTCATTAACAGCTGCATATTCAGTGATTGCCTGCTGCAAAATGGGAATGGCTTGTGTGAACTGTCCTGTTTGATACAGTTGCTGAGCCTGTTGTTCTAGGGAACTAGTTGTTATTAATTTATACTCTGAGGTAATTGGAGGAGTTGGGGGCTTTTCTAAACCAGGAGCATTAGTAATTGCCAGAGTTTTTCCTATCCCGAAACTGGCAGCGAAGGATAAAAGACAAATAATCAGAAAGTATTTTTTTAAATTCGGCATTTTTACTCTTATTAATCCTTAAATTATCAATTCAACAAATCGTAAAAACTTTTAACTAAAAAGGTTGATATTGGATACTAAAGTAGATGCCGTTTTCTTGCAATGTATCTTTTCTTGATTCTATGTCAACTAAGGGAATACCCCAATCAAGACGGGCAGTAAAATTATCTCCGATGGGTAAGCGTAAACCCAGACCGACAGAAGAAATAGTAGTAGTTTCGAGGTTAGTCTCAGACTCAGAATTGTTCCAAACAGTACCAAAGTCAAAGAAAGGAGTGATTTGCAACACCGTATCCCACTCAGGAATTGTCAGAATTGGCACTCGCAGCTCAGCAGAAGCAAAAAAGCCATTGTCAGCGATAATTACATCTTGACGATAACCTCGGACACTAAGTTGCCCTCCCGCACTAAACTGCTCGAGGGGGACTAGGGGTTGATCCGCTAGCTGCAAATCTGCTCTCAACAACAGTATTGTCTCTGGTGAGAGGAGTCGTAAATACTGGGCTTGACCTCGCCAAGTCAAGAATTCACTATCAGGTTTATTGTCATTGATAGTAGAATTAATTGCATCAATTCCTAAACTGAATTCCGACCTCAAAGCTAGGACTTCTTGCTCACTACGTTTAGTATATTCTTGAAAAAAACGGAGAGCCGAAATTTTCGTTTCGCCGTTATCATCGGCTCCCGGAGAAAGGGGGAAACCTCTGATATCGTCAATACCGTTAACACTAAGAGTGGTTTCTACTTCTTGACGGGAAGCAGTCAGCCCCAAGACAAACTCTTCGGTAGCAGTTTGCTCAATAGGTTGGCGATAGCTTAGTTTATAACTGCGAGATTTCGATTCAATATTGAGTCGATCAAAAGGTTCTTCAATAATGTCACTGGTAGCCTGACTATAGAAGAAGTGAAGAGTACCGTATTGAGGATTAACCGGCAAATAGTAGCTGAGATTGTCAAGGGCGTTGCTGCCATCGGTATCAATGTAGCGGATGTCCACGCGATCGCCAAATCCCAAAAGGTTGCCGTGAGTCAGTTGAATTTGCCGACGAACACTACCAACAATTGGTGAGCGTCGGTTATCAATACTTAGCTGAGCCTCAAAAGCGTCTGCTTCTTGCACCTGAGCTTCTAGGATACTTAAACCAGGACGAGATCCGGCAGATAATTCAGCGGAAAAAGTTTCAATCAGGGGGTCAAGTTGTAGCAGTTGCAGGGCGTTGAGTAAGCGCTCCCGATTAAGAGGTGGGGAAGTTGCAGCGGACAGTCGGCTACGAACATAGCCGGTTCTAAGTCTCTCCAAGCCGCCGATTTTGATTTCCTCAACTTCCCCTTCAACCACTTCAATTCTAACGACTCCATCTTGGAGTGCTTGGGGAGGAATAACAGCTCCAGAAGTAATATATCCTTGCTCGAAGTATAACTGGGTAATAGCCTGCTGAGCTTGTAGGAGCTCGGCAAAAGAGAGGGGGCGACCAGTAAAAGGCTTTAGCACTTCTGCTAGTTGCTCGGCAGAAAAAACTGTACTGCCAATCACCTCAAACTGTTGGACAGTAATTGCACCAGGAACTTGCTCTAGGGAAGGTTGTTCCCTGTTAGAAGGAACCTCTTGAGGTGGTAGCAACTCTTCTAAAGGTGGCAATGGTTCAGTTTCCACCGGGGGTAGCTCTGGGGGCAGTACGGGGTTAGGTAGTGTCTGGGCTGTAACTGGTGCAGCCATTAAAATTAACCAGGAACTATGAAGAAAGAGGTGATGCCATAAGGAAAGAGAAGGGGGCTGGTTAACAAGGCTTGGACTAGTTTTTACCTGACCACACCCGGTATTAACCCCCCAGACTAAGGGCGGCAATCTTTTCTCGATAAATTGACAGCAGTATTGAGTCCATCCCAATTCCCAATCACCCCCCAACTTTTAAGCCAGCTTTACCCTGAATGGAAAATTTGGCAGTGGCAAACTTTAACCTTCCCACTCTACATGGCAGCCAGGATGATTTAAAGCATTACTGTTGGGGGTAACCTTTGTTGCTTGAGCCGTCAAAACCACAGTGCCATCCTCTGCTACTAACCAGCCTTGGGCTTGTTCAACTCCTTGATTTTTGGGCTGTCTTTGATAGTTAGTCTCTGGTGGATTCCCCATAACCGCCGCTTCACGAGTAGTTTCTCCTTGAGGTGTGGCCCACTCTAGGGTTCCTCTTAAATTGGTCAGGGGATCATTGGGATTCAGGGGTAAGCCGCCCCGTCCGGTAATAACAAAGGCACTACCACCAGCAATTTTATCTCCCTCCACTGCACACACATTTTGACCCACTAACTTGTCCGCATCCACCAAGCTCTCTAGCAACTCAACTAATCCGTCAGCAGGGTCAATATTGGGAGTGTTTAAGGTGATGCTACCTGTAGCCGTAATCTCACTCTCTGACGTGAGATCTTCACTGAACTTAAGCCCTATGATAACAGTTGTGAGGGTAATGTCACCTTCTCGCAAAGCACTGGCGATGATGTCGCTGTTTTCTGAGGGGACGGCAATTATAAAATTGCTCTCTATATCAATATTGCCACTATTACCCGTACCTCTCGAATCAGCATTGATGAGACTTCCGCGGCGCAGGATTAATAAATCACCGATTCTGAGAATGATATTGCCGCCATCTTGATCAGATTCGGTGGTAGCAGTAATAGAACCACGATCAGTTCTCAGGTTTTGCTCGGTTGTAATTCTGATATTACCGGCTGCTTGTCCGATGCCTTCACTGTCGGAGGAGATGCTGCCATTGTTAATCTCAACCAAATCTGCCTCAATGTCGATATTGCCGGCATCTCCTGCTCCCCTGGTACTAGCACTTAATTGAGCGCCATCATCGATCATCAAGGAACCGGTAGTGATTTTTATATCACCACCATCACCCATAGCTGTAGCCTCAACAGTACTAAAAGCACCACTAGAGCGTCCATCACTACCCCCTGTGCCAACAAAATCGACGCTGCCGCCAGCAGCATTAACCGTCACACTACCTGCATCACCATCTCCCAAGGTGCTAGCAATTAATCGAGCACCCTCACTAACTTCGAGAGAATTGGTGTTAATCTCGATGCCACCACCCTCACCCCTAGCCCCGGTTGCCACGGTGCTAAAGGCTGCACTAGAGCTGCCGTTGCTGCCCACCCCAGTAAAACGTACATTACCAGCATTGATTGTCACAGTCCCGGCATCTCCCATACCACGGGTGCTAGCGGTTAAACCGGCACCATCACTAACATTGAGGGCTGGTGTATTAATTTCAATACCACCACCTCTACCCTCGCCTGTTTCTTCAACTGTGCTAAACACTGCACTAGAGAGTCCGTTGTTGCCCACACCGGAAAAATTTGCTTCTTGGCTGGCGTTGATTGTTACAGTACCTGCATCACCCATGCCACGAGTACTGGCTGCCAGTTGAGCACCGTCTCGGACAGAGAAAGAACCAGTAGTAATCGTTATGTCACCCCCCCTACTTGGTTCTATACCATCTTTGGCTTTCGCACCTTGCTCAACAGTACTAAATACCGCACTAGAGCGTCCATCGCTACCGCCTGTACCCACAAAATCTACGCTGCCGCCAGCAGCATTAATTGTTACACTACCTGCAAAACCATTTCCCAAGGTACTGGCAATTAATTGAGCTCCATCTTTAACTTCCAGGGAGTTAGTGGTAATTTCTATGCCACCACCATCACCGACAGCCCCAGCGGCTACGGTGCTAAAAGCCGCGCTGGAGTTGCCATTGCTACCTACCCCGATAAAGCTTACAGTCTCGGCATCAATACTCACTCTGCCAGCATCTCCCATACCACGGGTGCTAGCGGTTAATCCCGCACCATCTTTAACTTCTAGGGAGTTAGTGGTAATTTCTATATTGCCACCATTACCATTAGCTCCCTCCTCAACGGTACTAAAGGCTGCACTGGAACTTCCGTTACTGCCCACACCGGAAAAGCTGACATCTTGGGATGCATTAATTCTGACAGTGCCTGCTGCTCCAGTTCCGAAGGTGCTGGTGGTCAGTTGAGAGCCATTGCCAACGGATAAGGAGCCAGTATTAATGACAATGTCTCCTCCCCAACCCTCGGCTCCCTGACCGACTTGGTTGGCAATTACACTCTCTGTCATGTTAACTGCCCCTGTGGTGGTAATTTCTATATCCCCTGCTTGAGCAGTTGGGGAGCCTTGAC
>JBAUJE010000477.1:0-21285 GCA_049683475.1 Coleofasciculaceae cyanobacterium | reverse complement strand
GCAGATGCAGGATTAGCACCACCAATCAGGGAACATTCGAGAGCGCCAGCAGCGGCGGCAACAGCAAAACTCTTACATATATTGTTAGACATTTTTTTGCTCCTTACGAGTTGTTACTAAAACAATTCTCGATCCTCTAAACAACTCTAGAAACAATAGTAACCCCGTTTCATCAAAAATTACCATTAGAAATGCGTAAACTTTTGCCTCTAATAATGTTGCCTAATGTTTCATTCGTGAGATAAAAATGAGATTAAATCTCTAAAAAAAAGACGAATCAGTTAGCTAAATACTTGCTCTATATTAAGCAACAAATTACTTGTTTATATCTCTAGACTCTTTACTGGAAGGGATGTTCGCTAGATAAAGTCTTTTGTTAGGAAAGTGAAGCGACTTGCAAATCTGGTATTGGTCTGTTCACTAAATTGTCTTATTTGAATCTCAAAATATCACTGTAGTTTATTCGTCTACAGTGGTGTCTGGAAGAAGATTAAAATTCATTATATCACTGCTAAACTCAAATATTTAGATGAGAACCCTTTAATTTTTACCGGCTTAATATTACTGATTGTGTCTATTGTTGGCATTTACTTTGAAAAGGAAATAAAACTATTTTTACAATCACTATGTTGTTTATTGGTTAAGTAATACAAGGATAATTATTAAAGCTTTTACAATCAAGTTGTTGTTTATACTAAGCTATTTTAGCAACAATTTTTGAATAAAAATTAGCTATTTTCCAACTTTAATATTGTTTAACTTCTTAAGATGAATCGTTAAATTGAAGGTTGTCTTCCTCCTCTCTCCCCACACCCCACACCCTACTAGCCAGAAATCTGACAGAACTCCCGAACCGTCCGCCAAATAACCGGCATCACGTTAGCTAAACTATGGTCACTCTCCAGTTCAATTAGTTCTACCCAGGGACGCATACTTGCATAGTCACGGCTAGCTTGTATGGGTATAACCAGATCGTTGCAACCGTGCAAAATCAGAGTTGGCACTGAGCGCAACAGTTGACTAGTCTGATACTGACGAGCATCTTCGACAAAAGGGTAATGTAGAGGGAGCGATCGCTTCTCGCCGTAGTGGTACACAGATAAGTATCCTGATGTCTGCCAGTCTTGCTTTTGTTGCTCTGTAAGTTGAGGTAACCAGTGCTCAAGAAAGTCAAAAGCAGGTGCCAAGAGAATAACTCGCTCTACTTGTAAGTGTAGTTGTGCTAGCACAGCACTAGTTAAGCCTCCAAAACTAGAACCAATCAGCACGACTGGTTCTCTTGCAGGGAAAAGAGCCTCTACCTGCTGCAACTGTCGCGTTAGGGTGAGGTGGGAAAAATCACCTTGGTTAAGATCAGGAATCTTTAAATCAATTTGGCATCCCTGGAAACAGGAATTGAGATATTGAGCTTTTGCTGAAAGGGGACTAGAAGCAAAGCCGTGAAGATAAATGTAGTTAGACAAGAGCAACCTAAACTCAACGTGGTTGTTCTATTTTGTTATAGCCTTGTCTATTTACGAAGAATTAGGGATTTTTGGTGATTCTTTCCCAGTTCCCAGACGTTGTATGCAACGTCTCTACATGCACATTTGCCTCCCTATCAGCCTCATCTGTGATTCTTCCGCTCTTCGTTAAACCTCTGGCTACGTACCTGCATTAGTTCAGCAAATCGCAGGCGTTGCTGCTGAGTCATTACCTCTCGCATTGCTAATAAACTTTCAAAGCGTAGCCCTCCGAGCTGCAACTGTAAGTTTTGAGCTTCCTTATGCTTAGCACGGATTTCCTCAGTAGAAGCAGAAGAGGTCATCAGTTCTTTCAACTCTTGCTGAGCTTGATGTAATTCTTGCTGTAGTTGGGCAATCTGGTCTTTATTGCGAAAGTGAATTGCCTCCATCTCCTGCTTTTGCTCTTGGCTGAGGTTAAGTTCCTCCATTAACCCAGGTTGACGTGCTCTGCGATCTGGCATCTCTGAGTTCTGGGCCAAGCTAGGTGAGTGGGGTGGATCAGCCAGAGCAACAGCTCCTCCAAGAGCAAGCAGGAATACGGAAGTAGTTGAAATGCGACGTAACCACATAGAATTACCTCTTCTGCTGTTAGTTCAAGATTAACAATAACTGCTCAATCAACGCGCTCCAGTGGCTAAAATCATCCAATCTTCTTCTAGATTATTGCTTTGCGAACTGGCTGCTGTTTCTCCAACAACCCGACTCCAGTTGTTTTCCAAGAAAGCTTCTAAACGGGAATCTGGAGATAGGGTCAAAGAGCGATGGCTACTCCAAACCATTAGTAACCCAGCAGCAATCGCTGGCGATACAGCCCATACTCTCCTACTGACAGCTGCTGGTGAAGACTTTTCGATTGCCTTGAGCAGTTTTTCTTCTGATTGCTCTGCTTCCGTTGGAGGTAGAGGACGATTTTGGCGCAGAAACTCTTGCCATCCTTGCTTGTCATCAGGAGGTAACTGAGTCATAGTGTTTCTTCTTGTTGCTGAATATATTGCCGCAAAGCGATACGAGCATGGAAAAGGCGAGACTTAACTGTTCCTAATGCTATGCCTAAAATTTGCGCGACTTCCCTTTGAGGAAGGTCTTCTAGATCATGCAGTACAATTACGGCTCGATGTTCCAAACTCAGTTCAAGCAATCCCCGTTGTATGATGTCCTGGTAGTGTAACTGCATCAAATCGGGGGCTTGACAATGTTGAGAGTCGCCCAGGGAAAGTCCCTCTTCTTGTGATTTAAGTTTTGAGGAAAACGAACGCTGTTGAGCAAACTGTCGTCGTTGATCAGATGCCACATTCCAGCAAATACGGTAAAGCCAAGTGGAAAATTGGGAAGGTCGCCGCAATTTAGGCAAACCTTTCCACGTTCTCAGAAAGACTTCTTGTACTAAATCATCTAATGCCTCAGCACCACAGAGTTGGTAGAGAGTTGACCTAACCCGCTGCCGATAGCGTCGGTACAGTTGGCGGAAACTTTGCTGGTTGCCCTGTCGGCACTGCAGCACCAACTCAACCTCTGTTTCTTTTCCCTTCGCAGAAGTCAGGTCATCTTCTGATGCCTGGTCTGATATTACTGACACTTGTTGGTTCTTCACCGATCTGCTTTCTTTATATGATTTTAGACCCACCTAGTCAAAGAAAGGTTCAAAGCAGGTTGTGAAAATGGAAAATGGAAAATTGTTTATCTAAAGGGAACGGGGAATAGGGAATAAAAAATTTAGAATGGCGGAATAGCGGAATTGAAAATTGTCAATCTCCCTCTGCTTCCTCATCTCCCCCATCTTTCTGAATTCTAAATTCTGAATTC
Organism: Coleofasciculaceae cyanobacterium; assembly: GCA_049683475.1. Lineage (GTDB taxonomy): Bacteria > Cyanobacteriota > Cyanobacteriia > Cyanobacteriales > Coleofasciculaceae > JBAUJE01. The sequence continues at coordinate 17,977 of JBAUJE010000477.1, read as the reverse complement.
TAAATTCTAAATTCCCCCTGCTTCCCATCTCAAGCTCCCCCAATCTGAATATTACGCACCCGAACTGGCACACAAGCATGAGACATCTGAGCTACCTGCATCGGTTCACCTTTACCGCACATATTGGTTCCCCATTGTTCTCGCTCTGAGACGGGTCCAATTGCATCAATACTATTCCAGAAGTCGGTAGTCATGCTGTGGTAAGTGACATCCTTGAGCATCCCCACAACTTTGCCTTTCTCTACCTTCGAGAAGGCATTACCACCAAATTGAAAGTTACGTCGCTGTTGGTCAATGGAGAAACTGCCAATTCCGTCAATTAAAATACCCTCTTCAGTATCGGCAATCATCTCTTCTAAACTGGCAGTATTACTTCCTCCCTCTACACCTGGTTCTAGTCCCAGATTGGGGATGCGTACCATCGGCACACTTGACCAACTATCGGCATAGGCACAACCGTTGCTAGTAGGGCGACCGAGTCGGTAGGCAGTTTCTCTGTCAGTTAGATAATCAACTAACATGCCATCTTTAACGACATGCCACTCTTGTGCAGGTACACCCTCATCGTCATAGCCTAAGGTACTGCGTCCTCCCGGTTGAGTGCGATCGGCTTTGAAGTTAACCCAAGGTGCGGCGTATTGCAATTTGCCTAACTTATCAGTTGTGGCAAAGCTCGTACCAGCAAAGTTAGCCTCGTAACCGTACACTCGATCAAGTTCAGTGGGATGTCCAACGGATTCGTGGATAGTTAGCCAGAGGTGGGTTGGTTTGAGGATAAGAGTAGTCTTAATGCCAGATGGCCCTTTTGGAGAGTTAACCTTTTCAATTGCTTCTTCTGCCACCCGATCCACCTGACTCAAAAGATCGGCTGCCTGAATCTGCTCATAACCAATATTGAGGGGAGGAAGTTCATAGTTGCGACTCTGGGCATCACCATCTGCTAGGGCAGTACAACCTAGGCCAGCATAGCTGCGGTAGATGGTTTGTTCAATTAGGGAACCTTCTGTGGAGGCGAAAGTTTTATCTTCGCGGGTACAACGTAGGTAGGAGTAGGCTTTTTTGACACCACGCTCTCCGTAACTGAGCAACTGCTCATTGATGGATAAAAGTAAATTAGCTTTATCAGTAATTGGTACGCTGAAGGGGTCAATTTTTATTGGAGTAATATAAGTATCGCGATAGGCTTCTACTGGTGCTAATTGTACCCTTGTCCGTTGAGAGAGGCGGCTACCTTTAGCGATATCTACAGCCAAGGTGACAATTCTTTCTACCTCAGCAGGGTTTTTGCGAGGACTAGCGGCAAAACCCCAGGCACCATCCAGTAAAACCCGCACTCCAAAGCCGGAACTAACATCATCGGAAAGTTGCCGGAGGGAGTGATCGCGTGCCGTAAGTTGCTGATGCCGATAAGTGGAAAAACGGAAATCGCCGTACTCACATCCGGCTTGACGTATCAAATCAATTGCTAAGGTAGCAAGATTAGTGGAAGTATTTGCTGCTGGAGCTTGTACCATAGATAGTTTTTTGCCAATTCACAATTGGTTTAAAATCTTCTCAAGAAATGCAGTGATACCAATAATTTTAACAATGAGGATTTGTATCCTTTAATTCTGGACGACTATTCCCCACACCCCAAATCATTACAGGCGTTCGTCAAATGCTATCAGTAATACTGCTAAAATTAAACGCCTTGACCCGCACCCCTGGCACTACACTGCTACCACAGCGCTTTACTTGGCTCAAAGCATCTACTTCTTGTAGCATTTCCGGTAACTTTTGGTTAAAGCGTAGGTTTTTAATTGGATAAGCAACCTGGCCATTTTCAACCCAGAAAGTGCCATCACGGGTCATACCAGTCACCTCCAATGTTTTAGGATTGACGTATTGTACATACCAGGTGCGATTAACCAAAATGCCTCGTTCTGTCTGACCAATGAGGTCTGGTAGACTCTGCTCTGAGCCTGTCATAACTATGGGAAACATCCAACCTGTAGGCTCTTTACCCTGTTGCGTTGCCCAATAGCGACTGTAGGATAAGGTTTGAGGTACACCATCTTTGATTACTTCTGTGTAATGGTTGCTTAAACCATCACCTAAGTAAGTACCCTTTTGTAGTAATGGGTGAGCAGGGTTGCGTTGTACTTGTACGAGAGGACTAAACATCTGCTCACCCAAACGGTTGCCAAGCAGTTTACCTGTCTCGTCAGTGAAAGACATAAATGATCGTCCTTCATCTGCTGCTCGTGCGTCTAAATTCCAGACTAACCAGCCAAGCAAATTGGCAAAAGCATTGGGAGCAAAAACCACAGGATAAATACCAGGATTTATCTCACGAGGCTGACGTGAGGCAAAAGCACGCTCAATTAATTGTTCAGTTACTAATTCTATGGGTAGCTGATCTACGGCAAAAGCTGTACATTGATTCCAACTTGAACCATCTTTGACACGAGCTGTCAAGCTAAAATCTGCTTCAGTGCCTTGATTAAAAGCTCGTAACCCTCGCGAGTTGCCGACTGCCGTTAAGAAAGATTCAGTACTTAGAACACCAGAAGCTCCCACACCAGCCTGAGTACTCTTCTGGCACACCCCCTGCACCATTTCTCCCCGTGCTAAAGGAGAGAGATTTACTGTCTTAAAATCAAAAGCTGGAGTACGCTGCTCATAATTCTGGGGTTCTAGCAGTGGCACCCATTCTGGATCTTCTGGAGCAATACTAGCTAGTTCTTCAGAGCGTCTAATAGTCTGTTTAATAGCCTCTGGTTCTAGTTCTGTGGTCGAAGACGAGGCGCTACGTTTGCCAAAATAGCTAGTAATCGTCAGGTTGAGGCGGGTACGACTGATATTTTGGGTAATCTGATTTTCCGAGTAGCGACTGAGGGACTCTTCACCAAGACGAAGACTAACAAGGATACCTTCTGCTGCTGATTGTTGAATAACTGAATCTAGCACAGATAAGGCTTGGTCTTCACTCAGAAGAGTGGGAGCTTTAGCTAGGGTCATGGGCCGGCTATGAATTATTTAGGCTTTTTTCAGTATATTTCTTCGGTAATCTAACTCAAAAAATTTGTGCAAAGTTAAATACACAATTACCTATATGGCGATTCTCTATCTGATGAGGCGCAAAGTTCTGGGTTTTAGGGAGTAGGGGCAAGAAAATTGAAGGTGCTTCATTAATTTTAAAAACGCTATGGACTAGCAAAAAAATAGTATGATTCATGGGTATAAGATTAGTTTTAATCATCAGCAAAATTGATGATTTTCTAGCTCAGGAAACTTCTTCTATGCCAGAAAACATTATCTCAGCAGAAATCGAGTCATTGCCAAACCAGGCTTCTCCAGCAGCTCTAGCTTTGCAAAATATGGGTTTTCGCATCCTGCACATTGGTTCAACCATTAGTGTTGAAGCGCCGCGAGTTCTTTGGGAATCAATCTTTAATGTCTCTTTCAAAAAGCAGCAGAAAACTATTATGCCAGAGGTACAAAGTAGCGAGGTTAGTTATGAAAAAGCTTGTACAGAAGGTCTAAAAATTCCGACACATCTACAAAACTTAGTTAGCAAGGTAATGTTTGTCGAACCTCCTGAATTGTTCTAATGTCTGCAAGGTCATCATCACGGAAACAGCTATGACATATTTGTCCGAGGATATAGAAAATCGAGTTTACTTCGAGGCTATTTTGCAATCAGAAACTGGTCAGTCCATGTTTGCTCCTAATGCCTACCTTCAAGCCGAAAATATCGAACAATTTGCCGCACCTGCTGCACGGGGTCTTCAAGCTGCCACAATTTTGCAATCCCTCGGCTTTCGAGTACAGCAAATTGGCACATATTCTATCAGTGCTGATGGACCACAGGAACTATGGCAAAGAGTTTTTGAGACACGAGTTGAAACCCGCTCTCAAGTAGTGAGTGAAGCTCATCCTGAACTGGGGGAGGTTAGTTACTTGTCCCACGTTGCTGATGCCCCTTTTGTAATTCCTCAGGAACTAGCTGGTCTAATTGAGCGAGCTTATCCACAACGTCCACCAACTCTATTTAGCTCCGTATCCCCCATACCTCCTCGTGTGTCTTATCATCATTTACGCGTACCTGGCGATGTGGCAATGCTTTGTCGGGCAACACCTGTCCACAAGCAGGGTATTACGGGCAAAGGTGTCTTGGTAGCAATGGTAGACACTGGATTCTATAAACATCCTTTCTACACTTGGCAAGGCTACAATTACAATGCCACCCTCTCCCCAGATGCCAAAAACGTAGAGCGAGATGAGAATGGTCACGGAACAGCCGAGGCGGCGAATATTTTTGCCAATGCACCAGATATCGACTTTATCGGTGTTAAACAAGGAGGAAACCCAGTCCTAGCTTTCAAGACAGCCTCGGATCTACATCCAGCGGTGATTAGCAACAGCTGGGGCTACAGTATTGCTGATGGTCCACTACCTAATTTCCTCAAGCCTCTAGAGGCAGCAATTATTGAAGCAGTGACCAAGCGCGGTATTACCGTTTGCTTTTCTTCCGGTAACGGACATTATGGTTTTCCTGGCCAGATGCCTGAAGTAATTTCTGTCGGTGGTGTTTTTGCCCATGACACCATTGAAGAAGGTGACTTCATACTAGAAGCTTCCGACTACTCTAGCAGCTTCGATAGCCAGATTTATCCAGGTCGTCATGTGCCAGACTTTTGTGGACTAGTGGGCATGCAGCCCCGCGCTATCTATATTATGCTGCCCGTTGAGCCGAACAACCAAATCGATCAGGCCTTAAGTGGTAATGACTATCCCGGTAAAGACGAAACCTCCCCAGATGATGGCTGGGCTGTTATTAGTGGCACTAGCGCTGCTTGTCCTCAAATCGCTGGTGTCTGCGCTTTGCTTAAACAGGTGCAACCTCGTCTCTCCCCTGCTTTAATTAAGTCAATCCTGCGGGCATCAGCGCGAGATGTGAAAAAAGGTCAAAGTTTTCATGGTCAACCAGCTGGAGAAGGACATGACGGAGCAACAGGTGCTGGTTTAGTAGATGCCTATGCTGCTTATAAAATGGCACGTTCAGTTAGCATTCGTAACGTTTTCGATTTGCCCTCTCCGAGGTGAGGGGTCTGAGGGAGAATTTTCGACAAAATATTGCTAAAAATTCTCCCTTTTCTATTGACTGATTGAGTCTTAATTGAGCTTGAAAAGCTAACCATATAAGTGGCTAGTTGCTAGCATTTGTTAGCACATTAACTACTCTTGATTACGCTCTAAATCTACCAAGGCAACTCTTGACCCGTCCATTCGTAAAATTTGCCGGTGTCTTCAAGAGTGGCACGGCTAAATAGTTTAATCATTCCCGTCACTACCTCTTCTGCACTGTTAGGTGCTTCCTCACGCCCCATATCTGTCCTTGCCCAGCCAGGACTTTGGGCAAGCACGATAATATCTTGGGGTTTGAGCTCATTTGCTAACATTGCAACCAACATATTTAGGGCTGCCTTACTGGCATTATAGTCATAGGAACCAGTACCAGCCATTTCTCCTTTTTGAAGGGTGATTGAGCCCAAGCGGGAGGTAATATTAGCTAGCATTGGACGTTCACTTTTTGCTAAAAGTGGAAGAAAGGCTCTTGCTACAAATAACGGTGCCGCAGCATTAGTTAAAAAGACATTAGTTAAGTCCTTAATCGTTAGTTCTTGTAAGTTTTTCCTAGAACCAATTCCTGCATTATTAATCAGAATATCTAAGGTTGAGGTTAATTTATTAACTTTAGTTAGAGCCTCTGCAATCGAAGTATCTTGAGAAACGTCAAGAGGGATAATGTCGAGTTGACCTGGGTATTTATCCTTGAGTAAATGAAGGTTATTGGCAAGTTCTGGTTTACGGCAAGTCGCTATAACTTGTTGGCCCTGACTAAGATACTGCTTAGTAAACTCATAACCCAAACCACGACTGCTACCCGTAATTAAAATCCTTTGCATAGAATTTCCTGATGCCAGAAGATTTTTTCTATTTGCCTTTCTTTGCCTATTCTACACATAGGTGTACGGCAACTAGGAAACAAAAACTATGTTTGAACAACAACCAGAGGCAATGCGGAAAAAAGTTAAGTTATTGGCAGAGCAATCACTACAACGCTCAGACCCATCTGGCTGGTTTGAACTCTTGTATGATCAGGCAAGTGGGGATTCTTCTCAAGTGCCGTGGGCGCGTTTAAGTACTCACCCTTACCTTCAAGATTGGCTGGAGACTAATCAACCACAAGGAGAGGGAAAATCGGCTTTAGTAATTGGCTGTGGACTAGGAGACGATGCCGAAGCTTTAGCTGCACGAGGTTTCCAGGTAACCGCCTTTGATATTTCACCGACAGCAATCGCCTGGTGTCAAAAAAGGTTCTCTGATTCTTCAGTCAATTACCTTGTCGCTGATTTGTTGGCGCTAGATCCAACCTGGCATCATCGCTTTGACCTAGTTTTTGAGTCACGCAATCTCCAAGCTCTACCTCTTAGTGTAAGATTAAAGGCTATCCAAGCAGTAGCTCCTTTAGTTGTTCCAGGAGGAACGCTGCTGGTGATTACCCGTTTTCGTGAGACTGAGGCAAAACCGGATGGACCACCCTGGCCATTATCTGACCAAGAACTAACTCAGTTTAAGGAATTGGGGTTGCTCGAAATTCGCCGCGATAAGTTCTCTGACGCTGATATTGATTCAGTAAAAAAGCTACGTATCGAATACCGTTCGAGCCACTGATTAAGTTATCTCACCTTGACATAAAGCCTTTTTTAGGTGAGTATATATGGTTTTTCAGAAAGATTACTAAAGCTTGGCTGCTGAAGCCCAGCGCTAGCAATAACGTATCAGCAGCAACTTATTAGCCATAATTAAGTTGCTAAGCTTCAAGCTTAACTTCAATCTACTGAATCGGACATAATCAAAAGTCCGTGATCAAGGGTGCTTTCTACTAATTTCAAAATCATGCAACAACTCAAAAAATTATCCCAACCGAAACACATTGTTTTAACATCTCATCCAGGTCGTTCCTCATCGAAATCCCTACCAATTAACTGGGGAAAAAGTGACCCCATCAAGCGAGGCCCTATTGTTGGGACATTGAGAGATTCGTCTCATCGTAATGTTATTGGTACCCATTCAGGCTCCTACTCAATCTACCGAGCTTTAGCAGTAGCTAGTGGATCACTACGGGCCAACCATCTTGCCGATTTAACGAACACCTCTCCCACCGTTGCCATTGGACCCCATCCCAGTTGGACTGATGCCGATCGCATCGTTTCCCTCGATCCTTTTGGCGCAATCGTCGGTGAGGTTTATGGGTCTTTGTATGAGCAAGGCTATGACATCCGACCAACAATTGCCATTACCCAAGCCCACATAAATATGCCGGAACTGCAGGAAGCCATAGCAGCAGGGCGTTTATCGGTTGATGGTCAAATTATCAAAGAAGGTAGTGGTTTAGTTGTCAACAAAGTGGCAATTGACCCAGTTTGGTACTTACCAGGAATCGCCAAGCGTCTTGAGGTATCAGAAGGAGAACTACGGCGTGCTCTGTTTCAACAGACTGGCGGTATGTTTCCTGAGCTAATTACCCGCCCAGATTTACACGTCTTCTTGCCCCCAATTGGTGGTATCACCGTTTATCTAGTTGGCAATGTTGCAGCAATAACTAACCCCAACCTTCCCCTAGCCGTGCGGGTGCATGACGAATGTAACGGTTCAGACGTATTTGGTTCCGATATCTGTACCTGTCGCCCTTATTTGGTACATGGTCTAGAAGTTTGTGCCAAAACAGCCCAGGAAGGGGGAGCTGGTGTGATAGTTTACTTCCGTAAAGAAGGTCGTGCTTTAGGTGAGGTGACCAAGTTCCTAGTCTACAATGCCCGCAAACGCCAGGAAGGAGGCGATAGTGCAGATGCCTACTTCAACCGCACAGAATGTGTCGCTGGTGTGCAAGATATGCGCTTCCAAGAACTAATGCCCGACGTACTGCATTGGCTAGGAATTACTCGCATTGACCGTTTCATCTCAATGAGTGATATGAAATACGGGGCAATTGTTAAATCTGGGATTGAGATTGTCCAGCGTATCGAGATTCCTGAACAGTTAATTCCTGCTGATGCCCAAGTGGAAATTGCCGCCAAGCAAGCCGCAGGTTACTACACCAAAAAGGTTGCACCAGATGCTGTGTCCTTGGCCGGGATCAAAGGTCGCTCTCTCGCTACTTATTAAGCGGGTGGGGGGCAATACCCATCTTGCCAATCGGGGTAGCCTTGAATCATTATGGATTCATTGTGAACAGAAAAAGTCCACAAACTTGATAAATCTAACTGACTAACTGATTCAAGAGGATGTTATCTGTTCAAAGCACAAAAAAGCTAATTTGCCCAAAAATGTGCAGGCTATCTCTCAACCAACTAGCTCTTGGAAAGCTAGTTGGTTTGAATAATCTCAACCTGGTCTTTTGCTAGCTTGAGAGACAAAACTAATCATACCTTGCAAAAATTTTGGATTGAGAAAAAACGCTTTACCTTATCCAAATACATCCATACCTCCAACACCCAAAATCTGTAGCTAATACAGTATTAAGTCGAAACTTGTCTACCTAGAGAAACGAGCTTTGAACAACCAGGAACAGCAAGTGATCGCCTACTTAAGAACACCAGCCACTATTCGGCAGCAATGCGATCGCCTTTTTACTTTGGCATGCCACAACCAATTGCATCACTTCAGTTGCGACTTAAGCAAGCTAGAAAAAGTAGCTAATTATGTCATTGAGGTAATATCCGACCAGTACCCAGATTTGAATGTTCCCTTTCACAGTCGCTGGCGGCATTTTGAAGTTGGGGGTGTGCCTCGCCTAGAAGAATTAGAGCAAAAACTGGCAGCACTTACACCCATAGAAAAAGCTCAAACAAAGTTTGACCTGGCAATCGTTAGCGTTCTACTTGATGCCGGTGCTGGCGCTGATTGGCAATATCTAGAAACAGAAACAGGACTAACTTTTTGTCGTTCTGAAGGATTAGCCGTAGCCAGTTTTAGAATGTTTTGTCAAGGGTTGTTCTCTAGTAACCCAGATTGTCCTCTACAAGCAGATGCCAAGGGACTTCAAAGATTAACTTTACATAGACTAGCGAAGGGATTCCAAATTTCCCCAGCCAACCGACTGCTGGGTTTAGAGGGCAGACAGTCCCTACTCAAACGCTTGGGGCAATCGCTGCAAAATTTACCCCACCTGTTTGGTGAAACTAATCCACGTCCCGGCAATCTTGTTAACTACTTGCTTGATTGCTCAAATCCGACTCAGCAGATAACAGAAAAAGCTAACAGGCCGATGCCCAATTTTGTTCCTCCCACCTTTCCCTTAAACAGCCGCAAATTCAGTGATGAAGGTGTGGCTGGCTGGGGAATGCTCTCTCGAGGATCGCTTCAAGGGGCATGCCAAACCAAAAATCAATTGGCTGCTAGTACGATATTTGGTGCCATCTTAGAGGGATTAGCAGATATTTGGCCTGGAAGACTAACAATTGCCAATGTTAATTTGGGTGATGTCTGGCTACATTCTGCCCTAGCAGGAGATGACCCTAGTCAAGAGTATGTGCCATTTCATAAACTCAGTCAGTGGTTAACTTACTCGCTGCTAGAACCACTACAGGAGATGGGTTTAGAAATTACCGAACTAGACCAACTGACAGGTTTACCAGAATATCGTAATGGTGGTTTGTGTCTAGATTTAGACCTATTAAGAGTAAAAGACGAAGCAATTTTACAAAAGCATCATTCACCAGAATCAGAGGTAATCGTAGAGTGGCGAGCGCTTACTGTTAGTCTATTAGACAGAATTGCCATAGCCATTAGGGAGCAACTCAACCTAAATACTAACCAATTGCCATTGGTAAAAGTCTTACAGGGAGGAACCTGGACAGCAGGGCGAAAAATCGCTGCCCAGCTAAGAGAAGGGGGTGTTCCTCCTATTTCAATCAAGAGTGACGGAACAGTATTTTAGAGGCAAAAAGCAAAAGGCAATGCAAGTAGGAAATGAGGTGACGACGGCTCAAGTCAAGATAATCGACCACCCTTTAGTACAACACAAGCTGACCTTAATGCGTCAGGTGGGAACTAGTACAGCCAAATTTCGCCAACTAATGAAAGAAGTGGCAATTTTGTTGGGATACGAGGTAACAAGGGATTTGCCCCTCAAGTACCAAGAAATCAAGACACCTCTAACTCCGATGCTAGCCCCCATGCTCGCCTCAGACAAAAAGCTCGTAATTGTCTCGATCATGCGAGCTGGTCAGGGGTTGTTGGATGGAATTCTCGAACTAATTCCCGCTGCTCGTGTCGGGCATATCGGATTATACCGTGACCCTAGTACCCATGTGGCAATTGAGTATTACTTCAAATTTCCCCATGATATTGAGTTGCGAGATGTCTTAGTAGTTGATCCAATGTTAGCCACTGGCAATTCAGCTGTCGCCGCCGTTGACCGACTTAAGGAATTTAATCCCCTATCAATCAAATTTCTTTGTCTGCTAGCTTCTCCTGAAGGGATTGAATATTTTCAAGAGCAGCATCCAGATATACCTATCTATACCGCGGCAATTGATACTAAGTTAGACGAGCAGGGTTATATAGTTCCAGGTCTAGGTGATGCAGGTGATCGGCTTTATGGAACAAAGTGAATTATCTAGGGCTGACTAATCTAAAATCCAAAATCTAAAATCCCTTCATCGAGATGACGGGGCGATCGCATAACGGCAGAAGAGTGGTTAAATGAAGCTTGGATTGTCTAACTGCTGTCTACCAAGGTTGTGTCTTTCTCATTAGTTGAACTTCTGGGAGCCAAGACACAAGAGACTCGATGAGCGAGACTTCAAAACTAGGGTCAATTGACCGGTCACAAGCGGCTGAAGATTACCCTCTCAGCGCTGTTCCTTTCGAGGGAGGCAAATACATTTGGTCACTTGCCCCCTTGCTCATTGGTTTCACCCTCTCTTCAGCAAGCTTTTATGGCTTCGAGGTAATTGGTTCTGTCTACAATTTCGAGACGGATTTAATTCTAATCACCTTACTAGGTACTCTGCTCTTAGGTGTCTATGCAGCTGCCCTAGGTTATATTGCAGCAGAGAGCGGCTTAAGTACAGTACTAATGGCACGCTTCAGTTTCGGTACACTCGGTTCGCGCTGGGTTAGTTTTCTCCTGGCATTAACCCAACTGGGTAGATACGGCTGGGGTTCTGTCCTCATCGCCGAGTTACTTAATCAGCTAGTAGGATTACCTCCATCTTTCAACTGGTTAGTCATCCTATTTTTTACCTATGCCTTCTGCTCAACAGCTTATATGGGCTATCTAGCAATGGATGGGCTTAGTCGCCTAGTTGTACCGGGAATGCTAGTACTGATGATGTGGAGTTTTAGTATTGCCACAGGAGATAGCAGCGCTTCAGTTTTACCTTCAATGCTACCTAAAGAGCAACTTTCCTTAGTAGAGGGAATTACTATTATCTTTGGTATGTTCGTCTCTAGTGGTACCCAAGCAACCAACTGGAGTCGTTTTGCCTGTGATGGTCGCACCGCTGTCCAAAGCACCTTACTGGCTTTTTTCCTCTGTAATAGTTTCCTACTCTTGACTGGTGCCTATTGCCTTTCAGTTTATGGGCAAGCAGACATAGTTCAAGTAATGGCAAAGCAAGGATTACTGGTAGTAGCATTAGTACTACTTTTCCTTAATATGTGGACAACCCAGGATAAAATTATCTACTCATTCTCCCTTGCTAGTGCCCATCTATTGCACAGCACAAAGCGCAATCGCTTAGTCTTCCTAGGTGCAACAATTGCTCTAGTTTTTGCCTGGTTAGGTATTTACAAATTACTGGTTCCTAATCTGATAATTCCCTACTTGAAATTGCTCAGTATTTGTATCACCCCCATTGGTGGAGTGATAATAACTGATTACTGGCTTCATCGCCAAGGTCAATTTCCCTCATTAAAGGAGGAGCAACCAGCATACAACTGGGTAGGAATTTTCGCCTATGCAATGGCATGCGGGGTTTCCTCATTTGTGCCAGGAGTTACACCAATCTATGGATTTATTACGGCAGCAGTGCTTTACTTTATTTTGAGCAAACTGCTGGGTGGGGAGGTGAGGAGGTGAGGTGATGAGGGAGATTAAGAAGGACAATTTTAAAGTCGGCATCAACTCATAACTCCCAATTCAGACCTTGGTACAGAATGCCGAACCCGATTAGTTTCAGCGAAAATGGTAGGATGATCATAAAAATGCCACCAAGAAAGAGAAGTTTCCCTCTCCTGCCATGCTAAGAAATCTATTGGGCGACCCCAACTCACGTAAACTCAGAAGATATCAGCCTTCCGTTGCTGACATTAACGTCTTAGAAGAAGAGATTAAGGCGCTATCGGATGAGCAACTCCAAGGCAAAACAGGAGAATTTCAAGAAAGGCTAGAGAAAGCAAAGACAGATGACGAGAGAAATGAGCTATTAGAAGAATTACTACCAGAAGCTTTTGCGGTAGTGCGGGAAGCAGCTTGGCGGGTGCTGGGAATGCGTCACTATGATGTCCAGCTCTTAGGTGGTATTGTCTTGCACAAAGGACAAATCGCTGAGATGAAGACGGGTGAGGGAAAAACTTTGGTTGCTACCCTACCTGCTTACCTGAATGCCCTTGATGGTCGAGGTGTTCATATTGTCACCGTCAACGATTATCTGGCTCGTCGGGATGCTGAATGGATGGGGCAGGTACATCGCTTTTTAGGATTAAGTGTGGGTCTGATTCAATCGGGGATGGGTCCAGCAGAACGACAGCGTAACTATGGCTGTGATGTTACCTACGCTACTAATAGTGAGTTGGGCTTTGACTACCTGCGTGACAACATGGCCACAGCTATGTCAGATGTGGTGCAACGCCCTTTCAACTATTGCATCATTGACGAGGTGGACTCTGTACTAGTTGATGAGGCGCGCACACCGCTGATTATTTCTGGACAGGTGGAAAGACCAACAGAAAAATATCTGAAGGCGGCAGAAATTGCTAGGGCGCTTAAGCAAGAAGAACACTACGAAGTTGACGAAAAAGCCCGTAACATTCTGATGACTGATGAAGGCTTTATCGCGGCTGAGCAATTGCTAGGTGTCGGCGACCTCTACGATCCGAAAGATCCTTGGGCCCACTATATATCCAATGCAATTAAGGCTAAGGAACTCTTTACCCAAGATGTTAACTACATCGTTCGCAACGGAGAAGTGGTAATTGTTGATGAGTTTACAGGTCGGGTATTAGCTGGACGTCGTTGGAGTGATGGTCTACACCAAGCCATTGAGGCAAAAGAGGGGGTAGATATTCAAAATGAGACTCAAACCCTAGCAACAATTACCTATCAGAATTTCTTTCTGCTCTATCCTAAACTAGCGGGTATGACGGGTACGGCTAAGACAGAAGAGGCAGAATTTGAAAAAATCTATAACCTACAAGTAACAATTATTCCCACCAACAAGCCCTCTCGTCGTCAAGACCTGTCTGATGTGGTCTATAAAACAGAGATAGCTAAGTGGAAAGCCGTGGCTGCAGAATGTGCAGAGATGCACGAAATCGGTCGTCCTGTGCTGGTGGGTACAACTAGTGTAGAGAAATCTGAATTCCTCTCCGGACTTTTGATAGAGCTGCAAATACCTCACCAGCTGCTTAACGCCCGACCCGAAAACGTAGAGCGTGAGTCGGAGATTGTCGCCCAAGCCGGTCGTCTGGGAGCCTTAACCATTGCTACGAATATGGCAGGGCGAGGTACAGATATTATTCTTGGTGGTAACTCAGATTATATGGCGAGGCTGAAGTTGCGAGAGTACCTGATGCCCAAAATCGTCCAGCCCTCAGAGGAAGATTCTTTCTCTCCAGCCTCAGTACCAGGAGCCGGTGGTGGTCGTTCCGGGGGGGTGGGTTTTGCCCCAGGTAAAAAGGTGAAAAGCTGGAAGGCTAGTCCTCAAATTTATCCTACGCAAATATCCCAGGAAACTGAGGAAAAACTCAAAAGCGCAGTGAAGTTTGCAGTGCAAGAATACGGTGAGCAAAGTTTACCAGAACTAGAAGCAGAAGAAAAAGTGGCGATCGCAGCTGAAAATGCGCCCACTGATGACCCGGTAATTGAAAGGCTAAGGGAGGTTTATAAAGCAATTTTTTCCGAGTACGAAGAATTTACCTCACGGGAACACAATGAGGTAGTAAAACTAGGTGGTTTACACGTTATCGGTACAGAACGCCACGAATCACGACGTATTGACAACCAATTGCGAGGTCGTGCAGGTCGCCAAGGTGACCCTGGTTCAACTAAGTTTTTCCTTAGTTTAGAAGATAACTTACTACGGATTTTTGGCGGCGACAGGGTAGCGGGATTAATGACTGCCTTCCGGGTTGAAGAAGATATGCCCATTGAATCAAAGATGCTCACCCGTTCCCTAGAAGGTGCCCAAAAGAAAGTAGAAACCTTCTACTACGACACCCGTAAACAGGTGTTTGAGTATGACGAGGTGATGAATAACCAAAGACGGGCAATTTATGCCGAAAGGCGACGGGTACTTGAAGGTCTAGACCTGAAAGAACAGGTTATTCAGTATGCCGAGAAGACAATGGATGATATTGTCGATGCCTACGTCAACCCCGACCTGCCACCAGAAGAGTGGAAGATAGATAAGTTACTCGAAAAGGTACAAGAGTTTGTCTACCTACTGCAAGATTTGGAACCAAAACATCTAGAGGATATGACCTTTAGTGAAATTAAAACTTTCTTGCATGAAGAGGTACGCAAGGCTTACGACCTTAAAGAGGCTCAAGTAGATCAAATTCAACCGGGGCTGATGCGACAAGCAGAACGGTTCTTTATCTTGCAACAAATAGATACCCTCTGGCGGGAACACTTACAATCAATGGATGCCCTACGGGAATCGGTGGGTTTAAGAGGCTACGGGCAAAAAGACCCCCTCATTGAGTACAAGCAGGAGGGCTATGAAATGTTTCTAGACATGATGATTGACATTCGTCGCAATGTCGTTTACTCCCTGTTCATGTTCCAACCCCAAGTGCAGCCACAAGCAGTTTAGGGAGAGATTTAGTTTGGGGCATTGCTAAATCGAAGTATGAATTTACCAGTAGATAATTGACAATTGACAATTGATGATTAATTAAGGTTTAAGACCTCTTCTTTTAAGAAGAAAATAATGTCTTCCTTTGTATCAATCCTCTTCCTCTTAGGGAGAGGTAATTATCAATTATTCATTTTTTGTACTAGAGTTAGCGCAAAACTGATGACACACAATAGCATGAAAAAGCAGCTCTTCTAAAAAAGCACATAAAATTGCTATAATCGAAGCCCAGTATTGGTTTGAGAAACTATGCTACTAAAATATAATCTTCGACAATGTTTACCTTCTGCTGAAGATTTACCAGACTCTGATGATATACCTGCGGATAATCAACTACAACATCTGATTCCTGGGCTGCTCGAAGCAATTCTTGCCTTGATTTGGTCAGAAAGAATGGATTGGTTCTTTGGTGTGGATATGGGAATTTATTATGCTCCAGAAGAACCAGCTATTGTTCCTGA
Source organism: Coleofasciculaceae cyanobacterium (assembly GCA_049683475.1). GTDB lineage: Bacteria > Cyanobacteriota > Cyanobacteriia > Cyanobacteriales > Coleofasciculaceae > JBAUJE01. Next base: position 2,382 of record JBAUJE010000477.1, on the reverse strand, counting down.
TGGTTTTCTCAGTATTGGCGTACCCAGAATTATCGACTCAGATTTACGTTTGTCTTACGTTTTATGGGAAGAACAAAAACTGCCCATTCTGGTCTTAGAAGTAGTATCTCAGACGAGAAGAGGAGAATATACACAGAAGAAACAAGATTATGCAGAAATGGGAATTTTATACTACGTAATTTATAACCCATTAAGGAAAAGAAAACCTAGTTTAGAAGTATATAAACTTGAAGAAGGAGAATATCAATTATTAGCAGGTGAACCAGTATGGTTATCAGAAATTAATTTAGGAATAGGTCGGGAAGAAGGAACCTATCAAGGAATTACCAGAGAATGGTTATCCAGAGAATGGTTATATTGGTATGATGAGCAAGGAAAGCGATATTTAACTCCAGAAGAACAACTTGAACAGGAGCGTCAACGAACTAAACGCTTAGAACAATTACTGCGAGAGGCAGGGATTAATCCTGATGATGAGTCACTGGCCTAGTTGTTGGTCATAATTGATGAAAAATTAGCGATCGCTCACTATTATTATTTTAAACTCTTTCCCAATAATCAAAGCCCAGTATTGGTTTTAAAAGCTAGCTATGCTACTAAAATACAATCCTCGACAATGTTTACCTTCTGCCGAAGATTTACCAGACTCTGATGATACACCTGTGGATAACGAATTACAAGATTTAATTCCTGGATTACTCAAAACAATTCTTGCCTTGATTTGGTCAGAAAGAATGGATTGGTTTTTTGGGGTGGATATGGGAATTTATTATGATCCAAATCAGGCAGCAATTGTACCGGATGGTTTTCTCAGTATGGGAGTACCAAGAATTATCGACTCAGATTTACGTTTATCTTATGTGTTATGGGAAGAACAAAAACTGCCAATTATGGTATTAGAAGTAGTCTCTCAAACGAGAAGAGGAGAATATACGAAAAAGAAGCAAGATTATGCTCAATTAGGAATTTTATATTATGTAATTTATAATCCATTAAGAAAAAGGAAACCCAGTTTAGAAGTATATAAACTTGAGGATGGAGAATATCAGTTATTAGCAGGTGAACCAGTCTGGTTGTCAGAAATTAATTTAGGTATTGGCAGGGAAGAAGGAACATATCAAGGAATCAAGCGAGAATGGTTATATTGGTATGATCAGCAAGGAAAAAGATATTTAACTCCAGAAGAACAAATCCAACAGGAACGTCAGGACAAGAAAATTGCTATTGAACGAGCTCAACGCTTAGAACAATTACTGCGAGAAGCGGGAATCGATCCGGATGGAAATTCTCAGGCTTAGTTTTGGGAAACTATGGATATTTACAAATCTGGTATTCGTCCGCTTTTGTTTTCTGGTTTGAAGTCTGACCCAGAGTGGTTGCACCAGATGACTTTGCGGTTTTTAAGTGGGGATAAGAGCAGTCCAGGTCAGCTAGTATTAAATCAATTAAAGTCCTCTTTTTGCCTGAGTGATACCCGCTTAGAACAACATCTCTGGGGACTGAAATTTCCTAATCCTTTAGGTCTGGCCGCAGGTTTTGATAAGGATGGTTTGGCTGCTGATGTCTGGGATAAATTGGGCTTTGGCTTGGCTGAACTGGGTACGGTAACTCTACATGCTCAACCAGGAAATCCTCGTCCTCGTCTCTTTCGTTTGCCCCAAGACCAAGCGGCCTTAAATCGGATGGGGTTTAATAATCAGGGGGCAGAAGTTTTGACGAAACGCCTGTCGCAAAGTTCAGAAATTTCTCGCTCAATTCCTCTGGGGATTAATCTGGGTAAGTCTAAGGTTACACCCCTAGAAGACGCAGCGGCTGATTACCTGGGTAGTTTTCGTCTGCTGAAAGATTCAGGGGATTACTTTGTAGTTAATGTTAGCTCACCCAATACCCCAGGGTTGCGATCGCTCCAAGATGCAGCTCAGCTTAGTTTAATTTTAGATGCCCTGCAACAGGAAAATCAGGGAGTTAAGCCTATTGTCGTAAAGATTGCGCCGGATTTGGAAAATGAGGCAATTTCAGATGTCCTAGAACTTGCCCAAAAGTACCAACTGGCGGGGATTATTGCCACTAATACCACGATTCGTCGTGACATGCTCAAAACAGAGAAGATTGAGGTAACAGGTAAGGCGGTTACCGAAGAGGCGGGGGGGATTAGTGGGGCCCCTGTACGGCAGCGTTCTACGGAAGTTATTAGGTTTATCTATCAGCAAACTCAAGGTAAGTTGCCGATTATTGGAGTAGGGGGAATTTTTACGGCCGAGGATGCTTGGGAAAAAATTACGGCAGGTGCTAGTTTAGTTCAGGTTTATACTGGCTGGGTTTATGAAGGGCCTTGGATGGTGAAGCGGATTCTGAGGGGGTTGTTGCAGAGGTTGGAGGAGA
>JBAUJE010000476.1:0-2176 GCA_049683475.1 Coleofasciculaceae cyanobacterium | reverse complement strand
AGGTTGGCGAGCGCATAGATACCAAATGGGTTCTATAGAAGATATGGAATTCTCCGATACTTTAATTACGGTAAAACCTGTATCTTTTTCACAATATGAGCGCTTTCTTGCTGTTCAAGGCGATCGTGACTTTGGTATTGAAGGAGCAACTAGTAGTACATTTCATTAGTTATAAAGGGTTATAAATTACCAGAATGATTTATTTTTAATAATTTAGGAATTTACTGCTCCATCAAAATTAATGAAATAGACCACTAGTAGTCTGTCAAGATAGTTTTGATGGGTAGCTAATCCCAAAAAGCATTACCCAAAAATCACGCGCCTGCAAAAATCTATCCATCATTTCAAAGTTGACAGACCACTAGCTTGTTAATTGTCGATTTAAGTGCCGAAAGGTTACTAAAAAATTATGGCGATCGTGATTTATAATATAGTCTTGACACTTCAGGATATCAAACAGAGTTTCAAAAATTCATAAATAATTTGTAACTGCCTAGCTAGTAATAATGGAGGTGAGAAAAAAAGATACATTACCAAGTAGCGCCTCAGTAATAACTTTCTAGAGATTCAAACCATGCTTAGAAGCAGTAGAAACAAAAGAGCGAAGATTGGCAAATAAAACCGCAAAATCAAAGGAGCGAAAGCCACCTGAAATTTTCTGCTTACACTTGCTCATCCGCAAATCACGCTCGGCTTGATTATTGCTAAAGGGAACATCCGGTTCTGTCAGAAACCGCACATACATCACCCTGAAAATTAGAAAGACGCAACAACAAGTTATGACCAACACCTCATTGCGCCAGTCCTCGATTACCTTTGCTCCTCAGGGGTGCTATTCGAGGAGTGACTCCTGAGCCCTCGTTGTATGATTTGCTCATATAATTGAGTCATACGAGAAACTATATTTTTAGGAAGACCTTTGGGATAGCGATGTTTGTAATTGCCAGCTAAACGTAACAACTTGTTCATTGACTTAGCCCAAGATTCTTGCTCTATTTCTTCTATTGCTTTGAGTTCTAGAAGATGATGGGCATTACACAAAGCGTGATTAATATCTTGGAGTTGATAATAGGGCTTCGAGTGGTCATGAACTACTACACCTTTGATCTCAGCCAATATTTCTATGTCTTTACGTTTACCACCGGCTCGAGCCCCTGGTTTCTGTTTCGGTTGAAACCACGTGTAACCAATTGGTTTTTCCGACAATTCTCAATCCAGTCTCGTCTAGATGTTTAACTGATGCTGCTTTGACTAGGGATGCAATCTCACTGACTACAGGTTCTATGATCTTGGCAAGTGTTTTTGTTGTCTTGGCTATTGTTCGTGGTGTCATTCGACAACCAAATAAATCCCACAGCAGTTGACTCTATCTGTCTTCGGGTAGAAAATGTTGATGATTTAGCTCAGCTGCAACTGCTTTAATTGAAGCTCCATACTGTACTGGTGCTGTTACAGATTTGGGAAAACTTCCTTGTATCTGTGCTTGACATTCTGGACATTCTTTGACGGCCACTCTGTGTTCTGCGACAATTATTTCTGGTTCTGGTATCTCAAATACTTGTCGCTTGATGATTTTCTTAATTCCTACAACCCCCAGCTCATGTCCTGGATGCGGACATGAGCATGGTGTTGGATCTTCTACTATTTCCTCTGGCTCTAATACTTGTTAAACATGTCTGCCCTCGATGACACAAAGGTCCTCCTGATGGTCGCTTTCCTTTTTCTGTTAAACTTTTTGTCCGTATTTTACTTGACTTTTTGAGTCCATCAGTTGATGGTGGCGCGTGAACTTGTTTTGGCTATCTAACCCCAAACGCCTCTCAAGCTCTGCTATCCTTTCGCGCCGTGCCAGATCATCTATCTCTAGCCTCTTGATTTTTTGCTCTTTTTCTTCTGGACTCATGGTTGAAGACTACCAGATTTTTTCCCTCATGGGAATATTCCTTTCTTTCCTACCTGGGCAGTTACGTATTATTTTATATTCACCATAACCTACACTCATAAACCGGATTTTTCACTGTTTTAAGATTTCTTTTATAGATACATTTTAGTTGGTCACAATCATTTTTTTCTGTGAAAATTTCACCATAGTGTAGATGGTCGAGATTTCACACAAACTCATTCATATAGATTGTAAAATTTCGAGAGGTAAATTTTAGTACCAGTAGCAATAAAC
>JBAUJE010000475.1:0-2730 GCA_049683475.1 Coleofasciculaceae cyanobacterium | reverse complement strand
CTGCAACGGTAGTAATGGCTTGTAAATAGGTATTACTGAATTGTTCTTTTTGTTGGCTAATGTCCACTTTGATCAGCTATTTTGCCTCAGCAAGTTAAGAGTCAATCATAGAATCTTGATAGGCTTTGACCTTTTCGTACAAACTAGCAACGGTTTCTTTGGCAAAGAGTTTGTCTTTGATTTTGAGATAATCTCCTTCTCCTAGTTGGCAAGCTGCTATGAAACGCGCAAGTTTAGCGGGTTCTAAATGGGCAATTAGGACTTCTAAGCCGTCTTGTAAAGCTTGTTGGTCGTTAATTACTTTGATTGTCATCTTCTATCTCCAAAATAAAATCAACTGGATTAAGGGTTTTTAGGGGTAATCCCTGACAGCGATTAATTAAACGTTTATCACAGGTGAGAAAGTAATCGCTATTGGCTGCTTCTGCACAGGCGACATGGAGGGCATCAATGGCTTTAATTCCTTGTTGTTCTAGTTGTTCGGCTCTTTGTCGGATTGTTTCATCAACCTGTTGTCTAATTGTCGCCATTTGTAAATACCGATTCATGGCTTGTTGTTTCATTGGAAAAGGATTAAGGCTGTTTTCGTACTCTAGAACTGAGGAACTAACCAAGTTTATTAATTGGGCTTCTGCCATTTGCAAAATGAGAGTGACTGCTTGTGTCTCTAAAAAGATTTTGGGCTGTGTTTGGTCATCAAAGGGGCGATTGTAAACGCTTGTGTCGAGGTAAACTCTGGTCATGCCACCTCCTCTACTATTTTCTCGGCTTCTTTAATTCGGATTTCGCCTGATAGGAGTTTGGGGAGTAGGGTGTAGCGGATGGTGGCAAGGGTGCAGGATTCTCTTTGATTCCCCTTAATTCTTGCGAATATATCAGCTACTTGATTTGTAAATTGCTCCATCAAGTCCCCGTTCGGAATTAGAATCGGCATAGCTTTTATAATTTTTGAGTTTACAGCTTCTGCAATAGATGAGGTGTTCCCCAGTCCTCTATAATCAAAGGTCTTAAGATAAAGGTACAAGTACTCACTTGATAATTGCGATTTGCTACTCAATTTAAAATGTGCGATCGCCTCATTTGTGGTCATTTCTCCATCAGTTAGAGCCACACGACCAATTGTTAGCTTAAAACTTAAGATAACTGTATAATCTGGGACAATCCGTACATTGAATCGAGTTATAGCTTCTGGAACTAAATACTCTTTAGTGTTGGAAATAAATGTTCCACTTTCTCCCATGTCACGGATTGATACCCAACGAACATCATGACAACTCTTTGAAAACCATTCTGGCTCTTTCCTAGGTGGAGTTTTTCCTATTCCAACGTTAGAAATAGTTTGTGCCGATTTATATAACCACCCCTTCGGAATCTTCCCCAACGCCGAATCTTCAAACTCGTCAGGGAAAAGGTCAGCCGTTGCAGCGTCCATTCCTACTGGCTGCTTACCGTCCATCTTGGCGCGAACAGGGTTAAAGTCCACAAACCAGGATTTGAAGATTGTCCGTGCGATCGCTTCGAGTGTCCCGTTCATCTGCTGGTTCAGCTCGATTTTGTCGTCTAGTGTGCCGAGGATATGTGCGATCGCTTTTTGTTCGGGGAGGGGTGGAAGAGGAACTTTCAAGTTCAATAGAGCAGTTGATGTCAAATTTGGTTGCACCGTACCCGTTGTAAGAGCTATAACTCTCTGTCGTCCAATATTAGAGTTGAAGTAATAGCGAAAAAAACGATTATCAGCTTGGGAAGAAAGCCGAAATCGAATTGAGAACGCGCCAGGAACAACTGGTACATGGAAATTTTCAAAAATTGCTGTTCGCCCACAAGTTCCGCTGCGTGTGATGACTAAATCACCTGGTTTCAAGAAATGCTTCTGGAACTTCTCTGTATCTAGCTTTGCTAGAGGCATTGTTGAATAAGATATTCGCCCCCAATCATCTAAATCAGTTGTCCTGAGAGTAGCGACGTTACCATCTGGACTATACAGATTGCCACTGAATCTGGGACCAAAGGCACTTTCAGTACAAACTTCTCGGAATGGGACAACGTCCCAATGAGATGGTATGGAGCCAACTTCGGTATTTTGCAAAATTGACTGAGAATTACTCATTTACTACTAAAAACGATCCAAAATTTGCCAAATTTATTGTTCTAATTGCACCAACTCCCTAAACTGCTCCTCCAACTGCACCAACTCCCTCAACTGCATCTTCTCCTCACGCCTCATAGCATCACAGCCTCACGGCATACGCGGCCGTTTCACATCCCTTTGAATTACTCTACCCGCCATATCCCAACCCTTTAAGATTGTCCCGAATCTCTGCTTCTAGTTTGGCACTTTGGGCAAACTGCTCATCTAATTTAGTCGTCAACCGTGCCATTTTCTCCTCAAAAGGCTCATCATCTTCTTCAATTTCCTCTGCCCCCACATACCGCCCCGGCGTGAGAACATACCCATGAGCCTTAATCTCTTCCCACCCCGCACTCTTACAAAACCCCGGCACATCCTCATACTCACCTGCTCCCTTTTCCCCCCGCCAAGCATGGTAAGTTTGAGCAATCCGGTTTATCTCCTCCTCCGTTAACTCCCGATGCACTCGGTCAATTAATAAGCTAATCAGCATTTAAGTTGCATAATGGAGAGCATAGCAAGATTAAGAGAAGGTCGATGCCACCACCCACTCAAAACTTTCTCACAGCAGAGCAAGTTTTGAAGCTGCAAAATGCACTGCG
>JBAUJE010000474.1:0-9047 GCA_049683475.1 Coleofasciculaceae cyanobacterium | reverse complement strand
AATAAGAACCCAGATGCTGTAGGAGAAGCCGTACAATTATGTTTGTTCGACTTATCCGAGAGCTGGGGAGAGTTGGAGTAACTTATGGAACCCCCTGCCCTTCTAGGCATGGGGTGATCTCAGTACCACCATTGCTGCTACAAACCCTTGTTTGAGGTCATCTACCTGCGCTGACTCTTCTCGCTTCTCCCGCAAAAACTCTCGAATCAACTGATGTAGGCGGTAAATTCCCTCACCTGTGCGTTGTAGCAGATGAAGACGCACTAAATCTACTCTGGCTTCTTCCAGAATGTCTAGGTCAATCTCCTCATCTTCAGTAGAAGGCATATTGTTATACGCCAGTTTCACCAAATCCCAAGGAATATCAGCCGAGGCAAACAAACTTAGTAAACAGCCCAAAAATTGAGCATCTTCATCTAATCGTTCCCAACTCAACTCAAAGGCATCAGCAACCCCTAATTTAGCAGTCATCATTGAGTCAGCTTCCAGAACCGATTTGTGTCTAAGCCGCTTTTTCTCCAGTCGAGACAGCATTGCCTTAAGTAACAAATCTGGGTCGCGTTCCAGATAGCGCCCTACTAACTCCAACCCCAAGGGCAAATAGTCCAGCCATTGACAGAGTTGTTCGGCAATATCTAATTCCTGTTGAATTCGTTGAATACCGACTAGCGACGTTAATAAATCTAGTGCTGCTTCCGGCTGCAATTTATCAAGGGGTAAGTTTTCCACAGGTCGCCCCAACTCTTCCCGCGTTGTGAGCAACACCTGAAACTGGGATGATTCCGGCGGTAGATAAGCCTTCACCTGCTGCCTATAATTAGTGACATCATCGACAACTATCAGCCAATTTCCCGATCGCCAATTTCGCCAGCAGTACCTCAACTGAGTTGGTAAATCCCAATCTTCTGGTGGGTTCAGGTTGAGGAGACTACGGGCAAAATTAACCAATTGAATGCTAACATCACCATCTCTGGCATCTACCCAGCAAACACCACCTGCGCTATCACCCAAACCTTGTAAATGCTGCCACCCATATTTAATAGCCAGTTCAGTTTTACCAACACCGCCCATACCTAGAATGGCGGCGATTGTCAGCTTATCCTGTTGCTGTAATAATTCATGCAGCCTTTCGAGTTCGCGATCGCGTCCAAATAACTGGACTGCACCACTAGAAGGAATATTCTCGTAATAATTACCCCTGTACTCATCAATAGCACTCTTTCCAGGGAAGAGAAAATTTAGAGCAGCATATCTTTGCGGTAACTCTTCTAACTTCACCCGATTTACGGGTTCCTCAATCTGAAGTGTAGTATCGTAAATCCAGAATTCATCAAAGTTGCAGAGAACAATATATCGAGGCTGGGGTTTAAGGTCATTCCAATATTCCCTAGCTTGCTGAATGTGTTCCTCAAGATTTTCACCACGACTCTTCATTTCCAAAAGAAGCCTTGGTCGCCACACTAAATCTGGAAACTTTGTGTGCTTCCCTTTTGACTTCAGCCGATACTCAAGCTTTGCTCCTGCCTCATGGTATCCTCGATGCCCAAATCCTTGAAAGAGGCGATCACAAAATACCTGTGCCTCACCCTTTTCATAACCTTTTAGGGAACAAGCATAGTTAACAAATTCTTTGATTTTGCCCAACGTATCGGTCATTACGCGACTTAAGGCTTGCCCCTTGCTAGCCGTGAACGGACTAAACCTCAGTTCATTTTATCCATCTGATGGTTTCTCTGTTCTTGTCTTATCCCCTATGCAATCCCTCTCGTTTTTCGGTCTACTGAATTTACATCAACTCAGGCGTTGGCGAAGCCACAAAGCAAACAGAGGTAAGGCCAATCGGTAGCCTTGTTCAGAACCATAAATCAAGCCTTTGTGTTGTAACCCTGCGATCGCACCTTGGAGAGAACCCCCTCTAGACAGATAATGCTTATGAATATAATCTCGACTTTGGGGCTTATCGGTAGGGTCTAGGGCCAGAGACTCCAATAGATGTGCCTGATTAGCGGGAAGCAGCATCAGTAAGGACTCGAAGACCATTGATAGATCTGCTAGTAATTCTTGGATAGCCTGCTCGACGTGCCAATCGCAAATTAACCCGTCAGCAACTCGCACCGATTTTAGTCGCCTCACCAGTGCCGAAGCATCGCCTAAGTGTCCCTGCACCGCATTAACAAAGATTTCCAGCGCAGGCGATGCTCTGCTAGGAGCAGACGCGCTTCGCGATCGCGGATCGAACGTCAACTTTTCAGTATGCAAGACTTCGGTTGCCCAAGCGGCCACCACATCATCTGCCAAGGGAGTCAACTGCACGATTTCCAAATGATTGCCAGGTTCATGAGGATAAATACTAGCTTCTGCAATCGTTGCCACCAATACATAACTAACCTGAGTCTGACGTTCTATCTCTTTCCTCAAAAATTTTTCCCACACTCCATGACGATCCCAAGAACGGATGTGGGGGAAGCTTTCTAAAATCAGCACCACTCGTTTGCCTGAAGATTGGGTTAATCCTTGTAGGAGTTCGAGTAATCCCTCAAATGCTCTCCATTGCTGCTCTTTGCTCTGAGATCGAACAGGTTTCAGTTGCTCTCTGCCACTTCCTTCGTCTTTCAGGACAAATAATTCAGCGACCTTACCTTCAATCCACTCTCTCATAAGAGCTTGAGCATCTGCACTCGGAAACGTCTGGTCTATACACTCGCACAGTAGTTGCACGAAGCGCTGGCCATCGGTAACCCGGATGCAATCAACCTCCAGGATTTTAACTCCAACTTCCTGGGCCGCCCGCCTTACCAGAGTCCGCCGTCCGCTTCCCGGCACTCCCAAAATTAACAGGTTGCCATCATGGGCTAAAACTTGGGTAATTCGCTGGAATTGCCCTTGCCGCCCAACCAATTCAAATGGTGCTGATAAGTCCAAAAGATTCACGGCTTTAGCATCTTGATCTGATGTGTATAAACCTTCCGGCAGTAAGCCTTCACTAGTTGGCGACTTGCCAACTACATTGGTTAGTTCCTCAGGGTTTAGGTTAACCATTGATTTGCCACGGCTCGATTCTCTCATTCGGCTGTTGCGTGTTTTCTCCTACCCGATCCCAAGCTCAAACTAACAAGTTGGTTTGGCGTGAGTCTATAGTTTACCTTGGCACTTTTCTATAGTGTTGCTATCATGTAGCACTATTAAAGCGTGCTATACATGTTTTAGCACTGTTTAATAAAAATTTTCTCATGGTTCAGAAGTGGGCACGAGATAATCCAACCCTGGAAAGCAATGAAATCGAGAAGAGTAATACGCCATGAGTACTATTACCATCATCTGGATCGCACTACCTTTGTTTGTAGGGTTCAGCATCTATCTACTCCCCAAGCTTGACCGATACTTCGCACTTGGCGTAGCCCTTGTTTCGGCTGGATATGCGTTGCGGCTATTTTTTGAGGGTTCGCCACTCAAACTACAGTTACTCGATAGTTTCGGTGTCATCTTAGTAGCTGATCAGTTGAGCAGCTACTTTATCTTGACCAATGCGCTGGTAACGACCGCCGTCATACTCTACTGTTGGCGCAGCGATAAGACAGCATTTTTCTACACGCAGACCATCATTTTGCATGGCAGCGTCAATGCCGTGTTTATCTGTGCCGATTTCATCAGTTTATACGTGGCACTAGAAGTAATCAGTATTGCCGCGTTTCTCTTGATTGCCTATCCTCGAACTGATCGCTCAATTTGGGTTGCCTTGCGCTATCTGTTTATCAGCAATACTGCCATGCTATTTTATCTGGTGGGCGCAGTGCTGGTCTATCAGGCGAATCATTCCTTTGCTTTTGCCGGTTTGCGCGGGGCACCAACTGAGGCGTTAGCCCTCATTTTTATGGGGCTACTGACAAAGGGAGGAATCTTTGTATCGGGATTGTGGTTACCCTTGACCCACTCTGAATCGGAAACGCCGGTGTCAGCTTTGCTGTCAGGAGTTGTGGTAAAAACTGGCGTCTTTCCACTGGTACGTTTTGCTCTAATGTTGGATGAGATTGATCCCATTGTTAGGCTATTCGGCGTTGGGACAGCACTCCTAGGAGTGCTATACGCAATCTTTGAACATGATACCAAGCGGACGCTAGCGCTGAGTACGATTTCCCAGTTAGGCTTTATCCTTGCCGCACCGGAAGTAGGTGGCTTTTATGCCCTTACCCACGGTCTGGCTAAATCGTTACTCTTTCTAGTCGCAGGCAACTTACCTAGCCGAAGCTTCAAGAAGCTGCAAGATGAGCCGATTCATACCCCCCTCTGGATTGCCTTGGTCATAGCTAGTTTATCAATCTCCGGCTTTCCTCTGCTATGTGGCTTTGGAGCAAAAACATTGACTCTTAAGAATCTGCTGCCCTGGCAAGTCATTTTGATGAATCTTGGGGTCTTCGGAACGGCAACCGTGTATGCCAAATTCATCTTTTTGCCCCATGGGAGACGAGAGGATGTACGACTCCGTTTCTGGCCAACGGTGATACTGTTAGTCAGTGCGCTCATTATCGCCAATGGTGTTTATTACGAGGCATATACCATTGCCAGTATCACAAAAGCACTCGCAATTATTGGTCTTGGATGGTTGGCATATTTTTTGATTTTTAAGAGATTCGTACTCAAGCTACCCCGTTTTCTTGAGCAACTTGAGCATCTGATCGGGGTGATGAGTCTAATGTTGATCCTGCTCTTCTGGATGGTAATGGCATGAGTCTATGGTTTACCTTGGCACTTTTCTATGGTGTTAATCTATTATGGCACCATTAAAGCGTGCTATATATGTTCTGGCACTGTTTAATAGATATTTATTCATGATTCATTTGTCCACAACAGAGCAGTATGCTACGGGGTCGCTCCCAAGGCAGGCTTTACACAAAGTTGTACTCCAAGAAGCAATTTACTCGTTCCGAGAGGAGGTACAGAGAGTTCGCAACTTGGCATTAGAAATAAAATATAGATAAGATAACCCTTTACCCAGCAAGCAATTCCCGTGTTAGAAGCACTCATCTTTGCAACAATATTATGCGGATTTTTCGGCATCATTTTTAAAAAGAACCTGGTTATGAAAATCATCTCTATGGATGTCATGAGCACGGGGGTTATTGCCTATTACGTGCTAATTGCATCAAGAGATGGCTTGTTTACACCAATTGTTGCAAATGCCAAAAATGGCACTTACTCCGATCCGGTTCCCCAGGCGGTCATCTTGACGGCGATTGTGATCGGCTTTTCGATTCAGGCTTTAATGCTAGTTGGTGTCATGAAGTTGGCACGAGATAATCCCACTTTGGAAAGCAGCGAGATCGAAAAGAGTAATACGCCATGAGTACCATTACAATTGCCTGGATCGCCCTACCGTTTTTTGCGGGGTTCAGCATTTATCTACTCCCCAAACTTGACCGCTACCTAGCACTAGGGGTGGCTATTGCTTCAACTGGATATGCGTTGCAGCTATTTCTCGAACGTTCACCTCTAAAGCTACAGTTACTAGATAATTTCGGTGTCACATTACTAGCTGACCAGTTGAGCGGCTACTTTATCTTGACCAATGCACTAGTAACAGTAGCAGTCATCCTCTATTGTTGGCAAACTGATAAAACAGCTTTTTTTTATGCGCAGACCGCTATTCTGCATGGCAGTGTTAATGCCGTGTTCATCTGTGCCGATTTCATCAGTTTATACGTGGCGTTAGAGGTAATCAGTATTGCCGCATTTCTCTTGATTGCCTATCCTCGAAGCGATCGCTCAATTTGGGTTGCCTTGCGCTATCTGTTTGTCAGTAATACTGCCATGCTGTTTTATCTGGTGGGCGCAGTGCTGGTCTATCAGGCGAATCATTCCTTTGCTTTTGCCGGGTTGCGTGGCGCACCAACTGAGGCATTAGCCCTCATCTTTCTGGGACTACTGACAAAGGGGGGAATCTTTGTATCGGGATTGTGGTTACCCTTGACCCACTCTGAATCGGAAACGCCGGTGTCAGCTTTGCTGTCGGGAGTTGTGGTAAAAACTGGGGTCTATCCGCTGGTACGTTTTGCTCTGGTTGTCAAGGAAGTTGACCCCGTAATCAGGATATTTGGAGTTGGGACAGCACTGCTGGGGGTAGGCTACGCCGTCTTTGAAAAAGATACCAAGCGTATGCTAGCGTTTCACACAATTTCCCAGTTAGGCTTTGTCCTTGCCGCACCGGAAGTAGGCGGCTTTTATGCCCTTACTCACGGCTTGGTAAAATCGGCCCTCTTCCTAATTGCGGGTGCCTTACCCAGCCGCAACCTCAAGGAACTGCAAAATAAGCCGATTAATACCTCAATCTGGATTGCCCTAATTATAGCTAGCTTCTCAATCTCAGGTTTTCCCATGTTGTCAGGTTTTGGGGCGAAGGTGTTGACCATGAAGAATCTACTACCTTGGCAAGTGATCGGCATGAACGTTGCGGCCCTAGGAACGGCCATATCGTTTGCCAAATTCATCTTTCTGCCCCACGGGGATGAGAACCAAGGGAAGATACAACCTGGTTTCTGGTTAGCGATGATCCTATTGCTCGGTGGGCTGATTGCAGCCAATAGTCTGTATTATGAGGCGTATACCGTTAAGAATATCGTCAAACCCTTGGCAACAATTGGTGTTGGCTGGTTGGCATATTTTTTGATTTTTAAACGTTCCGTACTCAAGCTACCTCGTGTCCTTGAAGAATTTGAGCATCTAATTGGGGTGATGAGTTTGATGTTGATTCTACTCTTCTGGATGGTACTGGCATGATTGGACATCTGAATCTGATATTGCGACTAGCCATCTGGTTTTTACTCACTTCTGATCTGAGTGTGGCCAATATTATCATTGGCATCGGCGTTGCCTTCCTATTGCCGGGACGCCCCAAAACTCCAGAAGCGTTAAGGGATTGGTTACGTGTGTTGGGTGAAATCATAGTGGCCATTCCCCAAGCATATATTGAAGCATTTGAAATCATCTTCCGCCCCCATAAACACGAAGATGTAATCATGGAAAGAGTCAAACCCCAACGGACACCAGGACTTATCTTTCTAGATATATTTCTGATTACCTTTACGCCAAAAACCATTGTTTTAAAATACCAGAAACGTGGCTGGTACGAAGTACACCGGGTGCGACGGAGGAAACAGCGATGAACCTGATACTAATTGCCATGATTCTGGCTCTGCTCATCCCCATTTATGAGGCTTGGCAGGATGATGATATTTGGCAAAAAATGTTGGCGTTTGCCAGTATTGCCACTAAAACATCAATCATGATTTTGGTTGTATCTGTCTTTCGGGATGATTGGATGATTGGAGTTGTCGGAGTCATTATCCTCAGTGTGGGGAATGCCGGATTAATGTTACTTGCCCATGTTCTCAAACGAATTAGTTATTTAAGCGAATGAGTGATATAGCAGTTACCAGATTAGTCACAACGTAAACTGACAATAAAACTCAGATACAAAGAGACTGTTCCCTATTGCCCGTTCCCTATTCCCTATTCCCCGTTCCCTGTTCCCTATTCCCTGTTCCCCGTTCCCTACTATCTATGATCAACGCACTCAGTTATACCTGCATAGGCTTAGGAATTTTCTTCTGGTTTTGGGGAACTCTTCCCCTAATCGGTCATCGCTCAGTATTATTCAAGTTACATAGTCTTTCAGTTGCAGATACCCTCGGATCAATGAGTATCATTGTCGGTCTGCTTCTGAAAATTCCAAGTGAATGGCCTCTGCTCATCCTCGGTATCATCTCCCTGGCAATCTGGAATACAGTGCTGGGATATGTTTTAGCTTACTGTTCTAGTAGTGGGGGTAGTAATGAACGATAGCTATATCTATATCATAACTGCCCTGCTGCCTTTGTCGGCGTGCATGCTGGTATTTCAGGTCAATCCATACCATGCTCTGGTCATCCGAGGCATACTAGGGGCGGTAGCTGCCTTGGTCTATGCGCTTTTTGGGGCAGCCGATGTTGCTTTGACTGAAGCATTGGTGGGTACAATGCTAGCCATCACTCTCTATGCGGTTGCGGTGCGTTCATCCCTAACAATGCGTCTTGGTGTACTCGAAAACGGTCTAATTAAGGCAGATGGCGATTCATACCATTTTGGGCAACTGATGGATGACTTACAAAAAATGCTTCGCAAACACTATCTGCGGCTTGAGTTAGTCCCCTACACAGATATACGGGCTTTGCAGCAAGCGCTGATGGACAAAGAAGTCCATGCGACTTGTACCCGATATGAGGGATTGCAGCAAGATAATCAAAACCAGTTAGCCTTTGAGCCGGAAACTCAACTCTATTACACCACGACTAGGGTTCAACGCCTTTATGAGCTCATGCACGCTGAACTTTCATCACCAACGACAAGCCTAAACTATGTAAATGTACCAGACGCAGGGGAGAAGCATTAATGAAATGGGTCTACATTGCAGCAGGGATAGCCCTGTACGTCAAATTTCTGATCATGCCCAATTTAACAGCGGACTTATCGGATATTTCCATCGTCGAATCGGTTGTACAAGACAGTGGAGTACCCAATGCCGTTTCGGGTATTATCTTTCGCAACCGGTTGTATGACACGATCTTTGAAGTGGTGGTATTTACAATCGCGATCATGGGAGCTAAATTTATGCTGGCCGATGAGAAGCCTTTTTGCACAATCTACCAATTTACCGATCAACCCTCCATTGTTATGGCGCGTCTAGGAGCAACTATTGCCGCATTGGTAAGTATCGAACTGGCAATTCGGGGGCATCTGAGTCCGGGTGGTGGTTTTGCGGCCGGGGTAGCGGGGGGAACAGCAATTGGCCTGGTGGCGATTACCTCGTCATCGCAGTGGATGCAGGCAATCTATGAACGCTGGCACGCTTCTAAATGGGAAAAGGTTTCGGTTCTTATTTTCATTATACTGTCGGTTATAACTCTGACGGGAGTAGAATTACCCCACGGAGAGTTAGGTACACTGCTCAGTGGTGGGGTTATCCCTTTGCTCAATATTTTGGTCGCAATAAAAGTAGCATTGGGTTCCTGGGCGGT
>JBAUJE010000473.1:0-9767 GCA_049683475.1 Coleofasciculaceae cyanobacterium | reverse complement strand
GTTCCCTGTATGCCCTAACGGCCAATGCTGAAGGGCGCACCTTAGCGTAGCGTTAGCGACGTTGCGTAGCGTCTGCTCCGCAAAGCTACGCAAACCCTATAGCCTAGAACCCTGATTTTTCCGTTTCACTGCGTAAGTCCTAAATAATATAGTGTTGGTGCATTTTCACCTTCAGTTCCTGAAAGTAAAAACTAGATAATTAAGAATTGATATTTATAAAATTAATTGGACTATCTGAGAATTTGCTGAAATAAAACCTAGCTTTTCCCAAGAAGGGTAGATGGTGAGGAAGGGGAAGCAGGGGAAGCCGGGGGAGAGGGAGAAGATAAACCAATTAATAATTTGCTATTTAACAAATTTCTATTTTCTGGTTGAACAGTAGACAGTGATAGCTGATAACTAATTGTCGAAATGTTAACTCAATTTAAGTCTGCACTGATCACAGATAGGAAAATATGAAACTAAACTAGTAATCTGAGTTTTTGCTTGCTCTAGCGCCAATAAATCCCATTATGCTCCCCAAACCACTCAACCAAGTCATAGAAACAGTTTCTGGCAAAGTTCCCCTGAGAGCAGTTCTGGTTGTCCCCTTTGTGGTGCAAATTGTCGCAGCAGTGGGATTGACGGGTTATCTCTCCTTTAGAAACGGACAACAGGCTGTTGAAGAACTCGCTGGTCAATTGATGGGTGAAATTAGCGATCGCATAGAGCAAAACCTGCAAACTTATTTAGATACTCCCCATCAGATTAATCAAACTAAGCTAAATGCCGTACAGTTAGGTTTTTTAAACATGCAAAACTTGCAACCATGGGAGAAATACCTGTGGCAGCAAGTACAATTATTTCCCTACATCAACTTCACCGCAGTTAGTAATAAGCAGGGAGAATACAGAGTCGGAGAAAAGATGGCAAATGGCTCTCTCCTAACCAATATATCTGGTGAGTCTGTAGACTTTGATTTCCATTCCTATAACACTAACGAAAATGGCGATCGCACCTCAGTTGCGGTAGTTGTCGAAGACTTTGATATCAGACAACATACTTCCTACCAAGATGCAGCTAAAGCAGGTAAACCAACTTGGAGTTCAGTTTATGTCTCCTTCCTGGAGCCTACCTTGATCATTAGCGCTCTTCAGCCTGTCTATGAACAGGGAAAAGAGCTAGAAGGAGTATTAATTACAGCTCTGCGTCTTGATCATCTGGGTCGTTTTTTAAATAGCCTAAAAATTGGTAAAACTGGTCAGACATTTATTATTGATCGCGAAGGAAAATTAGTAGCAACTTCTACAGAAGAGCTGCCCTTCCGCACGAAAGAAAATCAGAGACAATTGATTAAGGCAACAGATAGCCACGACCTAGTTACTCAAGAAACCGCTCAATATTTAGCAACTAATTGGAGTGAATTACAACAAATTAAAACTTCTCAGCAACTGGAGACTGAAATAGCAGGTAAGCCACAATTTTTGCAAGTAGTGCCTTTTCAAGATAGTAGAGGACTAGACTTACTGATTGTGGTGGTGGTGCCAGAAGCTGATTTCATGAAGCAAATTTATGCTAATACTAAAAAGACGATTTTCTTGTGTCTGATAGCCTTATTATTAGCCACAACCATAGGAATTATTACCTCTCGCTGGATTAGTAGACCAGTTCTCCATTTAAGTGAAGCCAGCCGCAAAATTGCCAAAAGAGGATTTAAACAGCCGATCAAAGTTAAAGGTATTAGTGAACTACAAGTTCTAGCCGAATCATTTAACAAGATGGGAGAAGAACTAGAACAATTCCACCAAGAACTAGAGCAGAAAGTACAAGAACGCACTCAAGCCCTTGCCCAAGCAGAAGAGAAATATCGCAGTATCTTTGAAAATGCTATGGATGGCATTTTTCAGACTACAGTTGATGGGCAGTACTTAAGCGTGAACCCAGCCCTAGCTCAAATCTATGGTTATCAATCACCCGTAGAACTGATTTCCGCCCAACCTTTGTTCAATGGTCAATTATACGTTAAACCAAATCGTCGTGCAGAGTTTTTTGCTGCTTTCCAAGAAAGTAATTATCTATCAAACTTTGAATCTAGGGTTTACAGATACGATGGTAGTATTATCTGGATTTCCGAAACTGTCCGTGCTGTAAGAGATGCCCAGGGAAAATTACTTCAATACGAAGGAATGGTGAAAGATATCAGCACTCAAAAACAGGCAGAAGTAGAGCTAAAAAAATCAAAGAAAGAAGCTGAAAAAGCTAACCGAGCTAAAAGTAATTTTATTGCCAATATGAGTCACGAATTGCGCTCTCCCCTTAATGCAATTCTAGGCTTTACCCAACTGATGAGACGCTCTCAAAACCTTCCCACAGAACACCAAGAAAGTGTCAGTATTATTAGCCATAGTGGGGAACACTTGCTTACTTTAATTAATAACGTTTTAGACTTATCCAAACTTGAGGCGGGACAGACTACTCTTAACGAGAAAAACTTTGATTTATATCATCTCGTCAATGATATAGAAGACATGTTCTGCCTCAAAGCATCTGATCAGGGTTTGCAGCTATTATTTGAGTGTTCCCCTGACGTTCCCCGCTATGTTCGCACCGACGAAATTAAATTACGTCAAGTTCTAATTAACTTGCTCAGCAACGCCCTCAAGTTTACAGAAGCAGGAGGAGTAGCAGTGCGAGTGGTATTGGGAGATGGGAAGACGGGGAGATGGGGAGTTGGGGGAGATAGGGGAGATGGGGGAGATGAGGGAGCAGGGGAAGATTTTTCCTCACCTCCTCACCTCCTCACCTCCTCACCTCCTCATCCCCTCACCTCCTCACCTCCTCATCCCCTCACCTCCTCACCTCCTCATCCCCTTACCTCCTCACCTCCTCATCCCCTTACCTCCTCATCCCCTCACCCCTTCATCCCCTCACCTCCTCATCAACTCATCACCTTCGAGGTAGAAGACACTGGACCTGGTGTTGCGGCGGAGGAATTAGATAAACTATTTGAAGTTTTTGGGCAAACTCAAGCTGGTAAAGATGCTCAAGAGGGAACGGGTATCGGTTTGCCCTTAACACGCTCTTTCGTAAGATTGATGGGGGGTGAAATTACTGTCAACTCGGAAGTGGGACAGGGCAGTATTTTCAAATTTGAACTCCCGGTGAAGATAGTTAGTGCTGCTGATATTGAAAGCAAACAACCAAGGCATCGTGTTGTAGCCTTGGAGCCTAACCAACCCCACTACCGCATTTTAATTGTTGACGACAAAGCAGTTAATCGTCAACTGTTGGTTAAATTACTTAGTCCCCTTGGCTTTGAAGTTAAGGAAACTAGTAATGGCAAGGAGGCAATTGAAGTGTGGGAAAAATGGGAACCCCATCTAATTTGGATGGATATGCGTATGCCTGTCTTAGATGGTTATCAAGCTACCAAACAAATTAAAAGCCACACCAAAGGACAAGCTACTGCTATTATTGCCCTCACTGCCAGTGTCTTAGAAGAAGAAAGGGCAGTGATTCTCTCTGCTGGCTGTGATGATTTCTTACGGAAGCCTTTTCGAGAGGAAGATATTTTTACTGCCATGCACAAGCATCTGGGTGTACGCTATCTTTATGAAGACCAAACTTCCGATGATTCGTTAAAACGAGAAAAGAGTCAGCTCAGCATTCTGACCACCACGGCAATTTCCACTCTACCAGTGGAGTGGCGAGTAAACTTAAAACGGGCAATTCTTCAGGGTGATTTAGACTTAATTGCTGCGATCATCTTGCAAATCAGGACAAAGAATGAACAGCTTGCTCTGGTGATTGAGGAGTATCTTAATAATTTTGAGTATGACAAAGTTTTAAGTGTAATACCAGAGGATTTGCCATAGGAAAGCAAATATGAATAATACTCAAATCAGTCAGCAAAAAGAAAACATACTAGTTATAGATGATACACCGGAAAACCTACGTCTTTTAGTCAACATTTTGACAGAGAGAGAGTATAAAGTACGAGCAATGCCCAGTGGCAAATTGGCACTATCAGGTATTCATCTCTCTCCTCCAGATTTAATTTTGCTTGATATTACGATGCCGGAAATGGATGGTTATCAGGTCTGTAAACAGCTTAAGGCTAATGAGCAAACTAGGGACATTCCAGTAATTTTTGTCAGTGCAATTAATGAGGTACTAGATAAGGTAAAAGCCTTTAATGTGGGTGGGGTAGACTATATTACTAAACCTTTTCAGGTCGAAGAAGTATTAGCACGGGTAGAAACTCACCTAGAAAATCGTTCCTTGCAGAGGAGACTGCAAGAGAAAAATGATCATTTAGCAGAAGCCTTAGAAGAACTAAAAGCCACCCAGAACCAGCTCGTTTTATCAGAGAAAATGGCAGCATTAGGACAACTAATTGCTGGAATTGCCCATGAAATTAATACACCTTTGGGTGCAATTAAAGCTTCTTCTAGCAACATCTCCAGTGCTCTTGATGAATCTTTAGAACAACTGCCTGAATTGTTTCAGGTGCTTAATGAAGAACAACAAACTATTTTTTTTGATTTACTAGATAGGGCGCTGCAAAATAATGGGCAGCTCACTGCAAGAGAAAAACGTCAATTTAAGCGAAATTTAATTGCTCAGTTACAAGAGAACCAGATTGAAAAGGCAGCAAGTATAGCTGATACTTTGGTCGATTTAGGTATCTATGATCATATCAATATCTTTTTTCCTCTCTTCAAGTTAGCTAATATCGATTTTGTTTTGCAGTTGGTTTATGACATTGCAAGACTAAGAAGTAATAACCAAAATATTATAGCGGCTGTAGAAAGAGCTTCAAAAGTTGTCTTAGCTCTCAAAAGCTATGCTCGATATGATCCTACTGAGCAAAAGGTATTAGCAGGAATTGCCAATGGATTAGAAACGATTTTATCCCTCTATCAGAATCAACTCAAACGGGGAGTAGAGGTAATTCGAGATTATCAACAGTTGCCCCCTATCCTCTGTTATCCAGATCAGCTCAATCAGGTCTGGGCTAATTTGATACAGAATGCAATTCAAGCCATGCAGGGTAAGGGAATACTAAAGATTAAAGTCTATTCAGATACCTTGGAAACTTCGGAAACTAACTCTAAATTTGCAGTGGTCAGTATTACTGATAGTGGTATGGGTATTCCTCCAGAAATACAATCTCGTATTTTTGAACCATTTTTTACCACAAAAAGTTCAGGGGAAGGAAGCGGTTTAGGTCTAGATATCAGCAATAAAATTATTGAAAAGCATCAAGGAAAAATTGAATTGGAAAGTCAACCTGGACGAACTAGTTTTAAAGTTTGGCTGCCCCTAGAGACTACTGATATTAAAACTTGAGAATTAGGTTAATCTAGAATAAAAATATCTCAACTGAAAATTTACCATAATTAGCCATGACTAACTCAGCTATTCTTTGCGTTGACGATGAAATAATTATCCTAGAAAGCCTCAAAGAGCAGCTCAAGAGGATATTCGGTGACAAATATCTTTATGAAGTTGCAGAAAGTGCCAGCGAAGCTTGGGAGATAATTGATGAGCTGCAAGAATCACAAGTAGAAGTCTTAATTATTGTATCAGATTGGCTGATGCCAGAAGTGAAGGGAGATGAGTTTCTGATTAAAGTTCATCAGAAATTTCCTGGAATTGTTAAAGTCATGATCACCGGACAAGCTGACTTTGAAGCAATAGAGAGAGCCAACAAAGATGCAGCTTTACATCGTTGCTTGTGCAAGCCTTGGACAGAACAAGAATTAGCAGAAACAATTATCTCTGGATTGGAGTAGCTAATGAGTGGTCAGGCAATTTTATGTGTTGATGATGAACCAGTTGTTTTAGAAAGTATCAAAGAGCAACTTAAACGTTCCTTTGGCAAGAATTATTATATTGAAGTTGCTGAAAGTGGGGAAGACGCTTTAGAAATTTTTGAGGAATTACAAGCAGAAGGAGTTGAAGTTTCTCTAATTATCTCTGACCAAATTATGCCAGGGATGAAAGGAGACGAACTGCTGAGCTACATTCATACTCACTACCCCAAAACCGTAAAGGTATTACTTACTGGTCAAGCAAGTGCTGAGGCAGTGGGAAATGCAGTCAATACAGCTAACCTTTACCGCTATATTGCCAAGCCTTGGGACGAAGGAGATCTTCAATTAACTGTTACTGAAGCCTTACGTAGCTATGCCCAAGATAAGCAATTAACAGAGAAAAATGAAGAGTTACAAATAATTAACAGTCAATTACAAAAATTGAATGCTTCTTTAGAGGAGAAAGTCGAGCAGCGGACTGCTGAATTAGCTAAAGCAAAGGCAGAATTGCTGGGCGTTTTTACCGCGATGACGGAACTAATTTTTGTTATTGATGCCCAAGGCAAATACCTCAAAGTTATATCTAACAATTCAAGACTACTTTACCAGCCTCCTGAAGCTTTATTAGGCAAAAGAATCAGAGAAGTATTTGCTGCTCAACAAGCTGATACTTTTTTGAGACATATTCAACAAGCTTTGGCTACTGGAGAAACTGTCAGTTTTGAGTATAGCCTGAAGCTTGGTCAACAAGATGTTTGGTTTGCCGCTAATATTTCACGCATTTCTGCTGATTCAGTTATTTGGGTTGCCCGCGACATTACTGAACGCAAGTTACTAGAAGAAAAGTTTCGTAGTTCTGAACAGCAAATTCGGGCGATTTTTAAAGCAATGACTGACATTGTGTTAGTCATTGACGAACAAAGGGTAATCGAAGTTATACCTACTAACATTAGTCACTTATATTCAGCAGAAACTGACCCCCTTAACATCACCCTTGAACAATTTTTTATAGAGGAAAGATGCGAGATTTGGTGGAATAAAATTCAGCAAGTTTTAGAAACCCAACAGACAGTTAGCTTTGATTACAGCTTATCTTTAAATGAGCGAGAAATTTGGTTTGCTGCGAGTATTTCACCAATGCCCAATAATTCCGTGATTTGGGTAGCACGCAATATCGATCAGCGTAAACAGGCAGAAACAGCTATGCAAGAAGCCAAGGAATCTGCCGAAGCTGCTAATCGAGCGAAAAGTAGCTTTCTTGCTAATATGAGTCACGAATTGCGCTCTCCCCTCAATGTTATTCTTGGTTTTTCCCAACTGCTAACCCGTAGCCAAAGTCTAACCCCAGAACAACAGCAAGATATTAGTATCATTTGCCGCAGTGGGGAACACCTGCTTACCCTAATTAATAATGTCCTAGATTTATCTAAAATTGAAGCTGGACGGACTACCCTCAATGAAAGTAACTTTGATCTTTACCGTCTGCTTGATGATTTAGAAGATATGTTTCATCTTAAAGCTGAGGATAAAGGTTTGCAGCTAGTTTTTGAATGTAGTCCTAATCTTCCCCAATACATCTGTGCAGATCAGAGCAAATTACGCCAAGTTTTGATTAATCTGATCACTAATGCCATCAAGTTTACCCAAGTAGGAAGGGTGTTGGTAAGGGCTTTTGGAGATAGGGAGATAGGGAGATGGGAAGCAGAGGGAGCAGGGGGAGATTTTTCCTTACCTCCTCATCCCCTCACCTCCTCACCTCCTCATCCCCTCACCTCCTCACCTCCTCATCCCCTCACCTCCTCACCTCCTCCTCCCCTCACCTCCTCACCTCCTCCTCAACAACTGATCACCTTCGAGGTAGAAGATACGGGCCAAGGCATTGCTACCAATGAACTAGACTATTTATTTGAGGCTTTTGTGCAAACTCAAACTGGTATAGACTCTCAAGAAGGAACAGGTCTAGGTTTGCCCATAGCTCGCAAATTTGTGCAATTAATGGGGGGAGATATCAGCGTCAGTTCCCAGCCTGGACAAAGCACAATCTTTAGATTTGATATCAATATTAAAATAGCTGATGGGGCAAGTATCGACGACAAACAACCTAGCCACCAAGTCATTGCCCTAGAAGCCAACCAGCCTAACTATCGTATCTTAATTGTCGATGACAAAATTCACAATCGCCAGCTTCTGGTAAGACTACTTGAACCCCTTGGTTTTGAACTACAAGAAGCTTGCAACGGCAAAGAAGCGATCGCCATTTGGCAAACATTTGAACCACACCTAATTTGGATGGATATGCGCATGCCTGTTATGGATGGCTATGAGGCGACTAGACAAATTAAACGCCATCTTAAAGGCCAAGCAACAGCCATTATTGCTCTGACAGCTAGCACTTTAGAAGAAGAAAGAGCTGTTATTTTATCTACAGGTTGTGATGATTTTGTTCGCAAGCCTTTTAGGGAAGGAATGATCTTTGACAAGATGACTCGCTACTTGGGAGTGCGCTACATCTACAAAGAGTTAAAGATAGTAGGTTCAGAAGAAGTAGAAACAACTCTAGGTTTACAAGAATCTTTAGCTGCAATGCCAGCAGAATGGGTCAAACAACTATATCAAGCGGCTAACCTAATCGATGACGAGCAAATTTTTCAACTCTTGGAACAAATACCACCAACTCATACTTCTTTACACCAAACCTTAAACAATTGGGTCAATAGCTTTCGTTGTGATAAGATTATTGATTTAGTAGAAGCGAATATAAAACTATAAAAAAAGAATTACAAAAAAATAATTTTATCAATAATCAATGGAAATGGAAAAAGGCAATATATTAATTGTTGACGATACATTAGAAAGCTTACAGCTTCTCTCCAATACCCTTTCTGAGCAAGGCTATAAAGTCCGGGGTGCGGCTAAAGGGAAAATGGCAATTCGTACAGCATCTATCTCACCACCAGATTTAATTCTGCTTGACATCAAAATGCCAGAGATTAACGGCTATGAAGTTTGTGAAGAATTGAAAGCTGAGGAAAAAACAAGCAACATACCCGTCATTTTTATTAGCGCCTTAGATGAAGTAATAGATAAAGTCCGAGCATTTCAAGTTGGCGGTGTAGACTATATTACCAAACCTTTCCAAGTTGAGGAAGTTTTAGCTCGCATTGAACACCAATTAATGATTCGGCGGCTGTCTGGACAACTACAAGCACAAAATGAACAGCTACAGCTAGAAATTCAGGAACGCAAAAAAGCTGAAGAAGCTGCAGAGGCTGCTAATCAAGCTAAAAGTGAATTTTTGGCAAACATGTCCCATGAATTCAGAACTCCCCTCAATATAATTCTGGGTTTTACCCAAGTAATGAACCGTAATCACCAACTTAGTTCTGAGCAACGAGAATGTCTAGAAATTATTAGTCGCTCTGGTGAACACTTACTAGAATTAATTAATGATGTTTTGGATCTGTCAAAAATAGAAGCAGGATTAATTTCTTTAGATGAAAGCTGCTTTGACTTATATCGTTTGCTTGATAATCTAGAAGCGATGTTTCAAGTCAAGGCAGAACAAAAAAAAATACAGCTATTATTTAATGTACATTCCGATGTACCTCAATATGTGAGGACTGACCAAAAGAAACTGCGAGTATGTTTAATTAATCTACTCTCTAATGCAATTAAATTTACAGAATACGGTAATGTTACCTTACGGGTAGAGCTAAAGATGGTGAGTGCTCAAGGAGAAGTGAAAAATACTCTTGAAAACCAACCTTTCCTACCTAATTCAGCAGTTAAAACCAGCGATTATTCTCAATTCCTAATCTTTACTGTCGAAGATACTGGCTCTGGCATTATAGAAAAAGAATTGTCAAGTATATTTGATGCCTTTGTGCAAACAGAAAGAGGTAGAAAATCTGCTGAAGGAACTGGCTTGGGTTTAACTATAACAAAAAAATTTGTGCAGTTAATGGGGGG
>JBAUJE010000472.1:0-6309 GCA_049683475.1 Coleofasciculaceae cyanobacterium | reverse complement strand
TTATTCTCGCGTTTTGTTACTTTTTTCAGTAGTCAGCAAGTCTTAGGGGAATTAGCTTTTAGGCTTCTCGCCTTCTGCTTATCTGTCCTTTGCTTGTCTAACTATCTGCATGATGACAGAGCTACTTAGGCTTTCATAAGTACCCTACCTGGGTACTCTTTTTTTGAGTTGAATTAGATAATTTTAATGTTGAGAAAAATCTAGCTTAAAGTCTTATCATAAAAGAACGATGTTAGGTTTTTGTTGAGTGTTCAAAATAAAATTTTGAACTGCTCTCTAGATATTTATACTAAGTGTTTTGATGGGTTTTTAACGAAATAGCCAGATTAATTGTCATCAATAAATGTGCTTTGTTGCACAAAATAAATTTTCATTATTATAACTACATATAAAAACAATAAATACTAACTAAAACCAAATAACAGCCAAAGCATTATAAATACAATATTATTATTCGAGTATAGATTAATTTTGCTTAAATCTTGCTCAGTAAATTAGTAAATTAGTCTTGTAGATAAAAAAATCTGGCTTTTAGCTTTTAACTAAACCAGATTGACAAGAAAAGTTTACTGAGCTGAAATTAATTTGTGATCATGAATCAAATCAACAGAATTAGTAATATAGCAGAGCAACAAAGAATCCAAGATGAAATCCTGTCCAACGTGCATTCTGCCAATTCAATGCCTGCCAACTTATTGCAGTATGTAATTGAAGATTTAATGAAAGGCATTTTAATTTTAACAGAACAAAAAGAATTGATTTATATCAATAAACACGCAAATATACTTATCAGCAAACTTAATCAAAGTCAATCACAAACAAATTCATTACCTGACGAAATTTGGCATGTTTGTCAAGCTTTAATTGACAGCGGCAATTTATTTCCTAATCAACTTTGGCAAATTTCGTCAGAAGTCGTAACAGATAACTCCTCTGCTTTTCATCTAAAAGTACAATGGCTTAGACTAGACCCTACCGAAAACCCTCTTCTTTTGCTGATAATAGAGGACAGACATCAATCGAGCAGGAAAATGATGATCGAGGATGCTCAGAAGTATGGTCTTACTCCCCGCGAAATGGAGGTTTGGTTGCTCCATCAAGCTAACTATACCTACAAGCAAATCGCAACCGAGCTTGATATTACGCCCAATACGGTTAAGAAACACATGAAAAGTATTCACGTTAAACGGAAAGTAGCTCTTGAAATGAAAAAATAGTAATAGAAACTACTTCCTATCTTTAACCAAATCAGTAGTTATCCGAGCCCATCACCGCCCCGAACCCTTAATTTACCAAGAGTTCATCGCCATGATGGGCTATGAATGGATTGAATCGTGCAAAGCCCAGTAAATAATGCTTTTCAGCTATTTGTCCTCTCCTTGAATTACCTGATACACCTACAGAGGATGGGGGGTATCCCTAAGGGGTACTATTGAGCCTCAAAGAATTTTGCGATTTGTTTCAACATTGGGTTTGAGTCGGATAAAGTCAACAGTTCCAACTAGCTCCAGACCTTGTCCCGCCGTTATTACAACTTGAGCAGGGTAGTAATATTTGCCAGCTTCTACTTTATCAGTCTTTGTCTAAAGCAATATTAAAGAATAACGAAACTTTGATGAAGTGTTCGTATAGATTATTGCAATCTAGTACCGTCTCACACCCTACACCCTATTTTCCAATTGACCTAACAGACGCTAAACCCCTTTAAAACCGACTTCCATATCCATTTCCTTAGCGGGACTAACCTGAGGAGGAGTAGTTGTTTGAGCAGTCTTGCGAAAAACTCCAATCTGGTTCAAGACAATACCGACGATTACTACACTCCCGCCAATATATTGAGCAACAGTCGGTTCTTCGCCTAAAAGCAAATACGCTGCTAAGATTCCGGCAATGGGGCTAAAGGAACTTGCTAATGAAACATCTGATGCACCAGTGGTTTTTAAACCCGTAAACCAACATAATTGACCACCCACCACAATCACCATCCCATAGAACAACATCCACTGCCACAAAAAGGGAGAGAAGACATCGGCAAAATGACTTGGCTCAAACAACTTAATAACCACGGCAAAAAAGAGCAAGGAGGCCATGGCCATGCGATAGATACTAAAGATGCCCAAGGGAATTTGGCGAAGCTTAATTTTGCTAATGATGGTAGAAAATGCCAGAGAGACGGCTCCCCCTGCGGCCATCAGCTCACCTTGTCCTATCTCAAGTCCTCCCATTGCCATCATCTCTTCCCCTGGAGATTGTAGGACGATGGTGAGGACAACGCCAATAAACGAGACAACTGCGCCTGCTACAACCCAACCATTAACTCGCTCCTTGAGCAGCAATACAGATAAAGCAAGGATTAAGGGAGGTTCAATTCGTCCAATCAGAACCACATTGTTGACCATTGTCAAATCAAGAGCCATGAATGTTAAAGCAGGCGCTAGGGCTCCCGATAGAATCGCTACTCCCGTCAAACCTAGCCAATCTGTCCAAGATAGCTGCTTCAGCGCCTGGAAATTCCACTGTTTCCCGTAGAGTAAAAGCAGGGCAATTAAGGCGCAAATATTGCCGACAAACAAAACATTGCAGAATGAAATGGGATTGCGACCATCAATTAGATTTTGCGCCCCAATATCTGTTAACTTGCGGATAACCGAGTTAGCCGCCGCAAAAATAATAATAGCGATTAATAGATAAGCACGTCCAGGTATTTGACTGAACAAGCCTGAAGTTTGAGCAATGGGTTTTGACATGAGCAAATTTAGTAGAGACGTAGCATGCTACGTCTCTACTATTGTCTGAATTGTTCGCCAACAGCTTAACTTAGATTTTGCACCCAGCGGGACTTAGGCAGTTTAAAGAGAGTCAGAATTAGGCTTTACCATTACCATTTCCGTTAGTTTGCTCAACAGTTGCTAAAACCTTTTCGCTTACTTTACCTGGAACTTCTTGCAGGTGGTCGTATTTCCAGTCAAAGAAACCGATGCCTAGGGTAAGCGATCGCAACTCGATAATAAAGTCATGCATTTCCGCTTGGGGCAGATAGCCTGAGACACAATCCCAACCTTGCCAGTTTACAACGGCCTCGTAGCCAAGAATTTGTCCACGACGACCAGTTATCAATTGCAGTGCTTTGGAGGTAAATTCTGCCGGTACAGATACCTCAATCACCATGATTGGTTCTAAAAGTAGTGGCTCGCAATTAGGCATACCTTCAGTCATTGCTAGTCTCGCCGCCTGCTTAAATGCCTGTTCAGAGCTATCAACAGAGTGGTAAGAGCCATTAGTTAAGGTAACTTCCACATCAACTACCGGAAAACCCAGAGGTCCATGACCTAAATACTCCCGCACTCCTACTTCAACACCGGGAATATATTGCCGAGGTACGACACCACCAACAATGGTATTGGAGAAATTGAAGCCCTCACCACGGGATAGTGGTTTGATGTCGAGATAAACGTCACCAAACTGACCGTGACCACCACTTTGGTGCTTATAGCGTCCGTGGGAAGTGGTGGATTTGCGAATAGTTTCCTTGTAAGGTACTTGGGGCAAGCCTGTAGTCATTGGTAAGTTATACTTGCGCCGCAGCCGATCTAGAGCTACCTGTATATGAATATCCCCCTGTCCCCAAAGGATGATTTCGTTAGTGTCACCGTGTTGTTCCCAAGCTAAGGAGGGATCTTCTTCTAGAAGCTTGGTTATAGCACTAGAAAGCTTCACTTCATCTTTGCGTTTTTCTGGGGTAATTGCTAAAGCATAGACTGGCTTAATTTGCTCAGCCTTAGCTAATTCTAGTTCTGACTGCTCTACACTATCAGTTAGAGTATCTCCAGTTTGAATGTCTTCTAAACGACCGACTGCAACAATATCACCCGCAGAAGCTTCATTAATTGATTGTTGTTGCTGACCTAGTAGGTGGTACAAGCCACCAACCCGAATGTTATTGAGGTTCATGCCATCGGTAAGCTGACCTTGCCAAACACGCACGAGGGAAAGTTTGCCACCTTGAGGAGTGTAATAGGTTTTGAGTACCTGTGCTACAGTCGTCTCCCTGTCGCCGCCTAGTTCCCTTCTGTTGGCTGTAGTTTCCGGTGTAGGTGCTTCCCGCAACATTGCATCAAGCAAGTGCCTGACACCATAATCTTTTTCGGCAATGCCCATAAAAACAGGAACAATTAAATCTGCCCCCAATTCCATTCTCAGGTCTTTGATAATCTCCTCTTGGGGTGGTTCAATTTCTTCTAAAAGTTCTTCTAGCAGGTGGTCGTCAAAGTCGGCCAAAGCCTCCAGCATTTCTGCTCGCGCTGCATGCTCCTGCTCTTGCAAAGACTCCGGCATTGGCACTGGGTCAGCAGGGGCACCGTCGTGATAGTGAAAGGCTTGTTCTGTCACTAGATCAATAAACCCGATTAGCTCTTCTCCTTTGCCAATCGGGTATTGATGGGGTATTAAGGGTCGTGTCGAAACCTCTTTTAGGGCCTCAAGCACCTCCCGGTAGTTGCGGCCCCAAGTCCCGTCGTTACAATGGAACCGATCCATTTTGTTGATAAAGACTAGGTGGGGTATCTCCCAATCGTCCAGGAATTTAAAGAGGGGGGCTAGGGTTAGAACACGCTCAAGTACTGGTTCACAAACTACTACAGCAGCATCTACACCAACTAAAGCATTGTAAGTTTCTTGAGCAAACTCAATCGAGCCAGGACAGTCTAAAAAGTTAAAGCGAATGTTTTTATATTCAGTACTGGCAGAATTTGCCTCTACAGTCATTGACCGATCTCGTGCTTCGGTTGTACCGTCCCCGACTGTATTACCATCTTTAATGTTGCCTTTGCGAGAGAGAGTTCCGCTGACAAACAACAAGCTTTCTAGCAGGGTTGTTTTACCACTCAGATAAGGACCGACAACAGCCACATTACGGGTAGTAGAAATGACTTTTTCGCTCATAAATTACTCCCAGAATAATATTGAGGGGTTTGACTTGGTCTGACACAGCCTTTACCTTTTGTTGTCGGCACTCCTAGTGCCTTCGTTTATCTCAAGGCTCACCAGCGTCAAGACTTTCTTTGGGATCAACGCTATCTAATATTTGAGATTAGCGCGTTCTGGGAGTAATTTAATGAAACTTGCAATGTCTTTTAAGGTAAACTCAATTTAAATTTAAGTTAACTTAATTTGAATGAATAATCTGTAATTTTTATGAAGAAAAGCAACATTTATAAAGGTATTTGTTGCCGAAAACAGTGGGATTTACTGCAGATAAGCTTAACGTTAGTCAATATTAAGCTTTTTGTTAGGCTAACTTTATCATCTTTATTATTGCTAAGCGGAAGCATAACCCTACCAGTCTCCTCCCTGGCGACCGAACCCTTAGCACAGTCCTACCCTGCAATTAAACCAACCCAACCGGCGGCCCTTGAACAGCTTAATCAAGGACTAAAACTGATTCAACAAGGCAACTTACCAGAAGCAATTGTTGCATTTCGAGAGGCAACTCGGCTTAATCCTGAGCTAGCACCAGCCCATTATAATTTGGGGTTAGCCTTGCGACAGATAGGTGAGCTACAGGAGTCGGCAGATGCTTTTTACCAAGCAACTCAGACAGACCCCAGCTTTGCCCTAGCCTTTGCTAATTTGGGGGCAGCACTGTTTGAAGGTAATAATTTACCGCAAGCGCAGGCTTATTTGAAACAGGCACTTGAACTTGACCCTAGTTTGGGTGTGGCTCATTACAACTATGGTTTAGTACTTTCCCAATTAGGGGAAGTAGACCAAGCAATTACAGCCTTTAAAAGCGCAATACAATTTAGCCCAAATGCCCCTGAACCTGCCTATCATTTAGGTTCAATTTATTTACAACAAGGTCAAGTTGGAGAGGCAACAAAGGCATTACAGCAAGCGATTAAAATTAATCCCCAATATCCAGAAGCTCATTATAGTCTGGGTTCAATTTTCTTCAATCAGGGAAATTTGGACGCAGCCCTGGCGGCTTTTCGACAAGCAGCAGTTGCTGATTCTAACTATGCCAATGCTTACTATGGAGCAGGTTTAGTATTTATGCGTCAGAACCGCTTAGCCGATGCTCAGCAGGTTTTGCAATATGCCAGAGATCTTTACCGTACCCAAGGTAACCCTCAATGGGCAAGTAAGGCTGAGCAGGAATTGCAGAGAATTCGTAGGTAGTAGGAAGAAGGGTAAAGAGGTGAGGGAGTTATCAGCGTAGTCTGACAAAGTATAGAACTTAATGGATCTCCCCCATCTCCCCCATCTCCCCCATCTCCCCCATCTCCCCCATCTCCCCCATCTCCCCTATCT
>JBAUJE010000471.1:0-2737 GCA_049683475.1 Coleofasciculaceae cyanobacterium | reverse complement strand
AATAAGAACCCAGATGCTGTAGGAGAAGCCGTACAATTATGTTTGTTCGACTTATCCGAGAGCTGGGGAGAGTTGGAGTAACTTATGGAACCCCCTGCCCTTCTAGGCATGGGGTGATCTCAGTACCCAACGACTAGCAATTGGCATACGCCAACCTGTACCAAAAGCACGATCTGTCACCTTCAATCCTGGGGGTGCTTGTCTACGCTTAAATTCAGCCCTAGCTACCATTCCCATCACCCGATCAACTAAACTGGCATCGTGGCCAGCTTCAATGATTTGAGCTACCCCTTGGTGATCATGAATTAGCCGTTGCAAAATATCATCGAGTACATCATAGGAAGGTAGGGAATCTTGGTCAACTTGACCAGGCTTGAGTTCAGCACTGGGGGGTTTGCTTAAGACATTAGCAGGAATAATTTCCAATAGGGAATTGTCAGTTTTTGCTTTGAGATGGTGAGATAAGTTAAATCCCTGATCAGAGTTAAGCCACTGACACACTGAATAAACGCGGGTTTTCGGCAAATCAGCAATGACAGCTAAACCACCATTCATATCGCCATAGAGAGTGCAGTAACCTACCGCCATCTCTGACTTATTGCCAGTGGACAGAAGCAAATAACCAAACTTATTAGCGATCGCCATTAATAAGTTACCTCGAATCCGCGATTGAATATTTTCCTCAGCAACGCCAAACTCTGTCCCAGCAAAGAGGGGTTCTAATACTTGATCGTAACCCTGCATTAACTTCTCAATTGCCAGCGTCTGAGACTTAATACCCAAGTTTTCTACTAATGCTTGAGCATCTGTTAGGGAATGTTGGGAACTATAAGGAGAGGGCATGAGAACCCCTAAAACATTTTCTGGTCCCAAGGCTTCAGCAGCAATGGCCGCCACTAAAGAAGAATCAATACCTCCACTTAAACCAATTACCACTTGTTTAAAGCCACATTTAGAAGCGTAGTCTCGTACCCCTAGAACCAAGGCTGACCAAATTTCTTCGTCAAGGTTGGCAGCTGCTAGGGAAATTTTGGCAGGTATTAAGTCTCGTTTTTGTTTGTCCCATTCAATAACTGCTAAATCTGTAGTGAAAGCAGGAAGTAAACAAACCTTTTCACCTCCTCGGTTAAATGCCACACTACTGCCATCAAAAATTAGGTCATCATTACCCCCCACTTGATTAACATAAAGGATTGGTTTTTGATAGCGCTTGGTACTATGGAGCAACATTGCTTCTCGTAGTTGCTGCTTACCGGCACTGTAGGGTGAGGCGGAGAGATTAACAATTAAATCTACCCCTTGCTTGGCTACATCTTCAATCGGGTTAACCTGATAGTTGCGTTTACCCCAAAACTCCTCATCATTCCACATGTCCTCGCAGATGGTGACACCAATGGTGATTTTCTCTGTTAACTCATCAAGGGTTAAGGAGAAAGAATTGCTTTCTAATCCTGGCTCAAAGTAGCGATTTTCATCAAAAACATCATAGGTGGGTAAGAGCCGTTTATGAAAAGTCTGTTGCACCCTACCCTTTTCCAATAAAGCAATACTATTAAATAAAGCCTTGCCACCAGCCAGATGAGCTTTAGGATTTTCCTCTACTGTTCCAACTAAAACTGCCAGTTGGGGGGGTAAATCTTGGGCTAACTGTTTTAAAGTCCCAGCCATTAAGTGGACAAAACTGGGATTTAGTAACAAGTCCCTAGGAGGATAGCCAGACAAAGATAATTCTGGTGTGAGTAAAAGGCGAACTCCTTGACTAGCTGCTTGTTGGGCCGCATTTAAAATCCGTTGGGCATTGCCAGTGAGATCACCAATGGTGGGATTAAGTTGAGCGATCGCCAGTTTCATCTTCAATTTTAGTTTGTCTACCTGAATGTAGGGGTTTGGGGGAGCGATAGTGCTGCGTCCATACCCGTAGGGTTGGGCGTAGGTACATGGTGCCGAATGCACTGCCGCTTGCGAACCTGAATGCATTCAGGTTCGGTCGGCAGACTCCCCCAAGTTAATTTTAAGTACTCAACGTGCTTGAAATTAACAATCTACCAAGTTGTTAAATACCAGTAGATTTTCTAAAATATTGGAATGCTCAACCTTACTTACGCCTACAAAATTAATCCAAGTCCAGACCAGGTGATGCTCATTGAGCAAACACTAGACGTGTGTCGCCGCGTCTGGAATTATGCTTTACGGGAACGTAAAGATTGGATTAACTCACGTAAGTGTAGGGTCAATGCTTGTTCAATTCAATCGGAATACATTATCCCTGCTGACGCTCCCTATCCAAGTAAAAGTTTTCAAGAAAAAGCACTAACGGTTGCAAAGAAAACCAATCAAGAATTGAGGAGTGTTAATGCTCAGGTTCTTCAACAAGTACTAAGGAAGCTAGACACCGCATTTGAAGATATGAAGCGCAAAGGAAACGGTTCTCCACGCTTTAAGAAGTTTGGTCGAATGCGGTCGTTTGTTTATCCTCAGATGCTTAAAAGCCCCCTGGGTGAGGGTTGGGTGAAACTTCCTCACTTAGGTAAGGTCGAAGTCATTATGCACCGACCAATACCTAATGCTTTTGAGCTAAAACAAGCACGAGTTGTTAAGAAGGCATCTGGGTATTACGTCATGCTGTCATTGCAACTTGACGTTAATATTCCAGACACACCACCATCAGGACATCCTTTAGGTATCGATGTTGGATTGGAAAAATTCTTAGCAACGTCTGATGGGGAGCTAATTAAAA
>JBAUJE010000470.1:0-3744 GCA_049683475.1 Coleofasciculaceae cyanobacterium | reverse complement strand
GGGTAATGTTCTGCTGACTCCAGGGTTGAGTAGGGGGGCGATCATAGAGATCTGTTGTCAAAATATCAGCATCATTGGTCGCAGCTATCAACTTAGGAATGGCTGGGAACCAATCCTGATACATATTTTCCAGCTCTTTTTTGCGACCAATTGCAGCATCAGGTTGGGCTTCTGCTGCACAAGCTGCGGCATACCAATACATTTTTCCTTTACCCAACATCATGAAGCCGAATCCTTGACCACGTCCTAAGAACTCCTGAATATAGCCAGGACGGTATTCACTCGGGACGTAATTTGTCAGTCCCCGCCAGGTCTTAAAGTTTCGATAGATGGGTGGTTGATCACCCCAAAGTTCTGCTCGTACCTGCGATCGCAAACCGTCTGCACCAATCAAAGCATCCCCTTCTGTACTTAAGCCAGAAGCAAAATATGCCCAGACTTGCTTCTCATTATGCTCAAACCGCTTAAACTTCTCTCCCAGAAACAATTTTTCTTGAGGTAAATTTTTCCATAGTAGCTGATGGAGTTCTGCACGATGAATTCCTAAAACAGGCAATTCAAAACCATCTACAGGCACATTGACTAACTCTTTACCCCGTTGTGAGTTGAATTGATAATTTGTCGTAGGACAGCTCACTTGAATTGCCTCTTCTAACAAATCCAACTGCTTGAGGATGTGAGTTGCGTTTGCCCACAGAGCGATACCAGCACCAATTTCCCGTAACTCTTTAGTCTGTTCGTAGACTACAGCATCAAAACCAGCACGGTGCAGACCAAGTGCCGTTGCCGCACCGCCGATTCCACCACCAACAATAATGAATCTCTTGGCTGTGTGCATATTTTCCCAAGGAGATTAAATAGTTAACTGACAGACTTGTCAGTTGATTAATTTTGATTAAACCCAACCCACGCCGTTTTGTCAACTGACTATTTAGTTGATAGGAGCTATACTGACTTAACCAGAACCAGTCTGTTGAAACATTAAAAAGGCCGTGGCACGTCAAGCAAAAGCTGAAAAGGCAGGAAAAACCAAGCCAGTACGGGATGCTCAAGCCACTCAAGCAGTTATTTTGGCAGCTGCGGAAGTTGAGTTTGCACAACATGGTTTTATTGCTGCTAGGACAGAAGCGATCGCGGCTAAAACAGGTGTGGCAAAGTCAATGATTTATTACTACTTCAAGGATAAAGAGGGGTTGTATCAGGCAGTTTTGGAGCGATCGCACTCAGACCTTTTACAGACCAGTCAACAATTAGATTTAAATCATCTTTCTCCTGAAGTGGCGTTAGAGAAGTTCCTGATTGCATTGTTAGATTGCGTGTCACGTAATCCAAAGTTGCCAATGATAATGTTTCATGAAGCTGTACAAAATCAAGGCAAATACTATAAATGCAGTAGTTCTCTAGACATTGATACAATTTTGGTAAAAATTTTAGAACGAGGTATTACTGAAGGAACATTTCGTCAACTTGACCCATTTCAATCAGCAATTAATATTATGGGAGCCTGTCTGTTTTATTTCATCGGTGCAGGAAATATCCAGCACCATCCTCAAGGTAAGCGGCTTTTGAGTAAAGCCATGTTAGAGCAGCATCGGCAAGAGGCGATCGCCTTAATTTTGGCAGGTGTACGGAAAGCCTGAACGCACTATAACAATTCAAATATAATGGGCAAACTATGGAGAGCACTACTATCTCCTCAACTTAAGAAAAGCTATATACTTTTACTCAAGTGAAATACTCCAAGTATCACGCTCTCGGAAATGATTATTTAGTCATTAATCCTCAAGACCTATTCTTTGAATTAACCTCGGAAAAAATTGAGCGAATTTGCCATCGAAACTTTGGCATTGGCTCAGACGGAATTTTGTTTGGTTCGCTACCATCGGACGAGGCAAGATTTGGATTAAGGATTTTTAACCCAGATGGCAGTGAAGCAGAGAAAAGTGGCAATGGATTGAGAATCTTCTCTCGCTATTTGTGGGATAACCAGCTTGTTAGAGAAGAAGAATTTGATATTGATACCCTTGGCGGACGGGTTAAAGCGCGGGTTGTTGATTCAGGCAAAAGTGTTCAAGTAGAAATGGGTCATGTGAGTTTCCAAAGTGAAAAGATTCCTGTAGAGGGAGACTCCAGAGAAGTTTTAGGAGAAGGTATTGCTGTTGCCGACCAAACCTTTACCTTTTGCGCAGCGACAATTGGTAATCCCCATTGCGTCATCAACTTACCTGAAGTTACACCCGAAATTGCCAAACAGTATGGTCCTCTGCTAGAGGTTCATCCTTACTTTCCGAAGCGTACTAATGTTCAGTTTATGAAAGTTCTTGATCGTAGAAATATTCAGATTGAGATTTGGGAAAGAGGAGCTGGTTACACCTTAGCATCTGGCAGTAGTAGTAGTGCGGCGGCGGCTGTTGCTCACAGATTGGGTTTGTGTGATTGTGCGATCGCTGTTCATATGCCAGGAGGACAAATTGCGATAGACATTAGCAATGATTTTATGATTACGATGACTGGTGCTGTTACTAAAGTAGCTGAAGGGTTGATGTTGGCAGAAGTTTTCGAGTATTAACAACTACCCAACACAGCGTTGATGCGGATGGGACGGCTTAGTGAAATTTGCATAACAGCCGGAAATTTTAAGCAGCCAGACAAGCTTTATGAAGACTTGCTGCTTTAATGAAAGCCTGAAAAATACCCAGATGAGCAGGATCTTTAGTTAAAAGTTCCGGATGCCATTGTAAGGCAAGGGCAAAAGGATGGCGTTCATGTTCTAAAGCCTCAATTAAGCCATCAGGTGCTAAGGCAGAAATACGCCAATTGGCTGGTACGGTACGTACAGCTTGATGATGCCAGGAGACAACCGTTACCTCATCACTGCCAATAATTTTAGCTAACTGGGTGTTGGCAATAATTTTGACACTATGTTCACAGGGTTCTAGCACCGCTCTTCGATGGGCTATATCCTCACCAAATTCCTCTGGCACGTGGGCGACTAAGTCCCCACCACTGGCTACCATTAGTACTTCTAGACCGCGACAGATACCTAGAATTGGTTTGTTGCTTTGCACTGCTAACTTTGCTAATGCTAGTTCTGGCTCATCCCTACCCGGATCTACACCATAGATACTGGGATGGGGTAAACCATCGTAGTGAACTGGGTCTAAGTCTCCACCACCAGAGAAAACTAGACCATCTACTACTTGCAAAATAAGAGCCGGATCTTGGTTAAGGGGAGGCAACAAAACAGGAATGCCACCAGAAAGCTGCACTGCCTGAGCATAACCAACAGGAGAGTAAAATTTGCCATCTTCCTTCATCTGACCGCTAGTAATACCAATTACTGGTGGTATTCTCGTTGTTTTAGTCAGATTGATAAAGGACTTTGTTTTTAAATTCATCTCTTAATGAGAATTCAAGCGCACTTGATATTGATAAGTAGACACCATAACACAACATAGATTATCAAAATATCTAAATTTAATCGTATTTTTGGCGACAGATTAGAATTTGTTTGTTGAAAATAGAAAATTGTTAAATGGAAAATGGAAAATTGTTAATTCAACACAATTTCTCCCTCATTACCTCATCACCCTATTACCCCCATCCCTCCCTCCCCCTCCACCGGAAATCGGGGTTCGGAAGGGGGAGTCGGGGAGCCTCTGGCTTTAAGACATGAGGGGGAACGACTCCCCCTTGCATAGACAACCGAGCCTAACAGCGAGTCATTTGACTCATTCATGCTAA
>JBAUJE010000469.1:0-2724 GCA_049683475.1 Coleofasciculaceae cyanobacterium | reverse complement strand
ACAAACTCCGGATGCCTCAAACATTCCCCAAAAGCCGAGAAATACTGCGCTGCACCCGCACCCTCAAACCCCATCAACCGTTCAATCGAATCAGCAAGACTGGCCTGAGTTGCCAGATGATCTAAACTCTGAATTACCCGTTCAAGTAACGCCGACTGATTGCGCCGTAACTGCCGCCGCAGTAAGATACGGGAGTTTTTCAGCTTGGCAGTAACAATTGCCCTGGCTGTCTTGAGGCGATCGCCTAATACCAACTGCTGCTGATAATGGGATAACTGACGAAATCCCCGCTTAATCGACATCACCCGCCCGTAACAATAGCCCATGCGAGACAGGTAAGCAATGGGAATATCCCGCCACAAACAAGCACGAATCGCTTGAGTAGTCATTTGCGACTTAGTTTTTTAAGCCCCCCAGCCCCCAATTCTGGGGGAGTACTGACTCAAAGTCCCCCAGGATTGGGGGATTTAGGGGGCTTTCAGTGGTCTCAAAAAATTACGAAATATTTCGCCAGCGGTATCAGGATTGGGGGATTTAGGGGGCGTTCCATGATTTATGCAAGAGGTCTAGTAAATTTTATTCACCCCTTCCCCCGATGCAGAGGGAAAAAAGCTTGCTCCCTCTCCTTATAGGGAAAGGCTGGGGAGGGGTCTTATCCCCAAAATTACTCTCTTTCAAAATAAACAAAACCCCATTACTTTTGCCTCTAAAAGCCAATATCAACTTGTGACGTACCTACACTTCTCTTCGAGTAAGTACAGGCTTCTCAGCGACTCCTCTATGAGGACATTGACTGAGCTTTCAAGCCGTGCGCCCCACGGTCTTTTAGTCCTAAAAACATCTTTATTTGCAGGCTGCATTTCTGCATTTAATTGGGTTACACCTACACTTGGGATTTTACCACATATCCGGTTCGTAATTCATCCCAACACCTCCCTGTCGGGTAGGGGTGGGACTTCTTACGATTGAAGTTAAAATAATTACCAAAAATAGCCAACTAGCCATCACCCTGCTATCTTCCCGCAACCAAGCAATTGACCTTAACCGGGCTATGGCATCTAAACTAGAGAAAAATAACTAGATAAATATTGTCTTTTTATAGAAAAAAACCACCTTAGCTACTAAGCAGCAACAGGAAAATAAATTATTTATCTTCCCCATCTCCCAGACGTTCCACCGATTCGACGAAGTCGTTGCCGAAGGCTACGTCTCTACATCCCCATCTCCCAGACGTTCCACCGGTTCGACGAAGTCGTTGCCGAAGGCTACGTCTCTACTTCCTAACCATGGCAAAAAAACCCACCCTTCACCCCTATTCAGACCAACTTTCCTTCCAACGTCTTCTCTTATTAATAGCTACCCTCATCCACTACCCCGGTGTTGGTTGTCCTGAACCCTTTGCAACAGAAACTGATACCCATCACAACGCCTTAGAATCAGTACAGATTCAGCTACAACAACTAGCCCAAAAATTAGAGATAGTCTTACCCCCCGGCTATCCCACCACCCCCACCATCAGAAAAGACCTGCAAACCCTCCGCGATTACAGTATTCTTGACCGCAGAATGTACCGCTGGGGTTATTACCTCGGTACAGGTGCAATGAGTAAAGAAGAATTAAAAATTGCCTTCAACGCCCTACAATCCCAGGCAAAATATCAAGCAGAACCCCAAGTAAGACAAATTTACCAATTACTAAAACAACGCCTGCGAGGTCTAGACTTAGAAGAAAACCGAGGAGACTTCTTTTACCCAGTCAAAGCTTACCTAAACCGTCCCATTATTTACACAGACCCAGCAGAAATGATGGTAAAAGGTAAGTCAAAACCCACCCTATTTCACTGCCTAGAAACTTTAGAAACAGCAATCATACAAGGGCAAAGTGTAGAAATCTACCGCTACAGAGAACCCTATCAACAGCAAACAGGATATCTCCAGATTTATCCTTTGCAAATATTTTATCATGATATTGCCTGGTATCTTCTTTATGAAGAATGCTCAAACCAATATTTAGCCGTAGATAGAATCGACCGTTTTAAAACTTACTGCCAAATTATCGACTCTCAAGGAAGGGGACAAACTGCTCAATGGTCAAGCCTGAAATTAGCTCAAAAACTAATGGCAAATGGTTGGGGAATTTATCTAGGTTCTTTAGAAGAACAGCAATTAGAAAAACAGGCTAAACTGAAATTTACTCAAATCAAAGTAAGATTTTTCCCACCCGTAACAGCTTTTATTTTAGAAGGAGAACGCCGCCATCCTAGTCAAAAAATTAAATGTGGTGCTAAAGATGACCAGGGTAAATATGAATATGTCGATTACTTAGCCTGCTTGGAAAACAAGCTGTAGGGTGGGCAAATATCTAGTTAGTAATTTTGCTTGTTAAGGTATTGTCTTTACCCACCTTACCAAACTGTTAAGAGAAAACCTCTCCCCCAGCCCCTCTCCTACCAGTAGAGGGGAGCAAAATAGAATTGTTTCTTGTTCCCCCCTCGCCTTGCAGGAAAGGGGGGTTAGGGGGGAGAAGTCATTACCCCAAATGATGATTTTCTGGTCTTAATTCCTGCCAGCGTTGCTGCAATATTTGTCTGATTGAATTAATACAGCATTTCCCGCTGTTAAAAGGTACAGTAACAGCAATTGGCAAACCAATTTCTTAAATGTTTAGGATTCATTAAGTCAAGGGCAACTGCAATAATTTTGTCAATCATGGAGGTGGTAGTTG
>JBAUJE010000468.1:0-1768 GCA_049683475.1 Coleofasciculaceae cyanobacterium | reverse complement strand
GTGCAAGACATCATGTTCGCACTGCCCGACCAGCGCGAAACAATGGATGAAACAAACAACATCGGATTCGGTCTTGTAATCTCACGGCAATTAGCCGACATGGTTAGCGCCACGTTGAGCGTGGACTCGACAATCGGCGCCGGCACCAGAGTAACGGTCACCGGACCGACCAACACGGCATGCGATGGCCAGCGCTACACCGGTGCCATCACCGCAGCACTGCGTGATACACAAGCGTTGATCGTCGATGCTGACATTGCAGCGCGACGACTCCTCGAGGCGCATCTGCGCTCATGGGGCGTCGACGTGCGCTCGGTGCTCGACTTTGAGTCAGCCGTTGAGCGTATCGAAAAAGCATCACAACGAAACCACTCTATCAGCATGGTTTTCGCCAGCGATCAGATTGGTTCTGCGTCGGTGCAGCAATTGCGAGATGCTCTTGGTAACTGCGAGCAGCACCGCGATGCCATGCTGGTTGTTATTAGTGCGGGACACACCGGCACGTTGGCAAGCCGGATCAGCAACGTCATGTTGCACACGCCAATCCAGCCAACAGAGCTGTTCGATTGCATCGCACAGCACCCCTATGTCAACGCTCAGGATGAAACTGAGTCGTCTGGCCAGGCCGATACCATCCGGCAGGTGTTGCTGGTCGAGGACAACATCGTTAACCAGTGCGTGGCCAGTGAGATTCTGAAACGCATTGGAGTCAACGTTGATATTGCCAACAATGGTGTTGAAGCGTTGCAGCGTCTTGATAGCAAGCACTACGACTTTGTGTTTATGGATTGTCAGATGCCGGAAATGGACGGCTTTCAGGCAACCAGTGAGATCCGTCAACGCGCTAACCTGGAAAAACTGCCAGTCGTTGCATTGACCGCAAACGCCTTGTCAGGAGATCGCCAGCGCTGCCTGGATGCCGGCATGAACGACTACCTGACCAAGCCGTTTACCAAAGATCAGCTGGAGGCAATGCTGAATAAGTGGGTCAATATCGAACACGCATCGCCGACGCAGACCGATGACAGCGCGTTCGGCGAAACTGAGTTGATCAACTCGGTGGCACTGGATCAGATTCGCATGTTGGACAGCCC
Source organism: Coleofasciculaceae cyanobacterium (assembly GCA_049683475.1). Taxonomy (GTDB): domain Bacteria; phylum Cyanobacteriota; class Cyanobacteriia; order Cyanobacteriales; family Coleofasciculaceae; genus JBAUJE01. The sequence goes on along the minus strand of JBAUJE010000468.1, from coordinate 674 downwards.
AGGCGAGACGAGCATATTTGATGAAATTCTGGGCGAGTATCAACGCACATCCGACGAGCTGGTCACGCAAATTGGTGTTGCGGTTGAAGGCGATGATGGCAAAGAAGTCAGCCGATGCTCACATGCACTTAAATCCAGCAGCGCCGCTGTTGGTCTTGCCTGTTTCGCCCGCTTGTGCGGAGAACTCGAGCAGCTTGGCAAGACAAATGATATTGCCGAAATCAAGGCGTGCTGGCTAAAAGCAGAGCGCTGCTATCGCGAATCATTGCCGCTGCTAACGGACGCACGCAATCGGATGGTGGCCTGATATGTCAGATAGTCTAACCGGCATCTACCGGACAATGACGGACTCATTCCGGGAGCGGCCACCGCTGGTCTTGATTGTTGACGATGAAGCGACCATCCGTCTGATGACGCGGCGCTTTCTCGAGAATGCAGAGTTCATGGTCGTGGATTCGGCATCCGGCGCCGCGGCACAAAAACAAATCGAGCGTATCAACCCGGATATCATCCTGCTGGATGTCGACATGCCGGGCATGGACGGCTTCGAACTCACGCGCTGGATTCGCGGCCGCAAGCAGACACGCTATACGCCCATTGTCATGATCACAGGCCGCGAGGATGCTGAATCAGTGAACGCAGCCTATGAGGTCGGCGCGACAGACTTCATCGTC
>JBAUJE010000467.1:0-2659 GCA_049683475.1 Coleofasciculaceae cyanobacterium | reverse complement strand
CTCCGACGATGCGCAGCGTGCGCTCGATGGTCGTGGGCGTCCATGGACGCAGGCCGATGCGGCGAATCGCTTCTGGGGACAGCGTGCCGGTGAGGAATTGTTTAACATCAGAGATCCTGACTCGTGGGGTTTTGCTCTGATACCATTTCGTATTTCATATTGATATTGGAAGCTGGAAACTCAATTTCAGTGTGATTGAGTTGCTCAAGCACTGAGCTAATTGCTTTTGAGGATAAGGGGTTAGTAAAATGATGCAGGCGAACGGTAAGGGTGCGAGAGTTCGGCTCGAAGATAAGGTCGGCATCGTGAGTGAATAGGGCTTTTGCTAGGGCGCGGGCATCGTCGCTGCGCTTCAAGTGCTGACGTATAATGGCGACCAATGCGGTCTCTGCTCGATAGGCTGTCATCCTGATTGTGTTCAAAAACTGCCGCCGTGTGTGTGAGATCAACTTTGGGCGCTGCTCTTCGGGCATCTCTGACAGCTTGATATGCTGCGGTATGGCTTTGCGCTCTTTGAGCAATTGCTCGCGCTGTTTTTGTAACTGGGCGACTTCTTCGTTAATCGCTGCTTGGGCGCACAGGTAGCTGGCGACCGCTTCGCTTTCATTGGAATCGAGCACTTGTTTGGCTGCGCGCGCTTGCACCTTTTTGATGCTGGCGAGATTGCGACGTACTGCGGCATCGGCCTGCACATACTGTGGGTTTTTGAGCTTCTGTTCAAGGGGAGCCTCGGCGTGTTCGTAGCCTGCGAGTTGATCGATCCCTAATTCTTTACCCGCGTATTTGAAGTAGTTTTCCTGTGACCATCTAGCAAACATGTGACTGGCTAGGGAGGCTTTATTTAGAGTTCTTACCGTTGTGATGATGGAGCTTTGATGCAATTTTTTGTCGCAGGAACTGCGCACTTCGATAGCCTTGACCGCGACTTGATCTGCGGTGATCACCTCTTCGGTTTCGACATCAATCACTTCATCTGGCAGCGGCTGTTTTTCGGTTTTGCTTGCTTGGAGTGCGGGGTGCGTAAACGCGCGCTGAGCGAGCTTCATTTGACTGACATTGCCAAAAGCACCCGTCACTTCGCACTCTTCAAACTCGCTCTCATCCCACGCTTGGAAGTTGCCTTTTTGATAGGTGATAATGGCGATGCGGTGCTCGCGCCATAGCTCGGCAAAAAATGCAGGCGACCAGCCCTCGCGGTCAAAGACCAAGACGAAGCGGTGCAGGTTCTCGTCCGCAGCGAGTTCGGCCTCACTGGGCTGCCCGGGCACCTCGGTCAACAGGCGTGGGATGATGCTGCTACGGATGTAATGAAGCATCCCTTCGGTTCCGGCGGCGGTGACGACAAAGAACGGATTGCCTTGTTGATCATTGACCCAGTAGTCCATCAAAGAGCGGATGCACAGACGGCTACGTGAGGAGAACCGCCGTGGCAATTGGGTCTGATAGCCACTGTAGGTGCGCACGTGACCATCGACGTATAAGACCCCGGCCAGTTCCTCATCGCACTGCATCCAAAAGGTAGACATCTCTTTGGCCCACTGCGCGGCGGCCTGTGCGGGGGCGAGTTCGTCGATCTTGCGACGTGCGGTTTTGACTTCGGGAATACGGTCTAAGCCCAGAAACGAGCCCCACTCTCCAGGCGGGAGATAACGCATACGTTCCAGAGAGGGCACCCTGGCCAAGGCTAGAAAAGAAAACAACAAGAGCAGCGAGTCTTGCGAATAATAGCCCTTCGGCTGATGCAGACAGCTGCCCGCATGAGCGAACAAACCATTGGCAATCAGAGCGGGTAAAGCACACAGAACACCCGCCCCGCTCACATCAATGGCCGAGGTGAACTCGGGCTGCGCCGGGCCGCCTTTGCCAAGAGCGACAAAAACGCGCCCGCACACATCGTGGCAGGCCACTCCCAGTGCCTCGGCAGCTTGTTGGTCGTTTACGCTGCGCTCACTCTTGGTCGGTGCTGGTTGCGCGGTTACGTTTTTTTTAGTATCCCGATGTAAACGACCCGACAAAATCGCGCGTCGAGTCGTGTCCGCTTTGATCCCGGTCAGCTCTTCGATCCGCACCGGACTGTGCCCCTGATAGAGCAAGTCTTGCACTTTTTCCAAGGTCGCTGGGTCAAACACACGTGCTTTACGCAGAGGAGCTTTTTTCACAAAGAAGGAGCCAACGCCTTCCTCCCTAAATTGCTTGAGCGCACGCTTTACGCTGATCGCAGATACGTTAAATGCACGCCCCACCTCCACCAGTTTACAGTGACCCTGGTCGCACAGCGAACTCGTATACATCCGAAACGAGGCAATGTCATCGACCCCATGCGAGAAGACTGGCATGTCATACAAAAAATACCAAACCTGATCATCGCGCTGCACCACACTGTGATGGCTACCCAAGCACACCGCATCCGATGGAAAGATCGGTAGCTGCAATTGACGACTATAAACAGGAACGGACGAGGACTCGGTCATCCACATTTAGTAACATTTTCAAATCCTGCTGACCAGTCGATTACTTAGCAGGAGTCAGGATCTCTGAACATACTCGGGATCGTGGGCAGTGAGAAGTTCTTTTTCGGTGCCGAGTCGTGGACGGTGCATCTGTAGATTCGGGACACCGGCAAGGCGCTCTGCAAGCAGCTGGTAGCGGTCTCGTGGAA
>JBAUJE010000466.1:0-1586 GCA_049683475.1 Coleofasciculaceae cyanobacterium | reverse complement strand
GTAAGAGCGCGAGGCGAACCAACACCACAGTTTATGGATGCAATGTTATGAATGAGAAACCCACAACCATTCACCAATACAAAAAGGCACTGAGAAAATTATCTGTAGAGATAGACCAAATTCGTGAGTTTGGGGACTTGAGAAAAAACAAAACTTGGGAAACTGCTTATGCGAGTTGCAGTAATAACCCAAGCCATGAAATATATTCTAGTGCTGGAGATGCTAGAAACAATTCTAGACTGACAGAGCAAGAACGCAACCTACTTTTTGGACCAGTATCTTACAAGGCCGATGAAACTGGGCAACTGTTGCTTTTTGATATCGAAGACGATATAGAGCCACCAGACCCAGACGATTATCCCAATGATTATGAATGGCATTATCAACTGTGGGCTGAGAAATACCCAGACCATGCTCAAGCATTAAGACGCTGGGCAAAGGGAGACAGTCCCGAACCAGTTGCTGTTGGTCCTGCTATACCAATATATTACAAAGGTACTTGGAAGCCAATAGTTGATGATTGGGAAGTAGCAGAGTTTCATCAACCAAATGAAGTAACCAAAAGAGTCCGAAAGTTTTACCAAGACGTAGATTACATCTATCCTACAGAGTTTTTGATGGTTTGCTTTCATACTTTTTGGAAGATTAGACAAACTTTGGTATTTCAAATATCGGAAAAAGTTACAATGTCTAACCATGAAAAACGGTTGTTTATAGAAATTGACGCACGATATGAAAGGTGTGCTTGGATCGGTCAAGATTTGCGTCCTTTTATTCGTGTAATAGACAGCAAAGGTGGAACATTTTGTCGGCTGCGCTTAAAAAACCGGACTAATATCAATCGCAACTACCCTCCTGGCTTCAAAGTCTTCGCTAAAGCTGATGATGTGACGATCGAGCGGGAGCGTCCACCACCTTAATGCTTGCAGCGTTAACAGTTAAACGTTATTAATCAACGGCAAATAAATCATTATGACTAGACAAAAAGAAGTCAACCAAATGCAACTGTTGCAGGCATTGCAAAAACAACCACCTATTCACATAGAACTTTATCCGTGGGAAGTTTATATGCTTGCGTCCTGCTGTTTTTCCTGGTTAATATTTAACCCAGGAAACAAGACCGTTATCGCTATTTCTCGGAAACTGCAAACAATCTTAAACTATAGATTTACTTGCTTGCAAAATTCAATTGCTGCATTATTAACCCAAGGAGTACAAGATTTTTATGAGAGTGTCAGAAATAGAAGTTAGTGTTAAATATCAGCCTGCAAATTATACATCAAGTAGTGGTGCTGTTCGCGTTGTCTTAGAAGATGGAGACAATATTGAGGATGTTGCACAATTTGCAGCAGAACAAGCTGCTAGAACTGCTACGGCTGGTAGCCCTAATAGAAACTTCCAGGAAGGATGGTTTGCAATCGCTGTTTGTTGGGTTATCTGATTATCCAAGGAAGCTTGTTCGTCAAAACAGTTATTGGAAAAATAAGTATGCTGAAAGCTGCTTGTTGAAATATGGTGTAACTATTTCGGAATTTACCAGAGACTTTAGTTGGTTACTTTGTCGGGTGCACGAGTTAGAGTTTCAT
>JBAUJE010000465.1:0-19666 GCA_049683475.1 Coleofasciculaceae cyanobacterium | reverse complement strand
TCGGCACCATTGTTCTGGAGTATCCTAGCAATGGCATACAAAACGGTTCTCCTGACGGCATTGCCTTAGTAGATAACAACAATAGCGTCATTCAATTTCTCAGCTACGAGGGCAGCTTTACCGCAGCGAGTGGATCAGCCGCAGGTCTAACCAGTACTGATATTGACGTAGCAGAAGGTTCTAGTACCCCTGTCGGTTTCTCCTTGCAGCTAAACGGAGATGGTAGCGAGGCGGATGACTTTAGCTGGAGTGCAGAAGGTCAGAATACTTTTGGTGCATTCAACACAGGACAAACCTTTAACGGTAGCGGCGGTAATGGTGGCGGTAATGGTAATGGTGATGGCGAACCAGATTTAACCCCAATCTACCAAATCCAGGGCGCGGCTCAAACCTCTCCTTTAGAAGGTCAGACTGTCACCACTCGCGGTATCGTCACCGCTGTTGATTCCAACGGCTTTTATCTACAAGATGCTCAAGGAGACGGCGATATTGCCACTTCCGACGGTATCTTTGTCTTTACAAGTTCTAGACCTTCTGTAAGTGTTGGCGATGAAGTAGAAGCTGAAGGTTCAGTTAGTGAATTCATTCCCGGCGGTGCTTCTACAGGTAACCTATCCACTACTCAGCTATTTCGTCCTGATGTTACCGTTCTTTCTAGCGGTAACCCTCTCCCTGATGCAGTCATCTTAGGCCAAGGTGGCCGAGTTCCCCCCAATCAGATTATCGATAATGACACCCCCCCAGAAAATTACAATGTTTTAAATGGGGAAGGAAACTACGAACCTACCGAAGATGGCATCGACTTCTACGAAAGCCTTGAAGGCATGTGGGTCACTGTCCAAGATGCCTTGGCAGTTAGTGGCACAAACCGCTTTGGAGAAATCTTCACTGTTGCTGATAATGGGGCAAATGCTACAGGATTAAGCGATCGCGGCACCATTAATATTAGTCCAGACGACTATAACCCAGAGCGAATTCAGATTCAATTTGATAGCGGCATTCTCTCCGGTTTTGAGCAAAGTGTTGATGTTGGCGCTCAATTAGGGGATGTTACAGGCGTTGTTGGTTACAACTTTGGTAACTTTGAAGTTAATGTCACTGAGCCTTTTACCCCTGTCTCTAGTTCAGATTTAGAGCCAGAAGTAAGTACCATAATAGGTGATGATACTCGCCTCACCCTAGCCAGTTACAACGTCCTTAACCTTGAACCCAACGACAGTGATGGTGATACCGATGTTGCCGATAGTCGGTTTGAAGCGATCGCTTCTGATATTGTTAATAACTTAAACCTGCCAGACATTATCGGTTTACAAGAAATTCAGGATAGTGACGGTTCGGTCAACTCTGATATCACTGCTGCCAATGAAACCCTAGAGTTACTAGTTAACGAAATCAGGGAAATTAGTGGTATTAGCTACGAGTTTATCGACAATCCTTTCATCGGTGATGATACTAATGGTGGTCAGCCCGGTGGAAATATCCGCACTGTTTTCTTGTACAATCCAGGTCGTGTGGATTTTGTTGAAGGTTCCCTAAGTGCCGTAACTGACCCCCAAGACCAGCAAACCAACCCAGATAACCCCTTCTTTAATAGTCGCTTACCTCTAGCTGGCAGTTTCAGATTTAATGGTGAAGAGATTACGGTTGTTAACAACCACTTCTCCTCTAAGGGTGGTAGTACTCCTTTAATTGGCCAAATCCAACCAGCTGCTGACCTCCAAGAAGACCCCCAGGTTAACGGTTCTTTAGATGAACGACGTGACCAAGCTGAGGCGGTACAAAATTTTGTTGCCAATATTCTTAACAGCAACCCTGATGCTAACGTGGCAGTTTTGGGAGACTTCAATGAGTTTGAGTTTATCTCGCCGTTAGAAATTCTCGAACAAAGTCTGACAAATCTGACAGAAACCCTACCAGAAGACGAGCGTTACTCTTTCATTTTCCAGGGTAACTCACAGTCCCTAGACCATATCTTAGTTAGCGATAGTTTGGATGATATGGCTGAGTTTGACATCGTTCATGTCAATACTGAGTTTGCCGAAACATCCCAAACCGCTAGTGACCACGACCCCTTACTGTCTAGCTTTTTCGTCTTACCAGAAGATGCCATTCTCGGTACAGCTAATAGAGATGCACTCAACGGCACAAATACCGATGATGTTATCTTTGGTTTGGCTGGCGATGACAACATTAATGGCAACGGTGGTAACGATACCTTCAAGGGTGGTGCGGGAAATGACCGCATTAACGGTAATGCTGGTAACGACTTCATTGACGGCGGTGCTGGAAATGACCGCATCAATGGTAATGGTGGCGATGACATCATTGTTGGTGGCGCTGGCGATGACTTTATCACCACTGGTTCTGGTAACGACACAATTATTAGCGGTTCTGGCAACGATATTATCCAACTCAATGGTGGTATGGATCTTATCTACCTTGATTTGGGAACAGGTTTTGATACTATCGGCAACTTCCAGCTTGGCTCAACCAAGTTAGTGGCAGCTGACCCCAATAACCTGACTTTCGAGAATTCCCAAAATGGTGTCAATATCTTCCAAGAAAATGACCTACTAGCTTTTGTCGGCAACACACAAGCTAGCACTCTAAGCAATAACATCGACACAGTTTTTGCTTAATAAAGCTTAAAGGATTAGGCATAAAAAATATTCCTAGTCCTTTTTTTTTCAAAAATCTAGGGTCGCACTACACAATCAAACTTAAGTAAATTTATTGCATTTTATCTAGACATTAACCATGGCAATTGAACTCACACAAGTTGGCACATTTGAAACTGGTATTTTTGATGAAAGTGCGGCAGAAATTAATGCCTACGACCCTAACTCACAACGTTTATTTGTAGTCAATGGTGACAGTAATGCAATTGATATTTTAGACCTGAGTGACCCTAGTAATCCTAATAAAATTGATGAGCTAAGTGTTTCTCAATTTGGTGGAGGCCCTAACAGCGTTGCCGTTAAAAATGGCATTGTTGTTGTAGCGGTTGAAGCTGAGAACGGTGGGGAAGATGGTCAAGCGGTCTTCTTTGATGCTCAAGGCAATTTCCTTAACAGTGTGACGGTTGGTGCATTGCCTGACATGGTAACTTTTACGCCAGATGGTACAAAAGTTTTAGTTGCTAATGAAGGTGAACCTGAAGATGATTTCGATCCTCAAGGTTCTGTTAGCATTATCGACCTAGCTAATGGTGTGGAAAACGCCACCGTTAGCAACGCTGATTTTACCGCCTTTGACGCAGAAGAACTGCGCAATATGGGAGTACGTATTTTCCCAGGTAAAACAGTGGCGGAAGATGTAGAACCAGAATACATTGCTGTTAGTCAAGATTCCCAAACAGCCTATGTTTCTCTGCAAGAAAATAACGCCTTAGCTGTTTTAGATATTGAGCAGGGCATAATTACTCAGGTTTTACCCCTTGGTTTTAAAGACTACAGCCTTGCTGGTAATGGTTTAGATGCAAGCGATCGCGACGGTGGGATTAATATTACTACCTATGATAATCTGTTTGGTCTGTATCAGCCGGATGCGATCGCCACTTTCTCTAGCCAAGGTCAGACTTATATTGTCACCGCCAACGAAGGAGACGCAAGGAACGCAGACGAACGAATCAATGATTTAGTGTTAGACCCTACAGCTTTTCCTAATGCTGAAGAATTACAAGAAAATGATGTTTTAGGTCGTTTGGATGTGTCAACAATTGATGGAGATGTTGACGGTGACGGCGATTTTGATCAGCTATTTGCCTATGGTGGTCGTTCTTTTTCTATCTTTGATGCTCAAGGCAACCTAGTTTTTGATAGTGGTGATCAATTTGAGCAAATTACCGCTCAACTTTTCCCCGACTTCTTCAATTCCGACAACGACGAAAATACCTTTGATACCCGCAGCGACAACAAGGGGCCAGAACCAGAAGGTGTGGTAGTTGGTGCTGTCAATGGACGTAACTACGCCTTTGTTGGTTTAGAACGAGTTGGTGGGGTGATGGTTTATGATGTCACCGATCCGGCGAATTCTACCTTTGTGCAGTACCTTAACAACCGAGATTTTACAGGTGATCCAGAAGCAGGTACAGCAGGGGATCTTGGTCCTGAAGGTTTAACCTTTATCTCGGAAGCTGATAGCCCCAATGGTGTACCCCTGTTAGTGGTATCTAATGAGGTTAGTGGTAGCACGACTGTTTATGAAATTGGTGTACAGGTTCCAGAAGATGCCATTTTAGGCACCGCAGGAGACGATAACCTCAATGGTACTGTCGGTGATGACTTTATTGAGGGTCTAGGTGGCAATGACCAAATCTTTGGTAGTGAAGGGGTAAATACTCTCAGTGGTGGTGCTGGCAACGATACTATTTACGGCGGTTCCCAAGATGATTTAATTTACGGTGGTGTGGGTAACGACACCATCTTTGCTAGTGAGGGTAACAATACAGTCTTTGGTAACGCTGGCGATGATACCATCTACTCCGGTTCTGGCAATGATTACATTACAGGCGGTGCTGGCGACGACACCATCTTCTTAGGTGGTGGTCAAGATACCGTTGTTCTAGCCAAAGGTGAGGGAAGCGACATCATTAATAACTTCCAACTCGGTCAGACTAGCCTTGGTTTATCAGGTGGTTTGACCTTTGACGATTTGATGATTAATCAGGGTAATGGTGCAACTTTAATCAGTGCAGGGGATGAACTGCTAGCTTCTATTAATTGGGTACAAGCTGGCGACATTAACTCTGATACGTTTGTCACTGTCTAGGGTAATTTGACGTAGGGCCGCACATCGGTGCGCCCTACTACCCAAAATTAAATGCAACTTAAAACAAAAGCTGGCAAGTTACCATGCTGTTGAGTGCAAAATAGGCCAATTATTTCTCCTTTTTTTTTAGTAAGTATCTGACTAGTTCTAGGTAGTCACCACGACTTTCTCTAGGGATAGCAGAAAAGCATTTGTGTTCAATAATGTAGTCGAAGTCTTGGTGGAATTCTTAGGCTAGGTTAAAGATATTACGTTGCAAAAATTGGGCTGAACTTCTGGAGGTTTTGGCTAGGTATTTAGCAGGGCAGGGCGAAGCATTCGGATATGTGAATTTAGGTCGAGTGACAAAAGCTATCCCTCGAATGCTTTGCCCCTACAAAATTTGATTTTCTGGCCTTAATTCCTGCCATCTTTGCTGCAATATTTGTCTGATTGAATTAATAACTTTCGGTTCTCTTTCTACTAGAAATATTTCTCCTAGTTGTTTAAGTCGCTGACTATTACAACAGTTTCTAATTGCTTTTAAACCCAGTTCAGGCCAAAGGGGTAATTGGCGGTAACTAATAAATAGGCCGCGACCTTGGACAAATTTAATCCAGATTTGATGGGGCCAGAGTTCTAGACGTTCGAGGTTTTTTAGGGGAAATTTTAATAATTTGCAGATTTCTATCCTTAGTTGTTCTAAGGGTAGAGTTTTGGGGTTAACGAACCCTGATATACCAAAAACTCCCTAACTTAACTCACACAACACCTTGGCGTGGTGACGGATGTGATCTTCCATGAAGGTGGAGATGAAGTAGTAACTGTGGTTGTAACCAACCTGGAAACGCAATGTCAGTGGATGACCAGCTTTTTCACAAGCTTCTTCAAATACTTCAGGTAACAACTGCTGCTTCTTCAGGAAAGGATCCGCCTTACCTTGATCGATAAGAATAGGGTGGCTATAGTTTGTCGTTAAAACTAACTCACTAGCATCATAAGCACGCCAACTTTCTTGGTCAGAACCTAGGTAATGGGAAAAAGCCTTCTGACCCCAAGGACAACGCATCGGTGCTGCAATGGGGGCAAGGGCTGAAACTGATATATATTGTTCAGGGTTTCTCAAGGCGCAAACCAACGCCCCATGACCGCCCATTGAGTGACCAAAGATGCCTTGTTTCTCCATTTGTGCTGGAAAATGCTCTCCAATTAAACTAGGTAATTCTTCAACCACATAGCTGTACATTTGGTAATGTGCCGCCCAAGGTTCTTGAGTCGCATCGACGTAAAAACCAGCACCAGTACCTAAGTCCCAATCTTCATCTTCTCCCTCAACTCCTGCCTTACGAGGGCTAGTATCGGGTACAACCAACATCAATCCATATTTGGCGGCAAACTGCTGTGCTCCTGCCTTCGCTACAAAGTTTTCTTCTGTACAAGTAAGACCAGAGAGAAAATAAAGAACAGGCACTGGTTTTGACTTGGCTTGGGGCGGTTGATAGATAGCAAAACGCATTTCCGTCCGACAAGTCTGGGACTGATGGGCATAAAATCCGACTGTACCGCCAAAGCAATAATTTTCGGAGACAAGATTAGGGGCTGTGGACATCTGCTTTTTTTACGAGTAGCTGGTGGTGCGGGTTATATATTTTAAACTTTTCCTTTTGCCACAGGTATATCGGTCTATCCCCATCTTCCCAGTAAAATTGCCATATTGCTTGCACGATATCTCTAAAAAACCTGTGCAGGAAAACCTCAAGGAGTTTGATTCCTATTTGTCCAGGCTAACATTGCTCTGCATTGTTGGAAATAGCCCGTTGATGCAGTCATGTCTTCTTAGGGCATTCTAAACAATATAGATGTTTATTTCTCTGATAAGCACGATTATGTACACTTCTTCGGTTCTGACAAAACCTTCACTAGCTCAAGTTTCTGAGCCATCTATATCTTCACCCCCTGCTAATACTACCTCGCCTCCTCAGTCCCCTGGACAAATATGGATGTTTTTTTCCTTAAGTCTAGTGATAGCGATAATTGGCTTAGTTGTCTACGGCAAGCTACAGCTAAATACTATGGCAAAGAAAATAAGATTTGAGCAATTTAAAACTAAAGAAACTCAAAAAAAGTTAGGATTAGCTCTTAAGACTATCCAGAAGATGGAAAGTAATCCAGACTTAATTCACTCCCGCGAATTTAACCTGGACTACCTGAGAATGCGAATGGATGAAGAAGTTTTTCATTTCGCAGTTGTCAACCAAATTAGAACTAGAGTAAAACAGTTAATCAGTGCAGCACTACGACCAAAGCAGGCAGACGAAAGCGCCATTGGTATTGCTAGTCTGGCTGGTCGTCAAGTGGATCGAACCTTTGACGTAGTCTATGAAACAGACAATGTAGGCAAACGCTCTTTAGGAGTACTTTTCCGCATTCAGATCAAATTAACTAAACTTCCTACTCAAGCAAGTTCGGCAACCATTAGTCAGATTATTGACTGCATTGAACACTTTCTTCAACCAGATGATGATACCTGGCAACCAACAATTCAAGGACGTATTGTCTCTATCAGTTGGGATCAAAGAGCAAGACCTACACCTTTGCTCGTTCTACAACAATCTAGTGAAGGAGTCAACGTCACTTTAAGAACTCAGCGTAAGATTAATTAGTAATTTTGCCTTTTTCCTTTGATTTGACCTAAGTCAATATTTTATTGCAAATTATCTAAACTTTTGTTGAGACAAAACTCTAAAGTCATTTGGTAAATTCGACAAGCCACGATTATTTGAGAGGGAAAGTAGCTAATAATTAAGTACTTTAAGAGGATGTGGGTATGTCAAACAAAACTGAACTCATGTAAAGTTCTGCCCATTCAGCTCCAAAAGCTTTTTCTAGAACCCGACGAGTTTTATCATTCTGTTGCTGTTTGGTGCAGTAGTAGCGCTGACCTAAAATAATTTCTGCTTGTTGTTCTTGAGAAACAGGTAAAGCCTTGGCACCATAAGTACCGTGAATCTCTAGAAATTTCTCTACTCGTGAGAGAAATAGGCTCTCTTCTTCGGGACTATTAGGTCGAATAAATAAGCAGAATTCGGAAAAGATATCTGCCCAGCTAGGAAGATCACGGGGGTGGGAAAATTGGAGCTGTGGTAATTTTTGCAAAGATTGGTGATACTCCTTAGGCAAGGTATGATTTTGGTTAACAGGAGAGATGTCAACTATTGCCGCTGATATTTGTCCTCGTGCCCCCACTAAATCACAGCCGAACATAGGCAGATTATATTCTGGACGTGGAAACATGACACAGTGCAAGATGTCTAATGTTTGCCCCACCTTAGCTAGTTCGAGATGCATTTTCCGGAACTGAGGTGTCTGATAACAGCGGTTTTCAATGGTCAGTTTTTCTCCTTCTAATTTTCCTTCGACGTACCCTAAATCTTCAGGTAAGTGATAAGGGGAAAGGTCAAGATAACGCTGCCAATTGGATTCGATGCAGTTAGCCAGTCTACGAATTAGCGAGTGTTGTTGTTCCCTGATGGAAGTTTTTGGGGTAATTAACATAATCAAAATTTGTAATGATGCTCTCTACGTACTTAAGCTGGTTATCGACCTGCTTACAATAGAAGTCAGGTCTAGCAACTAGAGTAAGTCTACAACTAGCAGCCAAGCCATAACCTTACTAGTGTACGACCAAGCGGCTTTGCTGATAAATTGCTTTTCCTCTGGTTTCCTCTCCCTTGTCCCCAGAAAAGTCTTCTACTGTTGGCAGGAGGCTCAGACCATAATCCCTGATTCGTGGGAAGTAACGTGTTACCGTTTACTATAATTTTGGAGAGAGCTATTTTTTGTAGGAATATTTTTATGTTTGGCTTAGGATTGCCTGAAGTTGCGGTGATTGGGCTAATTGCTCTGGTAATTTTCGGTCCCAAGAAGATTCCCGAAATGGGGAGCGCGTTGGGCAAAACTTTAAGAGGCTTCAAAGAGGAAATGAATAAACCGGACTCTAAGTCAGAGGAACTGGAGTAGGGTTAAATGGTCAGGGGGAGCAGAAGAAGCAGGGAAGATAAGGGAGAACTTAGATTTAACAGACAACCAATGGGATTTATTTCTCCGTTGGGATTTGCCAACAAACTAAGTTACCCCTGAAGCTAACCCTCTTCTGTAACTCTCTGAAAACTTTTGCCATTTCTAAATTATAGAGCTTTTGTATACGAAGCAATTGCCTAGGGCAACAGCAAAGACGATCGCAAAACTTTCTTATAATAACAAATACAACAACCAATTTTTCGTAAAAGCATAGCCTTGCGTTGATTGACTTATAAAGCTTCTAGAGATTGTCATCCCGGAATCGGATAGAAAAGGGATAGGGGGGCTATATAAATTTATGTTAAAACTATCAAATTGAAACTAGAGTGTACCTGTAAGTGAAACTGTAAGCTAATGCATTTTATGGCTCTCATAGAATTTCAGAGCTTTTTGCCGGATTTAGGCTGCAAATTTCTGAAAGATTCAGGCAGTAGAAACTATAGGGTTGCTTACGAATCTTTGTAGAGTTATTCTCTAAGCTATCAATCAACTGGCGCACTCAGTCCAACTGAGAATCGTGGTGATGAGAAGGGGCATCTACACCTAGTAAATTTACCTTCTTAATTTCAGGAGTAGCGTAATGAAGAGAAAATATCAGCTACTAAGGCAAAGGCTGGTTACGTTGGTAATGGCACTAAGTATAATGCTTACCTTTAGCCAACCTAGCTATGCTCAAAGTAGTGAGTTTTTCTGCGGTATAAATAAAGGAGAACCAACAACTTTTGTTCGCACTTTATGGGGAAATATCCCGATAATTCGCTGGGTTGACGACTCTTTCCCTTCTCCTTGGAGTCCTTCAAAACGCTGTAAGTTAGTTTCTGCTAGATTCGAGAAGTTTTACCAAAATGGCACTTTGAAATACTTGAAAGCTGGTCAATTAAGGGGTCAACCTGTACTTTGTGTTGCTGGCTATAAAGGAGGAAATTGTTTACCTAACGGAGTTTTGGTTACTTTAAAACCTGGAGTTAATCCCCAGCGCACTTTAGAGCAGCTCCTTAATAAGGACACTCGTACAAAAGGGCAACCAATGGCTATGGGAGAACTCCAAACTGGTAATAACTTTATTACTGAAGTCAACAACGCAACTTATTTTGACATAGAAAGATTCCTAAATGAGAATAATATGTAGTCCTGACCAGGGATAAATAAGACTGACAAGAAGTAATAAAAGTCTCTAGAAAATACCTTTTTATTTGGCATCAAATGACTTAACTATTATCTCTTCCACTGGCTTGATAAAATCATCATATTTACTGGCTTCTGCTGTGTAGCTGATGATGTAAGACTTTTGGTCTTTTATTAGCCAAATTTGCATACCTTTCATTCGTTTATTTTCAATGCCTCTACCTGTATAAACCAGTCGATGAGCCGGATGATTATCTAATTTTTCTTGATGGTCTGATTGCTTTATACTAGAGTCTGGGAAAAAATCTAATACTTTGGCAATGTGTGAAGTTGTATATTTATCGAATGATATTGGTGATAGTAATTCTTCTACACTAATAGTTAGCTCTACGTCTAGAGAAGTTGGTTGATTTTGTTTGGGTACGAATTTAACTAAAGTAGTAGCATAGTCAAAAGGATTATCTATATCTTCCTGAAGTTCCCAAGTTGAGGGATAGCACATTTTAATTCCATAATCATTATTTTTGTAAGTTACAAGCTTACTTAGACCTGTTAATTTTATTTGCACCAGACAGGCATCCATCAATTTAGAGGATACTAACCAAGCACCGATTAATCCTGTAAGGGTTACTAACAAAACAGAAATAGCCATTAGTGGTGATAAACTCAGTCCAGGTTGAGTTTTTAATGCCCTGACAGCCCGCAACGCTTCAGCTGCTGATGGGTAACGCTGGCTAAATGGCGATCGCACCATCTTGTCTAAAACTCTGCTCAAGCGGCGGCTAACACATCGGCTTTCTTGCCAAAGGATTTTACCTGTTTTCCACTCTTCTGGCAGTTCTTTCGGGGTTATGCCTGTTAGCGCCCTAATGCCAATCATGCCCACAGCGTAAATATCACTAGCTAGTCGGGGCTTACCACTAGCTTGTTCAGGAGGCATATAACCGTCTGTACCAATGGCAATAGTAAAGCTCGTTAGCCCTTCTTCATCAACTAGCTGGGTACTGATTTGCTTGACTGCTCCAAAATCGATTAAAACCAGCTTATTGTCTTGTCTGCGTCTAATTAAGTTTGAGGGTTTGAGATCGCGGTGAATGACACCTTCTTTGTGTACAAAAACTAACACTTCTAAGATGCCCTCCAACAATTCAATCACCTCAGACTCACTTAGCTGTGTACCCAGCGTTAGTTCTTGGCTAAGAGGTTCACCATCAATAAACTCTTGAACTAAATAAAATTGCTGATTTTCCTCAAAGTGAGCTAAGAGGCTTGGGATTTGCTTGTGGTTTCCTAGACGGTTCAAAACTTGTGCTTCAGTCTCAAACAAACGTCTTGCCGCCTGTAGGGTAAAGGCATCGGTTGCTTGAGGTTTGAGATGTTTGACTACACAAAAGTCTTGGTGAGGACGCAGCAAATCTTTAGCTAGATAGGTTTGAGCAAAAGCGCCATCTCCTAAGTGCCGAATAATCTGGTACCGTCCAGCGAGAGTTTGTCCAATCATGGTTTGCCAGCAAGACTAGGAAGGAAATAGATCTATCGTAGCGGGGCGCTGGGGGCTAACTGTGTGGCAGGTTGAGATGATGGCAAATTGTCAAAGATTTATCATTAATGTCAGTTTTAAGACTTAAAAATTACTATTATTCCTTCTTTAATACTTCAGAAAATTCAATCCCGACTAAAAAAGTCGGGTATATTTGACGGAGTTTTTTCCGCTGTGGTAGTATCAGCGAACTGTTGACGGAAGTTGAGAGATTTCAGCCATGACCCAGGCGATTCAAACCCAGACACCCCTGACAAAAGCCACTTTTGAGAAACTAAAGTGCAAAGAGTGCGGAACCGAGTATGAACCTCAGGCAAAGCACATTTGTGAAGATGTATGCTTTGGCCCGTTGGAAGTGAGTTATGACTACGAAGCAATACGACGTCAGGTAACTCGCGAAACTATTCAGGCTGGGCCTAATTCAATTTGGCGTTATCGTCCTTTCCTACCAGTAGTCACAGATAACCCGATTGATGTGGGTACTGGTATGACTCCTCTGGTTAAATCTACCCGCTTGGCAAGACGTTTGGGTCTGAAAAATCTCTATATTAAAAACGATGCTGTCAACATGCCAACCCTCAGCTTCAAGGATCGGGTGGTATCCGTTGCCTTGACTAGAGCAAAGGAATTGGGTTTCTCAACAGTATCCTGTGCTAGCACGGGTAATTTAGCTAACTCCACTGCTGCGATCGCTGCTCATGCTGGTTTAGACTGTTGTGTGTTTATTCCCTCTGACTTGGAAGCTGGTAAAATCCTGGGTACTCTGATCTACCATCCCACTTTGATGGCAGTCAAAGGTAACTATGACCAGGTCAATCGCCTCTGTTGTGAAGTTGCCAACACCCACGGCTGGGGATTTGTCAATATTAATTTACGTCCCTACTACTCGGAAGGTTCTAAAACTCTCGGCTTTGAAGTTGCTGAACAATTAGGTTGGCAGTTACCAGATCATATTGTTGCGCCTTTAGCATCTGGCTCTCTGTTTACCAAAATCCATAAAGGCTTCCAGGAATTTATTAAAGTTGGTCTAGTAGAAGATAAAGCCGTCCGCTTCAGTGGAGCACAAGCAGAAGGCTGCTCTCCGATTGCTCAAGCTTTCCAGGAAGGACGGGATTTTGTAACACCCGTTAAGCCCCAAACCATTGCCAAGTCTATTGCTATTGGTAATCCAGCTGATGGAATTTACGCTTTAGAAATAGCCAGAAAAACCAACGGTAATATCGAAGCAGTCAATGATGCAGAAATTATTGAAGGCATCAAGCTGTTGGCAGAAACAGAAGGTATCTTCACAGAAACTGCTGGCGGCACTACCGTTGCTGTACTTAAGAAACTAGTAGAAGCAGGTAAAATTGACCCTGATGAAACTACCGTTGTTTACATAACAGGCAATGGATTGAAAACCCAAGAAGCAGTACAAGGCTACATTAGCGAACCATTGGTAATTGAGCCAAAGCTAGAAAGTTTTGAGCGAGCTTGGGAAAGAGCAAACACCCTTGATCGTCTGGAATGGCAACAAGTCTTAGTCTAAATCGGACTAGCAGTTAGCAGGTTACACCGAAGGATTGAAGGTTAAAAAAGTCCTGAGAAGTTGTAACTTGCTAACTGGCAACCTGTAATATATTTAACCTACAATAAGCCTTCCTGCTAACTTTAGACTTTTCAAGGAGGAACTAATAATTATGGCTGTTAAAGTTTTAATTCCTACTGCGCTGCAAAAATTCACTGACAACCAAGCAACAATTGAATGCACTGGTACAAATGTTGCTGAACTGTTCGATTCTTTAGATAGTAACTGTCCTGGTATTAAAGGGCGCTTGTGCGATGAAGAGGGTAAACCACGTCGATTCTTGAATTTCTATGTGAACAGTGAAGATATTCGCTTCCTAGAAGGTGTCAAGACAACGCTACAAGATGGTGATGAAGTGAGTATTGTGCCAGCAGTTGCTGGTGGTTAAGGTATCTTTTGGGTATGTAGCAAATCAAAGTAAGCCTGCCCACGCAGGCTAATTTTTTTTGTTTATATGTATCTGGCGTATAAGGTTATTATTACTCCCTTCCCTGCTTACCTCAACCCGTAAATCCAAAATCCAAAATCTAAAATCTAAAATAGACTGCTCCTCTCCTCAAACCCTGAGCCGGTAAGATAGACAAAGATTCACCTAACTGCTCGTCTAGTAAAGATAAGCATTAACTTGAGATATGGCAGAAGAGACAAATCCCAACCAAAACGCTGAAGCAGCAGAAAAGCCGACTGAAGGGAAGGCAAAAGATAAAAAACCTGCTGAGAAAAAGCCAGCCGCTAAGGCGAAGGCAAAAAAGGAAAAGCCACCAGCACCTGAAGATAAACCCTTTCCAGAGTTTATCGAACAGGAATACATACCAGCTTTAAAGACTGCATTGGCTGGAGAAGGCATTGAAGATTTAGAGGTGAACTTTGCCAAGGATAAAATACAAATCTCCGGTTTAAGTCAAGGTGATGACTGCTGGCAAGTAGTAGGCAGTTGGAAAAAAGGGCAGCGCCAATTTAATGTCTATTTTCCCGACGAAGATATTACCAAGCAAAAAGCTTTCTCCTATGCCACCAACGGTGCTAAGCCCAGTACCATAGAGTCTTTTATGATTGATGAGCGCCGAGTTAATCTAGACCTGATGGTTTTTTACACCGTGCAGCGGTTGAACGCTCAGAAGTGGCTGGCGTGGAATTAGGCCAGGCCATACAATTGAGTCCGATTCCCCCTTGGCCTGTAAAGGAGTTAAGGGGGAAGGAAAATATAACAAATTATTAAGTAACTTCGTAACTCTTAACCTTACGAAGACTTTTTACTCACTCACACTTGGTAGACTCAGAGTGCAGTCCAGTCTGGAGCTGTGTTAAATTTTCCCATTAGCCAAACCAGCCTACCCAGAATTTGTAAGCGAAGATAATAAGCAACTAGAGGATATGGTAGACACGCTCAAAAAACCTGCCTTTGAAGAAATTCGACCAGGGGTGAAAGTCCCGTCAAAGGAAACTATCCTGACACCCCGCTTCTACACCACTGACTTTGAAGCGATGGCAAAGATGGATATCTCTGTCAACGAGGACGAGTTAGTGGCTATCCTCGAAGAATTCCGTACCGATTACAACCGCCACCATTTTGTCCGGGACGCTGAGTTTGAGCAGTCTTGGGATCACATTGATGGTGAAACACGCCGCTTGTTTGTTGAGTTTCTAGAGCGTTCCTGTACGGCAGAATTCTCAGGATTCTTACTCTACAAAGAATTGGGACGCAAACTTAAAAACAGAAGCCCAGTCTTGGCAGAGTGCTTTAACCTGATGTCTCGTGATGAGGCAAGGCATGCAGGATTTCTCAACAAGGCAATGTCAGATTTCAATCTGCAGCTGGACTTGGGATTCCTGACCAAAAATCATAAATACACATTCTTCCAGCCTAAATTTATCTTCTACGCCACTTATCTCTCCGAGAAAATTGGCTACTGGCGGTATATTACAATTTATCGTCACCTAGAAGCCCATCCTGAAGACCGCATTTATCCGATTTTCCGCTTCTTTGAAAACTGGTGTCAGGACGAGAATCGCCACGGAGACTTCTTCGATGCGATTATGAAGGCACAACCGAGCATTTTAAATGATTGGAAAGCAAAACTCTGGTGTCGGTTCTTCCTGCTATCAGTATTTGCCACCATGTATCTCAATGACATTCAGCGTGCTGACTTCTACGCAGCCATTGGTTTAGATGCTCGTGAGTATGATAAGTATGTGATTGAAAAGACTAACGAAACCTCAGCGAGAGTCTTTCCCATTGTCTTAGATGTGGAAAATCCCCAGTTTTACGATCGCCTAGAAACTTGTATCCGCAATAACGAGAAACTTACAGCGATTGTGAATTCCAAGCAACCTAAGTTCTTGCAATTCTTCCAAAAACTACCCCACTACGTTTCCAATGGCTGGCAGTTGTTACGACTGTACTTGATGAAGCCAATTGATGTAGCTCATTTGCAAGGAGCTATCCGTTAAGTTTTCTCCGCTAACTTTTCTTTGAGCGGTTCTGCATTTTGTAGAACCGCTTTTTTCTTTGACATTGTTATCCAGCATGTTTTACTGGGATTTATATCTATACCAATCAGACGTGGTAGAGACGTAGCATGCTACGTCTCTACTTTGTTGTATTTTGTACCAGAGATGAGATGAAACAAAGATGGCTCCTTTGGCAGTTAGGTTTTACTATATTGTTGAGCACAACATCTGCCCGGGGTGAGGAAGTTCTCAGCCAAACAGAAGTAAATCCTCAACCAAATCCAGCAGAACAATTAAATTTAAGTCCAGAAATTATTGAAAATAGCCCAGTTTTGCAGCGCTGGTTGCAGGAAGTGCCAAATGTTTTAGAAGAAATTCGCAATGAACCCAGTTTTCGTACTCGCCTACGACTAGGTTATTCCCAATTTCCCTCAACGGATCAGGCGGGAGGATTTAATCTTGGTGTTGAGGATGTATTTATTGGTAGCACTGGCTTAACTGTCAGTGCTGATTATCAAGCATCTTTTAACGGGGAAAGGGAAGCGCTAGGAGCAGATTTGCGTTACTACTTGCGTCCCTTAGGTAGTTATGTCAATGTCGCGCCAGTCGTGGGTTATCGTTATTTGGAAACTGGTAATTACTCAACAGATGGTTTAAAGGTTGGAGTACGGTTGCTGTTAGCTTTATCTCGCACTGGTGCAGCAGATATTGCTGTAACTCAAAGCTTTGTTTCTCCGGGTAGTAGTGAAGAAGTGGGCATCACAACTCTTTCTCTTGGCTATGCGGTTACTTCCAATTTACGCTTATCTACTGATATTGAAAAGCAGAATTCTAGAGAAGAAAAAGATAGCCGAGTGGGAATTGTCCTAGAGTGGATGCCCTGATTTTATTAGCCTACAGAAGATAGATTTTCCTGTTTACTACTTTGAAAGTGGTTAATAATAGCCTCGGCAAACTCGGAACATTTCAAAGGTGGCTCGACAGGTGGGGTCATCATCCGAGCTAAATCATAAGTCACTTGCCGGTTAGCGATCGCACCGCCAATTCCTTGTTTAATTAAGTCAGCGGCTTCCTGCCAACCCATGTACTCCAGCATCATTACCCCAGAGAGAATAACCGAACCTGGATTAATTCTGTCTAAACCAGCATGCTTAGGTGCTGTACCGTGGGTGGCCTCAAAAATGGCGCAATTGTCACCAATATTGGCTCCTGGTCCCATACCTAACCCACCAACCAATGCTGCGGCTGCGTCTGAGAGGTAATCACCATTAAGGTTCATGGTAGCGAGGATTGAGTATTCATCCGGTCGCGTTTGGATTTGTTGGAAAATACTATCGGCAATGCGGTCATTAACCATTATTTTCTCTTTCCATTGACCATTACCGTGAGTTTCCCAAATGGCAGAGAGAATGCCTTCTACTTCCTGGGTTATTTCAGCCCGTTTCTCCGGTGTGAGGGCATCATAACCTGGTTCAATTTTACGAGCATTATCTTCTAGGGCAATATTGGCATTTGCCTCTTTATTACTAAGAATCCAGGATTCCCTTTCTGTGACACATTGGTCACGAAACTCACTGGTAGCTAGCTCATAGCCCCAATCACGGAAGGCTCCCTCGGTATACTTCATAATGTTGCCCTTGTGTACCAAAGTTACCTGTTGCTTAGCTTTCGGCAACCGGAGAGCATGTTGGATAGCACGGCGCACTAGACGCTGAGAGCCAGTTTTACTAATGGGTTTAATGCCAATACCTGAGTCAAGGCGAATTTGCTTTTTACCATGTTCAGGAGTGGCGGGGATTAACTCATTATTGAGTAGGGCAATTAGTTTTTCGCCAATTTCGCTGCCTTTGGCCCACTCAATTCCCAGGTAGATATCTTCTGTATTCTCCCGGTAGATAATCACATCGAGTTTTTCGGGGTGTTTGTGGGGAGAAGGTGTACCAGGGTAGTACGTACAAGGACGCACACAGGCATAGAGGTCATTAATCTGCCGCAGGGCAACATTAAGGGAGCGAATACCGCCACCAACTGGGGTAGTTAAGGGACCTTTGATGGCAATGCCGTATTCTTTAATGGCTGTGAGGGTATCTTCCGGTAAGTATTGGTAGGTGCCGTACTTGTCGCAGGCTTCGTCACCAGCGTAGACTTTAAACCAGCTAATTTTCTTTGCTTCGCCGTAGGCGTGACTGACAGCAGCATCAATCACCTTTTGAGAAGCCGGCCAGATATCAACACCAGTACCGTCTCCCCGAATGAAGGGAATAATGGGATTATCGGGAACTATTGGTTCACCGTTGTTGAAGGTAACACGGGAGCCGGTATCTGGAGGAGTTATTTTCTCGTACATATACGCAGTTTGGTTAAGGCGAGATGAGCTTCAGTGGTGCCTTTTGGAAAGTTACCAGATTCTGGGAAGGTAAGTTGCTCAGTTAAGCTTTTCTATGGTTTTGACCAAGTCTTTGGGGCAGTACTTTGTCAAGGTTAAAATGAGGGACTAGCTTTCTCTGTGTCCCCGCGTCCCCGTGTCAGTCAAAACCCCTCAATTCAAAGTTGACAGACTACTAGTGTGAGGTATGTGGGGGGAATCTAGTTTTGAATGTAGCGATCGCTCTTGCGTAAAAAAATTTGGCTTACTTTATTAACAACTCTCGAAAAAGCGGACTCTAAAGCAAAATAGACCGTGGAGTCCGCGCTGGCAAAGACCTTACAAAGTAGCCCAGCCACCATCAACTAAGATTTCCTCACCTAGCATGAAGGAAGAATCATCACTGGCTAGGAACAAAACAGCTTTGGCAATTTCTTCAGGCTTTCCAAACCTACCTACTGGAGTCCGACCAATAACTTTTTGTGCAGCTTGTTCCATTACCTCTTGAGGCATTTCCATTTTGCTCCAAATTGGTGTTTCAATTGGACCTGGAGCGATCGCATTAACCCGAATCTTGCGCTCAAGGAGTTCAACACTAAAGGAACGTGCCAAGGAACGAACTGCTGCTTTAGTCGCAGAATAGACACTCTCACCCATCATGGCAGTTTGGTCAAGACAGGTAGTAGTTAGAATGATGCTGCCACCATCTTTCATCACAGGTTCCAACTTTTGCACGGTGAAAAATGCTCCTTTGAAGTTAATGGCAACTTCTTCATCAAAGCCTGCTTCAGTCACCTGTTTAAAAGGAGCTGCTTTTGCTACACCAGCATTAACGAAAAGGACATCAATAGAGCCTATAGTTGCTTTAACTTGCTCAGCAAGATAATCAATATTAGCTAGTTCGAGGGTATTTGCTCGAACTGGAATCGCACTGTCTCCCAAAGTTACAGCCGCGTCTTTCAACCTGGTTTCGTTTTGTCCAGTGATGATGACTTTTGCTCCTTCCTCTATGAACAGTTGTGCGGTTACTAAGCCAATTCCTGAAGTACCGCCTGTGATAACAGCGGTTTTACCATTCAATCGAGCCATGATGCTTTTCCTTAAAAGTCACTTTGGCAAAGGTAACTCACTGCTTACTTACCGTATTCTTAGTTCTTGGCATAGATTGCTTAATCTTGCTCTAAAGCTCTCGATGGGAGTGCGATCGCCCCTAGAGATATATTTTGATCAAGATGCTCATGAATATAGGCAATTGCCCGTTGCTGTTTTGAGCTTGAAAGTCCATGAATGGGCGTAACTGGTTTCGATTCAAATGCACAATAGTTGCGCAAGAGGTGAATGCCAAGGAGGTTAGTTAGAGATTCTATATATAGCGATCCACCTAGAGAGTTATTGAGTAGTTCTTGTTCAACAACTCCACCCTGCTATTCTTCGCCTGACGGCTCCGTTTCGCCAAGGGTGGAGATTGCATCTATCGTCGGGCGCAGTTCCGAATACCTCGAAAGGCGTTCGACTTTGCCTTCATCCGACGACGCATCAGGGACGGCTGAAAAACGCCCCGTACTCTCCCAGCCTTGCCGAAAGAGTAACACTCTGAGCGCAACATTCCTAGCCCCAACTAGATCAGCATGGAGAGTGTAACTACACTGCTGACAGACAAATGTTAGACCCTTGTTAGGTCTATTTTTTTTTGATGTGTGACCACAGCACGGACAAGCCTGAGAAGTATAATGAGCATCTACTTTTACAGCCAAACTTCCAGACAGCACAGCCTTATAGTCGATGAAGC
>JBAUJE010000464.1:0-4309 GCA_049683475.1 Coleofasciculaceae cyanobacterium | reverse complement strand
ATCTGAGTCAGGAGTATTATCTTCGTTATCTAGATCATCTCCCGAATCGGTTTCTCCATTATCTTCGACGGGAGGAGTCGAATCATCATCTGAGTCAGGAGTATCGTCTTCGTTATCTAGATCATCTCCTGAGTCGGTTTCTCCGTTATCTTCAACGGGAGGAGTAGAGTCGTCATCTGAGTCAGGAGTATTATCTTCGTTATCTAGATCATCTCCTGAGTCGGTTTCTCCATTATCTTCGGTAGTTGGTGGGGATGGATCTGGGGAGGAGTCGCCACCAGAATCATTGTCAGGTTCTCCATCTTCTCCTGAAGAGTCTGGATTACCTAATTGTGAATTAATGTAATCATCAATCTTGTTAACTAAGATATTAGCAAAAGCTTCTGGATTATCGGCATGTTGAGTAGCTACCTCTTCCCAGAGATTGATAATCTGGCGAGTGTTGTTAAAAGTACCATTCCCTCCAGTAATATCTGTGAGATTCTCTGCTCCTACTTGGTCAAACAAAAAATCTCTAATTTGAGTGCCAACGTCTGATATTTGCTGACCTCTAAAGCTACTGCTTCTTGTTTGTTCTCCTTGGGAGTTACTACGGCTTAAGCTATTATCAAAAGCCAAGTTTAAATAATCTGGCTCAAGTCTTACTTGTTCTAGTTGATTTGCTGCCTTTTCAAGCACTTCTGGCAGTATGGTTGTCGAAAGCTGTTGTGGTGGTTTTAGAGAGTTAATTTCGTTCTCAAATCCCATACCTAACAAAGAACCAGCATCATTGCCTAACTGGTTTTCCGTGTTTGATTGACCGGCAAAATTTTCGAGATTCATTTTCAATAAACCTTAGATATGGCTTTTTGGTAGTGCTGCCCCGGTTTATTGGAAAGCTTGTTTTAGGAGAGAGTTTTTGACTGCTTTCAACATTTAATTCACACTATTATTAATTACATGTTTTTCACGTAATGTCATTAGAAAAAAGCTACTTTTTCGATAGTTATTACTTGGGATATAGCTGTTTAAAAAACAAGCTAATTCTCAGGTATTAGACTATTTTTAAGAGCTGACAATACAAGCTACTAAGGATAGAGAAAAACTCGTGTGAGGTGAGGTGGTGATGGGGTGATGGGGTGATGGGGTGAGGAGGTGATGGGGTGATGGGGTGATGGGGTGATGGGGTGATGGGGTGAGGAGGTGAGGAGGTGAGGTGGAATTTTCATCAATACTCCTGTCTCCCGACTCCTTTAGTCAGTCATCACGGCTTCTAACAATAAGTCTGCTCCATAACGGACAACATCAGTGCAGGGCAATCCTGTTTCTGCCTTGACTCGCTCAATTGCTGTATCAGCCTGTTCTTTTGACAAATGACCTGTATTGAGAGCAACTGCTACTACTGGAACGGAGGCAAAAGCACTAGCAGCACCTGCCATCATCTCGTATAACTGAATCACTTCCGACAAGGGGGGAATAGGTACATGCTGATGCTGGCGAATCTGAGTTTGTCCTGCTCGGTGTACTAGTATCAAGGCTGTGGGCTGAGTACCTCGAATCAAAGGTAAGGTGGCTGTTGAACCGGGGTGAAGTAGGGAACCTTGACCTTCAATAATTAATAAATCGTGGTCGTTACCGAAGCGCATTACCATTTGTTCTACCGCCCCAGCAGCAAAGTCTACTCGCACAGCATCGAGGGCTATTCCTTCTCCAGAAATCATCACACCAGCTTGGCCTGTGGCAAGAAACTTGGAACGTAAACCCCGCCGCTGTGCAGTTCGATGCAATTCAATACTTGCCGACATTTTGCCGACACTCATGTCAGTACCTACAGTGAGGACACGCCGACAATTAAGCGATCGCGCCTTACCACTACCAATAGTTAATTCTGCTGGTTCTTGGCGAATGTCCCAAATTTGCTGACCTTGTTTGAGTAGTGCTTTTAATTCTGGATCAGTGGCCATGGGGGTATGCAAACCATTGACCACTGATAAACCCGCAGCTACTCCTTGCTTTACCTCTTGCCACCAATTATCTGGCAGCACTCCCCCGGAGGGAGCAATGCCAATTACTAAGACATCTGGCTGATAGGGGAGTGCTGAAGCAACTGAGTCAACAATGGGGGCATCACGAGCAATACCAGTTAGCTCGAAAAGGGATTGCCCCCCACACTGTTGGTCAATTACAGCTACAACTTTTGCTTGACAATAGCGTAGAAGGGTTAGGCCCGTTTTACCGTTAGGCCCAATAATCCCTTCATGCAATAAAATAGCAAGGCGCTGGTTACTGTTTAGAAGCACGACGTTGCACTCCTAGTCCTGGTAAATAGCTAGGCCTTAGATACCCGTTCTGTAAAGCGGCACCCATAAAGGGATCATCGACTAAATTGAGGTGGCTATCTAAGTCTAAATAATCGGCTAGGGGGGAAAGCTGGCAAGCGGCCGCATTTGCCAAAGAGCTATCGGCATAACAACCTAACATTACCTTTAAACCAAAAGCTCTGGCTATATTCACGGTACGCATTGCTTCGGTTAAGCCTCCCGACTTCATCAGTTTGATGTTAACGCCATGTACCTTACCGACCAAGTTGGGAATGTCTTTGCTGGTAAAGCAGCTTTCGTCGGCTAATATCGGTAAAGCTGTTCGCCGAAAAAGAACTGGTAAGTATTCTTCTTGTCCTGCTGCGAGGGGCTGTTCCACGTATTTAACCCCCTGACGAGCTAGCCAGCTACACATTTTTACTGCTTCGTTAACGTTCCAAGCTCCGTTGGCATCGACGCTTAAGATGGCATCTGGGGCTTCTTCGCGAACTGCCATGAACATTTTTTGGTCGGCATCGGTTCCTTCTTTGGAACCTAGTTTAACTTTTATTGCCACGGCTCCCGTTACTTTTTGCCAGTTTTTGGCTCGCTCTTTTGCTCCTTCTGGGGAGTCAATACCAATGGTGACGGAAGTTGGTACAACTTTGCGACGGTTTAAACCCCAAATACGCCAGAGGGGCATTTCCAGCTTTTTCCCGAACCAGTCGTACAAGGCTAAGTCAATGCCAGCTCTCGCCGCTGAGGGTATGTTTGCTTCTAGCAATACTTCTTCTACTTTTTGCCGTTCCCAGGGGGTAATGTCTTCTAGTTCGGGGATAACTTTTTCTAATGCCTCGATGATGCTTTCTGTGGTCTGGGTGTTTTTAGGGGAAATAGAAAAAGGTGATGCTTCTCCCCAACCCTCAACTCCCTGTTGTTCTAAGCGTACCCAAATATTAGTAGTACTTTGGGCGGTTGCACCACGACTGATTTTGAGGGGGAATTGCTTACTTACGGTAAATGTCTCAATGCCAATGCGCATGCTCAAACCTGATTCTGCTTAACCTATAAAAAGTAATATACTTATCGCTTTATTTTTTATAAGTCAAACAATATGTAATTGTGAATGGAAAGTTGTTAAATAGCAAGTTGGTCTGGATATTTTAGTTTTGGTCTGGGTAGCAACCAAGATGGTCGCATGACAGGGATGAGAAATGGTTGACCCTGATCACATTATCACTTTATTTGTCCCCTTACGGGGTGTAATTAAGCGGAAACAGTTATCTAGCTCGTTAGGAGAAATTCATGTCTCAAGTTTCAATCCCCTTACGGGGTGTAATTAAGCGGAAACTTCCTCTTGCAAAGCGATCGCTTGCCGTATTGTCAGGTTTCAATCCCCTTACGGGGTGTAATTAAGCGGAAACTGCCTAATACCAGACAATCAGCTAGACCAACCAATAGTTTCAATCCCCTTACGGGGTGTAATTAAGCGGAAACATTAGCCAAGGGGCAAGGCTGGGGGTAACTTGCCTTGTTTCAATCCCCTTACGGGGTGTAATTAAGCGGAAACTTCTGGTAAAGATTTTTGAGCTTGCTCGATGGGCACGTTTCAATCCCCTTACGGGGTGTAATTAAGCGGAAACTGCTGAGCTAGAGGCGCTGCTTGTTGAGGCCTCGGAGTTACGTTTCAATCCCCTTACGGGGTGTAATTAAGCGGAAACTGCAGAAATGACCGTGGCTTAAACCAGCACTGGACGGGTTTCAATCCCCTTACGGGGTGTAATTAAGCGGAAACGTTGCATTAATTGGTAGTAATCATAAATTTCATTCTTGTTTCAATCCCCTTACGGGGTGTAATTAAGCGGAAACCACTAAACGTAGTAATCTCCTGCCCCAATGTCTTGTTTCAATCCCCTTACGGGGTGTAATTAAGCGGAAACCCCGCCCTCTGAAACCCATACTGTGAAGCAATTTTACAGAGGCTTTTGACGGCACTCCGATTGAAACTCATTTCAGCCACCCTTATTGCC
>JBAUJE010000463.1:0-4590 GCA_049683475.1 Coleofasciculaceae cyanobacterium | reverse complement strand
ACATC
This sequence comes from Coleofasciculaceae cyanobacterium, assembly GCA_049683475.1. Lineage (GTDB taxonomy): Bacteria > Cyanobacteriota > Cyanobacteriia > Cyanobacteriales > Coleofasciculaceae > JBAUJE01. The sequence continues at coordinate 4,585 of JBAUJE010000463.1, read as the reverse complement.
CGCAGCAGGACGGCGGTAATTTACTAAAAATAGAGCCAGAGAACGAGTCCCACTAGGGAGACAATTAGGATATTGTAATGAGCGACTAGTAAGGACAAGTTGTAGTCCGTCACTATTAGGAATGTTGAGCTTTTGGTTTCCCTCTTTACTATCAGAAAATGAACTGAGGGGAACTTGAAGAGATTGCTTGCAGGGGGTTCTTTGCCAAGGTTTTGAGGTGCGATTTTGTAATCCTGTTTCGGCTTTTTCTTGCTCTTCATCTGCTTGAGAAAGAGGGCAATAATCGCCCCATTCAACGGTTACATTCAGTTCCGTAGTATCCTGGGGAATCAGAACACTTAACCCCATTGAAGAAGGAAAGAAGGCTTTGCGAGCAGAGGCAGCTTCGGGTGTGGCTTCATCATCCCCTGTTCCCTTACGACTGAGTTGGTCAAGTTCATCATTCCCGGTATCATCAGAACGTTGCTCGAAGGATGCTTCATAGGGAACGAGAAAGCCTGTTAGATACCAGAGGGAGGGAGCTTGGGGTAAGATTTCCTCAGCATGGTCAACATCATCGGCAGTTGGGCCTACCAAGTCCAGTTGGAGGGCTTCTATCAGTCGAGTTCTGACGGTGGCTGAGGTTGTCATGAGCAAGCTTCCTTTGGGGTATTCTTTCCTATCATCAAAGTTGTCTGTTCTCAGCGAAATTATCGAGGCAGAACGTCATCTAATCGTAGTTGTAAAGCGGGGAAGAGGGTTGATGCGATCGCTTCTCCCAATCTATACTTTTGCTGGCGGTACTCGTCTCCATCTAGTTGACAAACTGTGAACGTCGGTTGTTTGGGTTTGCCAATAAAGGCAGTTCCTCCAAGTCCTCGAAAATCGACTATCCAATATTCTGGGATGCCGAGTAGTGCGTATTCTTCGACTTTACGAGCATAGTCAGTTTCCCAGTTAGTACTGACTACTTCTACTACCAGTTTGATGGAACGACCCAAGGTAATGACGGGTTCTCGCTGCCACAGGGGTTCGTTCGGTAACAGAGTTTCATCCAGAACAATAATATCGGGACGGCGTGCAGTGACAATATCGGCAAAGGGTTGAATTAGGCAAGTTAGGGGAATAAACCAAGGGAGTTGAGCATTGGTAATGGCAATACCGATTTTGGTAGCTAGTTTGCCACGAACGGTTTCATGAGGACCTGTGGGTTCCATGTCAATCAGTTCTCCATCGGCTAATTCATAGCGGGGATTATCGCCGTATTCAGTAATAAATTCAGCGAAGTTAAGAAGTTTTGTAGAAGTGTAGGTCATTATTTTGCAGCTAAGATTTGGTTAGCAGTTAAATTAAATATGGGAAAAGTCGGTGATTTAATCTGATGGTCGCCAAGAAATTCAATTAAGTCATAAAATTGATGTTCTAATAGACAAATGGTAATTTTTTCTTCTATCGGGTCTACTATCCAATATTCTGGGATTTCGAGAAGTCCATATTCTGAACGCTTGGAACGGTAATCATCGGCTTTGGTAGAAGGACTAATGACTTCAACGACTAAAAAAGGAGGAGGTTCATTAAAGTCAAAAAAGATATGCAGATAATCAGAGTTTGCCATATCCTATTACTCCAAAAGGTTAAGCTGCTGACCATTAGATTGAGTGGATTGGCTAGTTTTTGATTTACGACTCTTTTTAGTTTTTCTGCCTTTAGTTTTGGCTTTTTTCTCGGCGTGTTTTCCTCCTAAGATTTCTTCTTGATGACGTTTCTGATTCAAATCTAGCAGTCTTGCTAAGACTTCATCATGAGTTTCTTCTGGCCAGCGATAACGCCAAGGTTTTTTCTTCTGCCTCTTACTCCCCTCTCCCTTGATGGGAGAGGGGTTGGGGGAGAGGGTATCTTCTTCGTAGTCGAGGAGGAATTCACAATCGGTAGAGATGTCTGTCCAACCGTAAGCATCGAGGACGGCGCGATCCATTTTGCTATGGAGTTCTCGTAGTTTGAGGATATCAGAATCCCTTTCCTCTGGGTCGTGGAAGCGGTTGTAGGTGTCGGTGAGTCCTTGGTTGTTGCGAACCATTAAATCAGCACGGAATTCGTAGTATTCTTTGCCGATGGTTTCTAGGGTTTCCCTCACCCCTAGCCCCTCACCAAAGTTAGAGAGACTTTCCCTCACCCCCCTACCCCCCTCTCCCAAAATGGGCGAGGGGGAAACATCTACTCTTTTCTTACTCCCTTCTCCCCCGGTGGGAGAAGGGTTGGGGATGAGGGGGAAGGGGAAGGTTTCAAAGCAATCAGAGGGGGTGTAGCGGAGGTCATCTTTCATGGATGAGCCGAAGAATCTTGCCCAGATTTCGTGGATGCGGGATTGGAGGGTGCAGAAGGCAGAGTAATTGGGGAGAGCAAAGACAATCAGTTGCTCAGAATAAACCATTCCACTTCCCAGAAAAGCAAATGACGCATACTGCGTTACGCGAGGAATAACTAACACCCGATCGCACTGCGCGATCGCTCTAAACAGAGCAGGTGTTGTCTCTCCAAACCGCCACCAATACCTTGCACGAATTTCTCGTTTTTGAGCTAGCCTTTGTGGCTTAACTTTCTCCTCTACAATTTTCATCAAATCAGGATATTCCCGCGCCTCAGCCTCACTCATTTCCCCGAAGTTAATCACATAACGACGATGAGCATGAGTAGGGCTGCTGTTCACCTCTTCCCCACCAATGTAAGGAAAAATGCACTCAGCATTACGCGGATCTTCTTCAATTAATCGCTGCATTTCAGCAATGGGAGTAGCATCTGGATTACTATCATCAAAGGTAAAACCCATCCCTAGAACATAACTGCCAACAAAGCTCTTATTGGCATTTGCCAATAGCACTGAAGGATTATCATTACCTCCAGCATGGAATAAGAAAGCTGTAATTTTTGAAGTGGCACGTCCGTCGAGGTTCTTTATCTTTTCATAAGAGCCTTTGATAATATTGATGACACTCACCACAACCGCAGCTAAACCAGGCCATTTTACACGTTTCTGGGCGTTATAAATTGTGCCTTTGTTCTGACAAATAAACCTTAATCCACTGCTACGAGTATCTCCCTGAGCAATAGTATTTGTGGCAATCAATCCAAAACATCCATCTTTTCGTAAAATTGTAAATGCACGTCTGAAGAAATGGGCTACTAAGTCAGAATTCCCATGAGATTCAGCATGAATTTCTTTTAACCAATCGAGATATCCTTCAGGATTACTGTTAATTGTGGTGTTTTTACCAGCAAAAGGAGGATTCCCCACAATCGCATCAAAGCCTGAATTCTTCCTATCAAAAACCTCTGGAAACTCAATCTCCCAATTAAACGGAATAATTGGCTTCTCTCCACCATGAAGTTTTTCAGAAATAACTTGAAGCTTTAAGTCTGAATTTTTAGCCTCATAATTTAGTACATAGCTCTTCCGCCACTCTCGCACCAAAGCAGAATACTCTTCCTGAATTTCTGCTTGCTCTTTTTTCTTCTTACCTGCCCCGGCAAAGAAAGCAGCAACGGCAACATCTCCAGTTAACCTAGCATCTTCTAATTCCAGTTCTGCTTGCTTGAGTCGAGTTACCTTATCTTCTGCATCTTGGTCTGTGCGTGTATCTAATGCCTGAATTTCTGCACGATAGGACTTGGCACGGTCAACCTTTTCTTTAATCAGTTTAATCAGAGGTAAATCATCAATTTGGTCTTTACCAAAATCACCAATTTCTTTCCGTGTCAAACCAACTAATGAATCCCCACATTTAAGGGCATGATCTAAAAACGTAAAAGGTCTATCTCTTGCCAGAGTTACTAACCAAAGGGATAACTTGGCTAAATTAACGGCAAAGGGATTTTTATCAACTCCGTAAAGACAGCGTTGGGCTATTAAGCGACGGGCTAGAAGAAGGGGTTCAACTTTTCCCGTGGTGATTGTAGTGGGGTTTGCTCCCTCACCCCTAACCCCTCTCCCACCAGGGGAGAGGGGGACAAGAGAAGTTTCAGTTTTTTCTCCCCCCTCGCCCAGATTGGGAGAGGGGGGTTGGGGGGGTGAGGGCAAATCTTGCTCGCCCGTTTTGGCAGAGGGGAGTGGGGAAAGCAAAGCATTACGGATTATATCTAGAGCAGAAGCGAGGTCATTTTCTACTAAACTGCTTTTAATCCGAACAAAGCGTAAGCCCAAAGATTCTAGTAACCTTTGACGCTGTACATCTAGGTCTTGTTGAGATTGATGAATTGGCCCGTCAACTTCGACAATTAAACGTTCCGAAGGGCAGAAAAAATCAACAATGAAATTTCCTATCGGTTGTTGACGGCGGAACTTACGGTTTTCTAATTTTCGACCTCGTAAAGCCTGCCATAAGATTGCCTCACTAGGAGTTGCTTCCTTACGAAACTGACGAGCAACTTCTTTCATTCTTTCTTTAAGAGTTTCGGGAACGTTCCAGTATTCTGGTTCCCCTTTTGCTTGATGATGACTCGCAGTTATCCCCCTCTCCCCTAGCCCCTCTCCCACCTGGGACGATTGTGGGGGGTTTGTCCCCCTCTCCCCTAGCCCCTCTCCCCCCTGGGGAGAGGGGAACAAGAGGGA
>JBAUJE010000462.1:0-8989 GCA_049683475.1 Coleofasciculaceae cyanobacterium | reverse complement strand
GAAGCCCTCTTTGTTGTCAGAAAAGACACTCTTTTTCTTACGGCCACCCATAAAAGCGATTGCACCGACTAACAGCACTGCTCCGCCACCGATGGCAGCTAAAATCCCCATCGGCAATCCACTCTTTAGCGGTGCGACTTCCCCAGGCTGTTCGGTCATATTGCCAGAGGCATCGTGGCTATGAGGTATGCCTTGAGCATCTGCCTGAGCATGAGCTTGATCGGTTTGGGGAGAAGCGATCGCCTCTGGACTGGGTGATGCTTCGGCAGTTTTGGTTTTGCGAGATTCAGCATAGAGGGATAAACTTCCCTGAGTAACAAGCTTTTCCCTAATCGATAGTCCTTCTGTTACTTCGATCAGTTCGCCCTTGGTTGCACCCGTTGTAATTTCAACTGGCTCATAAAAATTCTCATATTGCACGAAGACTAGCTGCTTGCCGTCGGCATCCACCAAGGCAGTGACGGGTATCATTACTCCAGTTCCACTTTCGGCCGATTGAGTTATCGGTGTGACAATAATGCCCAACATTTGATCAGTTTCGGGGTTGACTTGCACACGCTCAACTCCGCCCGTGGCTTGAAACTCATCACCATGTCCAACGTGAGCAAACACAACCGTAGGCGCACTGATGGCTAAACTGGCTGCAAGAATGGAACTAATCAGCGAAACGGGTTTCATAATACCTCCTCACAAAGACGCAGGGTTCAACAAAAATCCCCCTTAGTCTGCCAAAGGGCAGATGAAATTGAGGTGAAATGGAAGCTGTTTCGATAAAATCAAGCTCGTGGTTGATTTCCTTGCGGCTATGCGAGTTTTGCTGGTAGAAGATGAAGCGGATTTGGGACTGGCAATCAAGCAAGTCTTGGTCAGCGAAAAATATGTGGTGGATTGGGTGGTGGACGGTTCTCAAGCATGGGACTGTCTCGAAAGCCAGTGGACAGACTACACGGTGGCAATCATTGATTGGCTTTTACCAGAGATGTCGGGATTAGAATTATGTCAGCGGCTCAGATTGCAACAAAATCCCTTACCTGTGCTGATGCTCACAGCCTTGGGTCAGCCGGAAAACCGCGTGGCAGGACTGGATGCTGGAGCGGATGATTACTTGGTCAAACCGTTTGTGATGGAAGAACTACTGGCGCGGTTGCGGGCACTTCAGCGGCGCTCGCCCAACCTGCAACCGCAATTTCTTACTGTTGGTGCATTAACCCTGGATTACGCTAACAATGCACTGTGCAACAAATCAGCCCAACCCCCTCACATGATTCCTTTAACAGTCAAGGAATTTCAAATCCTTGCTTATCTAATGCAAAATCCCGATCGCATCATTTCGGGTAGCAAAATTCGCCATCAACTTTGGGATTTAGAAGAGGAACCGATTAGTAATGTAGTAGCGGCACAAATGCGGTTACTGCGCCGCAAGTTAGCCAGCTATGGCTGCGATTGCCCGATCGAAACGATTCCTGCTCAAGGCTATCGATTCAACTCATCCCTCTGAACAGATACCATTATGAATAGCCATCAACTGTTTCGTCGCAGCCGTATCCGTTTAGCCCTTTGGTATGCAGGAGTGATGGGGGTAATTTTAAGCCTATCCGGGTTTGGTATGTATCGAGCACTTGTTCAAGCAAACTGGGCAGCGTTAGAACGAGAAATTGAGTCAATCGCGGGAACGCTGCATGATAGCCTTGAACCGATTCTGCCTGCTTCAGAAGACCCCACAGCGATTTTGCAGCAGATTTTGCCTGAATTGTGTTTGGTTGGACAACCCTGTAACACCAATCCCACCTTGATTCAACGACATACGACGGGAATTAGCGATCGCAACACCTACTATATTCGTCTGTTTGATCATCAAGGTAAACTCCTTGCCTTTTCGCCGAATCAAGCCTCATATCTGCCTCAGACCCTAAATCCTGCGACTTGGCAAACCTGGCGCAGTGCTAACGGCATTCGCTATCACCAATTCACCACGATTTTGCACAGCGCCAATACCCATCATGGGGCAGATAAGACTAGCCCCCATCCGTCTTGGGGCTACATCCAAATTGGACGCACGTTAGAACCTTTTGATGCTGAAGCAAGAAGGATTCAGTGGATTTTTGCGGTAGGCTTTCCCCTTGCCCTAGGCTTGGTTGCGGTGTCTAGTTGGTGGCTTTCAGGATTGGCGATGCAGCCAATTTATCAATCCTATCAACAACAGCAACAGTTCACTGCCAATGCTGCCCACGAATTGCGATCGCCCCTTGCCAGTCTCTTGGCAACGGTGGAAGCCATCCTACGAGTGCCGCCCTCTAATCAGCAGAATGTTTATACGATGTTAAATACAATCGAGCGGCAAGGACGACGCTTGAGCCACTTGATTGCCGATTTATTATTACTCAGCAGCATTGAACAAAATACGTCTTCAAAGCAGTTTAAACCTTGCTGTCTCAATGACCTAATTAGTGATTTATCAGAAGAGTTTTTAGAACTTGCGGTTGCATCAGACATTGAACTTTCGAGCTATGTTCCTACTCAGCTGATTTATGTTCTAGGGCATGAGCAACAACTCTATCGATTAGTATCTAACTTGATTGCTAATGCGATTCAATATACACCGCAGGGAGGATATATCAGCATTCATTTAGAGCAGCGCGATCACAGAGCAATTGTAATGGTAAAAGACACTGGAATTGGAATTCCACCCTCTGAGCAGTCCCGTATTTTTGAACGTTTTTATCGGGTTAATAGCGATCGCTCCCGCAAAACTGGCGGCACAGGATTAGGGTTAGCGATTGTGCAAGCGATCGCCAAAGTCCACGGCAGTCAGTTAAGCGTGGAAAGCCAACCTAATCGGGGTAGTGCCTTTACGCTGAACTTAAGTGTTTTTGTCTGTGAAATTAGTCTAAAATCCAATTAATAAAGGCGGCGAAATAGCCCTCCTGTAACAAGTAAAAGAAGTGAGTTTTCCTGCCGCCTTCTGGTTAGAAACAGAAAATATCTCAAGATTTCGCCAGGACTTGCTCAGAAAAGTAAAGGCTACTCAATTCCTCACGAAACACTTCAGTACCCAATTCAGGATTACGGAAGTAGGGGTGAATTGGCATTAGCTCATCACGAGAGCGATTTCTTGAGGAGGAAACAATCTGTTCAATTCGTTTCAAGTACTCTTTAGCAGTAGCTGTCCAAGTGTAATGCTTCAGTACCCGTTGCTGGGCGCGTTGGGCAAAAGCTTCCCACTCTTGAGAGTTGCCAATTAAACGCTCTAAACCTCGGGCAATATCGGAGGGATCATGGGGGTCAACCAAAACGCCATATTCCTGGTCACTTTTCCCTAAACTCTCGGTAATTCCTCCATTTTTGGTCACCACCACTGGCAGACCTGCTGCTGCTGCTTCTAAGGGAGCAAGACCAAATGGTTCAAAGAGAGAGGTCAGAGCAAATACTGACTTACGCTGGGCAAGGAAACGGTAGGTGGCGGCTAAGGCTGGTTGGTCTGGCACACAAAAGCCGCAGATTTTGCCCCACAAGTCCTGTTCTTGAACTACCTCGCGGATCGGTTTAAGTACTTTTAACTCAGTTTGTTCATCTTTGGCTTTTTCCTTTAAAGGATTGTCCAGTCCACCAGTAATTAGAACCAAGTTAGCCTTTTCTTGAAGTTTTTGGCTCTGAGCAAAGGCTTTCACTAAACCCAGGAGATTTTTCTTTGGATCTAAGCGGCTAGATGCTAGGATTACCGGCAAATCACGCCGTGACTCACTGATGTCTCGTGCCAATCTCTCCCTTACTAGCTCGTAGGTTTCCTCTTCGTTATAGGCGCGAACCTCGGCACTGAAAACCTCTGGGTCTACTCCTGGGGGAATTGGCGCAATGCGACTGTCATCGTTAACATCTACCGCCCCCTTGTAGACGCGATGGGTGTACTGACGGAATCTTTCTAGTTGTGTATTGGTAATGTTAAGGGCTGAGCGATTCATGCTCAAGCGTTCTACCATGATGCGGCAGCCAAAGTTAAAATACTCATCTTTTTCTGCCAAATTTTCTGGAGTTACCCCTAACTTATCCATTTTCTGGGCACCCAAGGAATGAGCCGTGAAGGTGAAGGGTATGCCTGTTTCCTCCTCAATCAAAACGCCACAGAGTCCACCATCAGCGTAATGGGTCGTCATGGCATCAGGGAAGCTACCCTCATCTTGGTACAGTTTCAGGATGTTAGGTATCCAGTCCTGAATTAAATGGGGCCAAAGTAACTCTTTACGTAAAAATTTTTGTGGCCCTGCTGGTAAACGGATAATACGGACGTTATCTATCCCTGGATAGGTGTCAAAAGGTTCAGCAAACTCTGGCCAATCTGGATCGATAATATGGCGGGTGAGAATATCAACCTTATGACCCATTTTTGCGATCTCTAGGGCAACTTCCTTAACGTAGACCAGTTGACCGCCAAAATCAGGATGTTCAGTTATGTAACTATCGCCAGAGTCAAAGTTGCCCTGGGGGTTGAGAAATCCGATATGCATAATGAGATTTTACAAAAGCTGTATTGATTGTTACGTAGCTTACAATTTATTGTGCTACCTTTAGCAAAAATTTGCCAAGAGAATGTGATGACTAGACCATCTAAAGTAGGAGAAGTTGTTGGAGGGTAACTTAGCCAACGCGAAGGTTAATCGTACTCCCCATAAAATAGCAGGGAAAACAAACATTTTGCCAGGAACTTTCACATGCAAGCAGGTCAAATCAGGCTAAACAAGGCAACCAGGGAATGGGTGATTTATGCACCGACTCGGCGCAAACGACCTCAAGATTTCGAGCAAAAGAGTAAGCAAGAGCCATCTCTAGTTAGCCATAGGGAAAAATGTCCTTTTTGTCCTGGTAATGAGCATCTGGCAGAATCTGGTGTTCTGGAAATACCTAACAAACAGAACACTTTTTGGCAAACAAGGGTTGTTCCTAACAAATTTCCTGCCCTCATGCCTAATCAAAATACGCAACGCTCTAAAGATGGAATTTATTTGACTATGCCCGGTTACGGTCATCATGAGGTGATTATTGAAAGTCCTGACCATGACCAAGATATTGCCACAATGTCTGTCGAAGAAGTGGAGCTTGTAATTGAAACTTATCACCGGCGCTACATCGATTTGATGCTGTCAAATAATAATATGATGGGGATTATTTTTCGCAACCACGGCAAGCGAGCTGGCGCTTCTTTAAGCCATCCTCATTCTCAAATTTTAGTTACTGGCGTGGTATCTCAGCATCGTCGTTGGTTAGAGCAAGAAGCTCAAAGATATTATGATGATTGGGCACGGTGTGTTTATTGCGACATCTTAGAGCATGAAATACAAGAGGAGCGGCGAGTTGTGGCGGAAAATTCTTCCTTTCTTGCCTTCGTACCTTTTGCTGCTGAGGTGCCTTTTGAAATGTGGATTATGCCTAAACAGCATGAAGCTGATTTTGGCAGTATTTCTAAGCAAGAAAAAGCTGATTTTGCCTCTATCTTAAGGATGGTTCTTGCCAATTTGCATGAAAAATTGAATGACCCTGATTATAATTACGTGATTAATACTGCTGCTCGCTACAAAGCAGAAGAACCTCAGGTACATTGGTATTGCAGAATTATGCCACGTCTGACAACTAGGGCAGGTTTTGAGCTTGTTTCAGGTATGAGTATTAATCCCTCAATTCCTGAAGCAGATGCTGATTTTTTGAATGGGAAAGAGGTTGAGGCAGGTTGAATGGTAATGGTTAAATGGTTAAGGGAAAATTGAGGATATAAGCCAGATTATAGTGTTTACAGCTCAACTTTCCATTTTCCATTTTCCAGAGCTTTTGTAACAAAAGACTTTAAGAAAGCTGTCCGTTGATTTTGCTTAAAGACCTTTTGCATTTTTTGCCCTAATCGCTCAAGATTAAAGGCTTGTCCATTTTCACGAGTACTAGCCTCTTGTTCCTGGAAATACTCAATTAAACTCAGGCCAGCTAACCTCGTCAGATAAGCTGCGCTGACTCCTTGGACTGCACCACCAGCAAGGTAGGTAAAGGCGTGACCTTTGAGGATACTACCAATCGTTTGAGTAGAAATTTCCACTAGACCCAGTTTTACCATCAAACTGCCCAAAGTTTTAGCTGCAGTTTGAGCTTGTTCTAGAGAAAACTTCTGCTGATAAATCTCACCCAGATCTATTACCAATTGACCACTGATAGCAGCAGTTGCCAGTAAATCTAGGGCAGGAACGGGGTTAGCAAAAGCAGCAGCAGCAGCTACCCACTGATATTGTTCAATTACTGGTAAGGCACGTTCGTGTCTAACTGTATTTAAGACATTCTTGGCTGAATCTTTAATCGCCGCAGCCTTTCGCCTGGTAGTTGCCCACACCAATTGCTGCCTTTCTTCAGCGAGAATGTAATTTAACCTTTCTGTCAAGTTAGTTAGTTCGGTAGTTTGAGCCTCCATCCACTCTTGTACAGAACCATCTGGCTGATGCTGACGCACTTTTACCGGGGCAGGATTGGAGGCTGCTCCTACCACATCTTCTGCCCTTAGTATTGCCGCCACTCTCTGCCGCAACTGTTGTAGAATGGTCACTCTGTCTGTCGGCAAATACTGATCTAGATTATTAAATACCAGAATAATTCGCTGGAAAGCTGCACTTAATTGCCGCAAGATTTGCAACTGACTTTCAGTTAAATCACCAGCCGTGACGAATATAACTAAATCTGTGGCAAGGGTTATTTCTTTGGCAATCTTTTCTGCATCTAAATTAGCCTCAATACCAACAAGTAAGGCTGGTGCTTCTTGCAAACTGATATTATGCTGCCCAGATAACCACTCAGACTCCAGTAATTGCCTTAAATTATTTTTAGCTAAGCCTTTGCCAGCAGCGATCGCAAATTGTAGTTCTTGACGATCTAACTCAGCTGTTAGGAGAGTAACTCTTTCTCGCAAAGGGGCAATGGCATCTTGGTTATTTATCTCAGTCTCTAGCTGATTGAGAGTATGCTCAGCTTGGGCGATCGCTTTCTGGGCAGTTTCTCGATCTATGCTTAGTAATACCGATGGTTGCTCACCTTGCTGAGACTTTTTCGGGCTTAACCACCAAAAGCCAGCACCCAGGGCAACTAGACCTAGGATACTAAACTCACCGAAGTCTGCCACAGATTGCTGAAAACTCTGCAACAGCCAGAGTGAGAAGGAAATACCCACTCCCCCTATTAAAATCGGTCGGCGCAGTTTCAAAGCTATTTCACCCTCCCCAAGCTAAGTTTGCCAAAGTTCACTGCCTCAAGGCTTGGTACTTGGCATATCTCCCTATTTTCTATGGTAATCCTCTCATTACTTACTATCCCATAGGCAAGGGTTTTTGTCTGAATGGAGTGATGGGGTGATGGGTAGAGAGATATACACTGACATTTTATTTAAATGCACATTAGCTTAGGATGCTTTAATCAGTTGTTTCACTTTAGCTTACAGGCAATTCTCGGAAAACTAACTACCTATTGACTGGCTATTGACTGAATAACTGCTCATTGAATAAGGAAAAAGGGCTGTGTCTACTAATAAATCTGTACTTAACTACATTAACGGCGAGTGGTCTACTAGCAAAACTAGTGAATTCCTAGAAGTAATCAACCCTGCCACTACCGACATTTTGAGCAATGTTCCTTTATCAACTAAGGAGGATTTAGACTACGCGGCTAAGGCTGCTGCCGATGCTTTTACAAATTGGCGGTGTACTCCCCCAATAGCAAGGGTGCAATATCTTTTCAAACTCAAATCCCTCTTAGAAGAAAATTTAGAGGAATTGTCTCGCACCATTACCCTAGAATGCGGCAAAACCTTAGCTGAATCGAAAGGAGAATGGCGAAGGGCAATTGAAAATGTAGAAGTTGCCTGTGGTATTCCTATCTTGATGCAGGGTTATAACTCAGAAGATATTGCCCGTGGTATTGATGAAATAATGATTCGTCAACCTGTGGGTGTCACGGCAATTATTGCTCCTTTTAATTTTCCTGGTATGATTCCCTTTTGGTTCATGCCCTATGCCCTAGCTTGTGGTAATACCTGTATTATTAAGCCCTCGGAAAAAGTTCCGTTAACCATGCAGATGGTTATGGAGTTACTGGAGAAAACAGGATTACCTAAAGGGGTAGTTAATTTGGTTAATGGTGCCAAAGAAGTTGTCGATGCTATCTTAGAACACCCAAAAATTAGAGCGATTAGCTTTGTTGGTTCTTCCCCTATTGCCAAATACGTTTACAGCCAAGCAGCAGCCCATGGTAAGCGAGCCCAATGTCAGGGAGGGGCAAAAAACCCGATTATTATTTTGCCCGATGCAGATTTGGAAATGACTACTCGTATCGCGGCTGATAGCGCTTTTGGTTGTGCCGGACAACGTTGTTTAGCGGCTTCCGTAGCTGTTACGGTAGGAGAAGCGCGTCATAGTTTTACCGATGCGATCGCCAATGCAGCCGAAACTAGAGTAGTTGGTTGTGGTTTGGATGAGGGGGTACAGATGGGTCCTGTCATTGCTCCTCAAAGTAAAACTCGCATTGAAGGATTAATTCAAAAAGGAATAGATGAGGGAGCAAAGGTTTTAGTAGAAGGAAGAAATGCCAAAATTACAGGTTACGAACACGGCAATTTTATTCGACCCACTATATTGGAAAATATAGACCCTAATAGTACCCTTGCTCAAACAGAAATCTTTGGTCCTGTGTTGGGTTTAATGCATTTAGAAACTATTGAGGAAGCTATTGCTTTAGTTAATAGTGGTAAATGGGGAAACATGGCTTGTTTATTTACTAATTCCGGGGCAGCAGCACGACAGTTTCGTTATGAAGCAGAAGCTGGAAATATTGGCATTAATATTGGCGTAGCTGCACCGATGGCATTCTTTCCTTTTAGTGGTTGGAAAGATAGTTTCTACGGAGATTTGCATGGTCAAGGAAGACATGCAGTAGAGTTTTTTACTCAAACTAAAGTTGTGGTTGAGCGTTGGCC
>JBAUJE010000461.1:0-1755 GCA_049683475.1 Coleofasciculaceae cyanobacterium | reverse complement strand
ATCTTAGACGAGACTGATTCCGGCTTAGATATTGACTCTTTAAAAATTGTCGCTGATGGGGTTAACCAACTAACTAATCCCGACAACGCCCCTATTTTAATTACCCATTACCAGCGCCTACTCAACTACATTGAACCAGATTATGTCCACGTCATGGCAAGGGGAAAAATCCTCAAAACTGGTGGCAAAGAACTGGCACTCGAACTAGAAGCCCGTGGTTATGACTGGATTTTGGAAGAAGAAGCGGAGGTGGCGGTTCAATGATTACTCAAGTTTCTGTTAAGCCAGAGGTTTCTTATTTATATAGCTTTTTAGAGCAGTCTCGCCAAAATCCACCAGTCCAACTCGATTGGCTGTTAGAATTGCGCGAACAGGCAAAGGCTATAGTCTATGAACAAACTCTGCCTAGTAAGCGGGATGAAGAATGGCGTTTTACTGACCTGTCACCTCTCTTTGAGGTAGAATTTCAAGCAGCCAAAGCACCAACCACTAAGCTAGACATTACCCCTCTTACTTTGCCTGAAGCAGTTGACAGTCGCCTAGTATTTGTCAATGGAATTTATGCGCCGGAACTCTCATCAGTTGCAGGTTTGCCGGAAAAAGTATTTGTTGGTAATTTAGCGACTTTACCCCCAGCTTATGCAAGCCGCATTCCCCAATATTTGGGTAAGCAACAGGGTTCGTCTGAAGTTTTTACTGCTCTTAATACAGCAGGACTAACTGATGCTGCGGTAGTCTGGGTTCCCAGAAATACCATAGTAGAGCAACCAATCCATCTTTTGTTCGTCTCCACCACCAAAGATGTACCAGTTATCTGTCAGCCTCGCTGCTTAGTGGTAGCAGAAACAGGCTCACAGCTAAGTTTAGTTGAGCATTATGAGGCAAACATAGAAAGCTGTCCTGGTCTTGAGCTTAATCACCCCTACTTCAATAACCAAGTAACGGAGATTTACCTAGAGGAAAACGCTCAAGTTAACCATACTATGTATCAGCGAGAAGCTAGTAATGCTCTCAATATCTGCAAAACCGCGATCTCTCAAGCCCGTTATAGTCGCTACACTTGTAATGCTATTTCCTTGGGAGCAAAGCTATCGCGGCATAATTTAGAAGTTTTCCAAACAGGGGAAGGAACGGAAACTAACCTCAATGGTTTAACCCTAATTAAGAGTGAGCAGCTAGCCGATACCCACTCTGTCATCTCTCTCAATCACCCTAACGGTAATACTGATCAATTGCACAAGTGTATTGTTGGCGACCGTGCCCACGCTGTCTTCAACGGTCAAGTACTAGTACCACAAGCAGCTCAGCTAACCAATGCTGGCCAGTTGAACCGTAACTTGTTACTATCTTCTAAGGCTAGGGTTGATACCAAACCCCAACTAGAAATCACTGCTGATAACGTCAAATGCACCCACGGTGCCACCGTTGGTCAACTTGATCCAGAAGAAGTATTCTATTTGCAGAGTCGTGGTATTCGGGAGGCTGAAGCACGTAATCTGCTCATAGATGCTTTTGCCGCAGAAATTATTGACCGCATTCCTCTTGCTTCTGTCGGCCAAAGACTGTCTCAGTGTGTTAGCTGTAGAACTTTTTAGTCATTAGTCATTTAAGAAGTTGCTAATGACCAAGTTACCAGTGACCAGTAACCAATGAACAAGAACTTGTAACCAATGACCATTGCTCAGGAAAGAAATCTCGTTGCCAAAGTACGGCCTTTCTCCAATTCCATGACTCTTGCTCAGGAAACTACCATTG
>JBAUJE010000460.1:0-5163 GCA_049683475.1 Coleofasciculaceae cyanobacterium | reverse complement strand
AGAATAATACCTTTGAGCAAAACCCCCGACTGACGTGCCAGAGCAACATTAGCCACAGCTTGAGCGATCGCACCTAGTTTAACCGGCACTACTAAAAGTGTGGGTAAGCGCCAATCCCTAGCTAAATCAGCTACAGTTAATTCGTGAGTGATGGGTGAACCAAGTCCCCCCAGTGCCTCCACCAACACCCATTGATATTCCTGCCTTAAACTTTCAAAGGTCTGCCAAACTAACTTAAGGTCAATCTCTCTTCCTTCTCGTTCTGCGGCTACTGGCGGTGCCACAGGTGTTTGAAACTGTAAGGGATTTATCTCCTCTGGAGTTTGTTTGAGTTTAAATAGCTCTTGATACAACTCGCGATCGCCAATACCTGTTTGAATGGGCTTAAAAATGGCCAAACTTTCTGGATGACGATATTTTTGCCAATAGGCTGCCAGAGTACAGGTCAAAACTGTTTTACCTATCTCTGTGTCAGTGCCGGTAATTAGTAAGCTTTCGGACATCTTTGGGGGAGTAGAGGAAGAAATAATTAAGAATTCAGAATTAAGAATGCAGAAAGATGAGGAAAATGGGGTGATGGGGGAGATGGGGAGACGGGGAGATGAGGAAGATTGAAAATTGTCAATTCTAAATTCCGCCATTCTAAATTCTAAATTCTAAATTCCCTATTCCCCATTCCCTACATCTTGGCTCTCTCAATGGTTAGTTATTCTGGACTACTAGGATTAATACTCATGGTAAAGTCTGCTGCTTCTTCGGAAGTAACATCAATTTTATATTCGCCAGCCTGCTTAACCTGGAAACCGTCTCCGGCTAAGGGATTGCTAACTGGCTTATTATCTGGGTTGAGGACATTTACCTTAACTTTACCCTCTACCAGTTTTACAGCCAGTTTTTGTCCTTCTTGGAGAGTGACTGTATAGCGCTTAATTGTCTGAGGACTAGTACTACCTTCAAATTGCCTTGCTTCTCCAAGAGAACCAAAGTCCTGTATGAGTTCAACTTTCGGCGATGGCGATGGCGATGGCGACGGTGATGGCGATGGCGATGGTGACGGCGATGGTGACGGCGATGGCGATGGTGACGGCGATGGCGATGGTGATGGCGATGGCGATGGTGATGGCGATGGTGACGGCGACGGCGATGGCGATGGCGATGGCTTAGGAGCCTCTGCCAAACTCAACGCTATCTCGTAATCACTCTCTGGCAACCCTCTAACTGGACTTAGTTGAACAATATAATCACCATCAGCAGGCAGGTTTCCTTCCCAGTTTCTTACCCTTCTTGCTTTGTTATCAATAGGTCTTTGAGCCGGTCCAAATACGGTCATTAAAACCCCTTCTTCCTGGATCGCCGCCGCTAGCTTTTGACCTTCTTCTGCCGGGAAAATGTAATCAAAGGTGGTGTTTTCTCGAATGTTACCTGAGTCTGAGAAGGTTCCACCAGGGGCGAGTTCAATGCGCTTACTGTCAGAGATTGGCTCCGTTGGCGTTGGTGAGGGTGTTGGTTCAAGTGGATCAGTTGGCGTTGGTAGTGGGGAAACCTCAGCTCTATTATTGCGGACGCTATTAAAGATAGCTACAGAGGTAAGTCCAGCCAGCAGGACTAGTAAAATGCCAACTGCAAAAACGGCCCAAGGCGGCTGCGGCTCAGGTTGACGAATTACAGGCTGTGCTGATCTAGGTGATGGTCTAGCACCGGGGGTTTCCGGCTCTGGGGGACGACCTACTGCCACAGTGGCAACTCGTGAGAGTTGGGGATCTGGCTGCTGCGGAGTAGCTGGGGTAGGGGATTGCAGAGCTTGCAGTGCTTCTGTTGCTGATTGATAGCGATCGCCTGGTTTATAGCTGAGCATCCGGTTCAAAACCTGGGCAAACTTGTCGCTAACACTAGCCCATTGACTCCAGTTCCATGCCAACCGAGTATCATCAAATAGTTCTCCTGGTTCTTTGCCCGTCAGTAAAACTACTGCTGTCACTCCTAAGGCATAGAGGTCACTACTGGGGTAGGCTTGGCCTGTTTGAGTTTGTTCAGGGGGAGCATAACCCGCTTTACCCACGGTGGTTACTGGCCCTGACTGGTTCTCACTTTGGAAACGGGTGGCTATTTCCTTGACAACACCAAAGTCAATTAAAATTGCCTTATGGTCTGAGTTACGCCGAATAATGTTATCTGGCGATATGTCCCTATGAATAATGTTTTTGCTATGAATGTGCTCTAAGATCGGCAATAATTCTTCTAAGAGCTGCTTTATTTCCTCTTCAGAAAAAAGTCCTGGGTCTGGGGAGGTTTCGCCTGAAGCGGTCTGGGTGTCTCCCTCTTGGCGGGGAAATTGAGTTTGTAATTCAGATTTCTGAACTCTTCTGTCATTGAGCAAATCCAGGTAGGTTTTCCCTTCTACGTAGTCCCGCACCAGGAACAGCCGCCCATCCTGCTCAAACGTGGCTCGGAACTGAGGTACTTGGGGATGTTGAATTTGATAGAGGGTTGTTGCTTCCCTTTGGAATAGTTCCTTTGATTTGTCTAACCCATAGCCTTCTTTTTGAGGTGGAATCAACTCCTTAAGGGCACAAGTCTCATTAAAGCGGTTGGTATCTTCTGCTAGGTAAGTCCGACCAAATCCGCCTTGACCGAGAACACGGAGCAAGCGGTAGCGATTTTGCAGAATAGTTCCGGAAGAAATTGGCGGTTCCATAGGCGTGTAAATGGTTTTTTTTAGAGGGACAGCTGACAGAGCTGACTACAAGCTTTAATTTCATTATCTAATGAAGCCTTGCAGTATCTAAACTTTTTGGCGTGTCGTGCACCAAAATTTATTTACCAACAACGAGCTTTTGAAAGATTTTACGTTTGCTGATTTTCTTTAAAGATTATTAAATTAGGCAAGACTACTCAAGTATAAATTTTCGTGGTTTCAAAATCAAGACATATTGATTACGCTGCTTAGTCTACCCTACCTATCTTCAAAGTAGAGTAACTTTTAATGTTATTAATATTCACCTTATCGCCAGATGTATAAGTCGAAATCTAAAATGTTTTCTGTTTCCTCCTATTTTTTGTAAACTGACTTTTTTCGCTCAGAACAATACTCGTCAGCCTTTAACTCTATCACCCCTTATTCGGTTATCTATTAGTGTAATAATACTTTATCTCTATTTACTAAAATTAATATTCAAAAACATTTTTTAACAATTTACCGGAAAACGCCCAATCTACCGTACCAACATTGGCTATTTTTTCCCTTTAGCCAGCAATCCTTTTCGTACTACAGTATCTTGCTTCTACTTAGATTCTGACTTTTGAAATAGCAGTAATTGAACTAGTTTAAGGATTATTTAACAGTATTTCTAGTCAACTGTCATCGCTCTATATCAATTGACTTTTTTTAATCTGGGTAACTTTTTATCTAGTGTAAGATCTATTTTCATAAAAATATTAGAAATGTTTATGATTTGAAATGCTAAGATTGCGATGATGAAATGAGCTGTGAGAGTCTGCTGTGAGCCGTCCTGCAACTTTAACGCTTCAGCCCACGCTACCGCCAATTGCGGATAACAATCGTCTCCGACTATTTTCTGGTTCTGCTAACATTCCACTTGCCCAAGAAGTGGCTCGTTATCTTGGCATGGACCTCGGACCGATGGTACGCAAGCGTTTTGCTGATGGAGAGTTATATGTCCAAATTCAAGAATCAATTCGAGGATGTGATGTCTATTTAATTCAGCCAACTTGCCAACCAGTCAATACCAATCTGATGGAATTACTGATTATGGTAGATGCTTGTCGTCGAGCATCAGCAAGGCAAGTTACCGCAGTAATTCCCTATTATGGTTATGCTAGGGCAGACCGTAAAACCGTTGGGCGTGAATCGATTACAGCCAAGCTAGTTGCCAACCTCATTACTGAGGCGGGTGCTAATCGGATTTTGGCAATGGACTTACACTCAGCCCAAATCCAAGGTTATTTCGATATTCCCTTTGATCATGTTTACGGTTCACCTGTACTGCTTAACTACCTGGTGAGCAAGCAACTATCTGACCTTGTTGTTGTTTCCCCTGACGTTGGCGGTGTTGCCAGAGCTAGGGCATTTGCCAAAAAGCTAGATGATGCCCCATTGGCAATTATCGACAAACGACGACAAGCCCACAACGTTGCTGAAGTTATGAACGTCATTGGGGATGTTAAAGGCAAAACCGCTGTACTGGTAGACGACATGATTGACACAGGTGGCACACTTTTTGAGGGTGCCAGGGTATTGCGTCAGGAGGGTGCTCGTCAAGTTTACGCCTGCGCTACCCATGCTGTCTTTTCACCTCCGGCAGTAGAACGCTTGTCAAGTGGTTTATTTGAAGAGGTAATTGTCACAAATACCATTCCCGTTCCCCCAGAAAAAGATTTTAAGCAGCTAAGGGTACTTTCTGCGGCTAATTTGTTGGGTGAAACGATTTGGCGCATCCATGAAGACACTTCAGTTAGCAGTATGTTTCGCTAAGTTCTGACTACTGCTGGTGCTAAAAATCTGCTCACCAGCTAGACTAATCTCGAAACAGCTAATAGGTACTATTAATTTAGTCGCCCAAACAATTAGATTTAGGGCGATTATTTTTTTGTGAAATTTGAACTGTAATTCAAGAAACTCTCTCTGGGTGCTGAACAACTTGCTACTCTTTGGATACGTGAACCAGAAGAACAATAATTGAGAGAGGTATGCAATGGAATGTTAACCCAAATCAGGGTGCAACCAGCCATAACTCTGCTGCTCCATCTGCTCACCCCAACCACCAGTCAACCAGGAGTTCATCATGCCGAGCAGTTCCAAGAATATTAGCTTTGCTACCTTCAATCTCTACAACCTTCAGCTTCCTGAAGTTCCCTGGTACAACAATACCTATACCAAAGATGAATACGACTTGAAGATTAGGTGGTCTGCACAGATGCTCGTTCGCCTTGATGCTGATGTGATTGCCTTTCAAGAACTTTGGTCGAAGCAGTGTCTTATTGATATTTTTCAAGCCGCATGTCTAGAGAAAGACTACCAGCTCCATTTCCTTAGTGATCAATGGTACAACATTGCTGTTGCCGCAGCAGTACGAAAACCGTGGAGAGTTGTAGCTCCCCCTCTTCTTCACAAAGACTTTCCCTCCAACCTCAATCTAACCAAAG
>JBAUJE010000459.1:0-18840 GCA_049683475.1 Coleofasciculaceae cyanobacterium | reverse complement strand
CCTATGCTCAATTTCTCTCTCAAGACAAAATGCCTTTGTATTTAGTTGAGTCTTTGACCCAGAGGCAGCTGATGAAATTACCTAGTGAAGAGAAGAGTAATTAGTCTTTAACCTGCCTAGATCAATAGGTAATTTTACTTATAAATCAATTTTTCTTAAAGCTTGTTATGTTTTTTTATTTGTATCTCGTGTTGATCTCACAAACCCTAAATCATCTCCTTAGCTAGGTCATAAACTAGTATTTTCAGTTACCAAGACTGGTTTGTCTCTAATAAACGTGTTCTGGATCACACGGTAAAAACGTTACCAATGATAGGACAGCAATTTACCCGAAACTCATCAAATAATTTACTAATAGGCTTTACAAATTGATGAGTACTCTGTTAATCTGTGTAAACAGGAAGCAAATACTGTAACAACAAGCAAAGTTAGCCTCATTAACTGACCTTATATCAGAAAGCATCTTTTCGCGTCTACCCTTCAAACCAAGTATTTGCTTACCATCTTTTGTCTTCAGGAATTAAGTGTATTATACAGGGACTGTCTTATCTGTTTACCAAAGACATCACACTTTTGATTAGGTGTGGGTGATATCTATAAGCTTTGGCAAAAGAAAAGACACTCACTCTAATTGAAACAGTAATGCTGCTAATAAAGAGGGCTATTTGAAGATAGCCACCGCACAGAAGCGACAGCACATTTCTTACATATAGTCACCTATGTTAAGCAATCAACAGACTGGAAACCAGTCTGGTCAGATAGGAACTGCCCTAATGAAAGTTACACATTTCAAAAAGAGTGTTAGGTAAGCTGTATTACTACTTTATCAATAACCAGACAGTTATGTAAAGTCATTGGTGGGGTATTTTTCCTAAATCTAACTTTTGAAATAGCACTAACGGAGACGAAAATAAACAACGATGAGCCCAGCTAACTCAACAATTTTAGTAACCGGAGGAGCAGGATATATAGGCTCCCACGCTGTCCTAGCCTTGCAACAAGCTGGCTATGAGGTAGTGATTCTGGATAACTTGGTCTACGGACATCGAGACATTGCTGAGGAAGTCTTAAAAGCCAAGTTGGTTGTCGGTGATATACAAGATCGTCAGCAGTTAGATAGTCTGTTTAAGGCTCACAATATCTCAGCAGTTATGCATTTCGCTGCTTATGCTTATGTAGGTGAGTCAATCAAAGATCCAGAGAAATATTACTACAACAACGTTGTAGGAACTCTGACACTTTTGCAGGCCATGAGGGCTGCTTCTGTTGACAAGTTTGTTTTTTCTTCGACTTGTGCTACCTATGGTGTACCAGAACAAGTTCCTATCACAGAAGAGCAACCCCAACAGCCAATCAATCCCTACGGTGCAAGTAAGTTGATGGTGGAACGTATCCTGCGTGATTTTGGCCAAGCTTATGGGTTGAAATCTGTTTGTCTACGCTATTTCAATGCAGCAGGTGCTGATCCGACTGGGTTGTTAGGAGAGGATCATACTCCTGAAACTCATCTGTTACCTAATGTATTGTTAGCAGCTTTAGGAAAACGGGAATCAATCTCTATTTTTGGTACTGATTATCCTACTGAAGATGGAACTTGTATTCGTGACTATATCCATGTTTCTGATTTAGCTGCTGCCCATGTTTTAGCTTTGGAATATTTATTGAAGGGTGGCGAGAGTAATGTATTTAACTTAGGTAATAGCAATGGTTTCTCTGTAAGGGAAATTATTGAAACTGCCCAAGTTGTAACTGGGAAGGAAATAAAAGTAGTGGAGTGCGATCGCCGTCCTGGGGACCCACCCGTTCTTGTCGGAAGTGGGGAAAAGGCTAAAAAAGTTCTTGGTTGGCATCGGCAGTATCAAGACCTTAAAGAAATTTTGCTTCACGCTTGGCAGTGGCATCAAAAGCGTCATAAACAGACGTGATTCAAGGATGTATTTTATAAAATATTTTTTCTAAAATTGCTGTTTAATAATCAATTAATTATAAGTCATTCTCAAATACAAAAAAATTCTGCAAATAATATTTTTTTTCTAAACTAGAATATTTTTCTGGGATAGACAAGGTATTCCTGGTGATTTGAATCAGGGATATTTTTGTCGTGCTTAATTTTTCCCTGGTCTTCCAATATAAAGATTTAGAAAACTAAAAAATAAATGAATGACTTTCGTTAAAAATCGAGTTTAACTTAAGTTAAGAACAGGATAAGAAAAAAGCAAGAAGACATTAAGTCATATTTAAGTGAAAGCAAATAAATTCAGAAATTGAACTGACAATAAATTTGCTTTCTTATCAAAAATAAATGTTGGAATTGGTATTTTGTTTCAGCATCCCAGAGCAACAAAGTCTTTTTTCCAGAAATAATCATTATCCTCAAGCCATGCGCAAGCCTATATTGACAATTTTCTACCAATTCAATCCCTGGAATACTAGTATCGGTGGTATTCAGACTGTAATTCGCTCGTTTCTTAAATATGCTCCTGATGAGTTTGAGGTGCGTTTGGTCGGAACAGGGGAGCCAAATTCCCCTGTAGGTGTCTGGCAAGAAGCTGAGTTTGCAGGTCGGCTAATCAAATTTATGCCTCTATTTACTCTGCAAGATGACAATGTTAGGAAACTGATACCTACAACTATCAAATACACCACCGCTCTTCTTGGTAATTGCTTTGCCTCTGACTTTATGCATTTTCATCGACTTGAACCAAGTTTGGCTACTCTCAATTGGCAGGGGGATAAGACTCTTTTTCTCCATAATGATATTCAGAAGCAAATGGATATTAAATCTGGCAATAAAGCAATTTTGTGGCAATATTTTCCAGCAGGCTATTTTGCTCTTGAAGGCTTTTTAATCAAGCAATTTAACCAGATTTTTTCTTGTAATACCGAAGCTGCTCAATTTTATCAGCAACGTTATCCGGCTCTCTCTGAGCGTGTGGCTTTCCTCAAAAACACAGTTGATAACGAGATTTTTTATCCGTTAGATAGCAAGGGAAGAGAGGAAAAACGGAAAGGTTTTGCTCAACAGCTAGGCTTACCTGAACAAACGCGTTTTATTTTATTCGCTGGTCGCCTGCATCCTCAAAAAGATCCGGTTTTACTGGTACGTTCTATTGCTGCTCTTGATGAAGATAATATTCATCTGCTCATCGCAGGCGATGGTGAATTGGCAGATGAGGTAAGTGCTGAGATTGAGCGTTTAAAACTAGCTAAACGAGTAACCATGCTGGGGTCTGTTGTTCAAGAAGAACTAGCTAATTTACATCATCTTTGTAGTGCTTTTGTGTTGAGTAGTGTCTATGAGGGTCTACCTTTGGTTGTTCTTGAAGCCCTTTCCTGTGGCACCCCTGTGGTGACAACAAAATGTGGCGAAACTCCAAAACTGTTGACCCCTGAGAGTGGAGTTGTTTGTGAGGAACGTACTCCTGTTGCGATCGCTAATGCTTTGCGTAAAGTAGTGCAGCACCCAGAGCATTATCCCATTGACTCATGTGTGCGTGCGGCCAAGCCCTATAGTGCTCGTACTGTTGTCAGCAATGTTTATGGTCAAATGCTGCAACGCTGGCAACAAAAAGCCTGCTAATTTTGGCTATTTCTGAATTTATCTAAACCTAAATTACTTATTGGTGGTGCAATCTCTTCTCGATGTTATCCCAACCATAAAAGAGAACTGAACCAATGAAAATTGCTGTAATAGGAGCAAAAGGATTACCTGTTAAACAAGGCGGTATCGAGCGTTATTGTGCCGAACTTTATCCCAAAATGGTTGCTAGGGGTCACTCTGTAGATTTGTTTGCCCGCTCTTTCTACAATGAATCTCCTTGGTTTTCCTCTACAGACTTCCAAGGTGTTCGAGTTATCTCCCTACCATCTCTCAATTTCCGCAAAGGATTAGATGCTTTCGTAAATAGTGCCCAGGCAACAATCGCTGTGCTGGCAAAGCATTATGATATAGTGCATTTTCATGCTTTAGGACCATCTGTATTCACTTTGTTGCCCAGAATAGCTTCCTGCTCAAAGGTAGTAGTTACTTGTCAGGGGTTAGACTGGCAACGTGCTAAGTGGGGCAACCTTTCTAGTAACTTAATCCGTTTAGGGGAGAGTAATGCCGTTCGCTACGCTCACAAAATAGTAGTGGTTTCAAAAGCTTTGCAAACTTACTTCCGGCAAACCTATGGCATAGATACTGTATATATTCCTAACGGTCCAGGGCAATATAGTCAGTCAGACTCTAACTTTAGTTACGGTAAATCTCTCGGTTTAAAGCAGGGACGTTACCTTCTCTTTCTCGGCAGACTTGTACCGGAAAAGTGTCCTCATTTGCTGATTAAAGCCTTTCAAGAGCTTAAACAGGAAGGATGGCAACTGGTAATTGCTGGAGGTTCAAGTGACACTCCTGAATTTAGCTCCAAGCTACGAAGCATAGCGGCAGGCAATAAAAATGTGTTATTCGTAGGTGAGGTTCACGGCAGTTGCCTAGCAGAAATCGTCAGGGGTGCAGGTCTGTTCGTTCTGCCTTCCGATTTAGAAGGATTACCATTGGTCATGTTAGAGGCAATGCAAGAAGGTATTCCTGTACTGGCGAGCGATATACCTCCCCACCAAGAACTAATTGGTCAGGAACGGGGTTTGCTCTTTAAAGCTGGAGATGTACACTCTTTGGTCGAAGGTTTAAGTCGAGCGATTAGTCAGCCTTTAGAGTTGGCCACAATGGCAAAAAGAGCGCAAATGAATGTGCAGGCTAACTACAGCTGGGACAAAATCGTTGCCGAGAACTTGAAGCTTTATACAGATCTATGTACGGAACATAAACCGATAAGTACCTCTACGAGTAGTTCAAGGAAGGCATGAGGTAATTTTCGGCAGAAGACAGGCTAGAGCAGGTGCAGGCAATTTGTAGTTCACAAAAGCTGATGGTCAGAACCTAAGGCTTAATTATAGTACTCAAAGTTGACACGTAATGGAGCAAAGCTTTTCTTCCTTACTATCAGTTTTCAAACGGCGGCGTTGGCCTGCCCTAGCTACCTTTGCCTCTGTAATTGGTACATCAATCGTCTATCTAGTCTACACTCCACCTATTTATGAAGTAACAGGAAGGTTGATGCTAGACGATAAAAACGCCAGTGTTTCTGAATTGGGACGTGATTTGAGCCAAGTCTCTTCAGCTACGCCAGGTGGTCCTAGCCCAATTGCTACTCAAGCAGAACTAGTTAAATCACAACGGATTCTCAAAGAAGTTGTTAACCAGGTTGTAACAAAAGAAACAGCTAGTCCTGAAGAAAAACTAACAACAAAAGAGATCAAGGAGGATTTAAAAGTAAAAATTGTCCCAGCCACTAATATTCTTGAACTTAGCTATCAAGGTTCAGATCCAAAATTAGCCACCAAAATACTCAATTCTATTCTAGAAGGAATGCTTGAGGAAAATACTGAAGCAATCCGCTTAGAGGCTAAATCAGTCAGAGAATTTTTGGAGGCAGAGCTACCCAAGCAACGGGCCCAGGCCGAGATGGCAGAAGCTGCCTTAAATAGGTATAGACAGACTAGTGGTTTAGTCTCTCTTGAGGAGCAAACCCAAGTTTTAGTCAATAGTATAGCTGCTTTAGAAGACCAGGAACGCCTTGTGTCAGCACAACTCCAAGAGACTGATACGCGCATCAAGGCACTTCAACAAGTAACAGGCTTGGATAACCTCAAAAACGCCTATGTGGGCGGACGAATTGGTCAAGATCAAGAACTTGAGGAATTACGAACCAAGCTAGCAGAGTTAGATACCAAATTAGCCGAAGCTAAAGCACGTTTTACGGATGACCATCCAACTGTTATCTCCTTAATGGAAGAACGAGGAAAGATTATTGAACTCTATCAAGAAAAAATCTCTCGTATATTACCTGCTAATCAAGATATCCCTCCCGCTGATGTTGCCTCTGACGAACTGAGCCAGGATCTTACCTCTAAGTTTATTCTCGCTGAAACAGATCGCTTGGCACTAGAGGAGAGGCGAAAAGTTGTGCAGACTGAACTAGCTAAACTCCAGAATCGTCTTGAGCAACTACCTATTCAACAACAACCTTTTGCTGCCTTAGTTCGCCAACAAGAAGAAGCTGTCGGATCTTTAAAGTTTCTGCAAAGCGAATTGGAAGAAGCACGTATTGCCGAGGCTCAACTGGTTAGCAATATCCAAATTATTGAGCTGGCTCAATTACCTTCCTCACCCCAAGGACCGAACAAGAAAGCAGTATTAGTAGTTGCTATTTTTGCTGGTTTTATCTTGGCTATCGGCATTGTCATGGCACTGGAGTTGACAGATAACACATTGTACGAAGCCTCGGAGGTTGAAGAACAACTGAAACTATCGATGCTGGGAGTCTTACCTGATTTACCTGTCACGGCTCTCAGTCTTAAGCAACCTGACCCATTTTTAGATGATGCCAGTTCGGTAGAACCTTACCGGCTACTGCTCAAAACCCTAGAGTTTAGGACTCAAGAGAAGTTACGGCTGGTGGTAGTCAGCAGTACTGTTCCTGGAGAGGGTAAGTCAATAATAATTTCCCACTTAGGGGCCGTCTCCGCTATGTTGTCTCGGCGGACGTTGATTATTGATGCAGATTTGCGCCAGCCCAGACAAGACAGCCTTTTGGGTGTTAATTCTAAACCTGGTCTGATAGATGTTATTGAAAATAATCTAACTTTATTTGAGGCAGTACAACCAACAGCTATTGAAAACCTCTCAATTTTGAGTTGTGGTGAACTACCGAACCGTCCCTCCGCTTTGGTTGAGTCAGTGGCAATGAAATCTCTGTTGCAAGAAGCGGCTAACCATTATGATTTAGTAATCGTAGACACCTCGCCTGTTAGTAGTTGTGCTGACGCTAGTACCTTAAGTCGGCAGAGTGATGGCTTAGTGGTCATTGCCCGTTCTAACTTTACCCAAAAAGACGCACTACAAAGGGCAGTCTCAGAATTGAAGGTTAATGGTGCTTCTCTATTAGGAGTTGTTGTTAACAGAATAACAGCTCAAATTGATGAGTTAGACAAGTCTAGTTTGGATGATTACCAACCTCAATCCGACTCCTCAAAACCTTTAATCCATCTGAAAAATACTACCAATAACAATTCTGCAAAATCATGGAAGTTTGGCTTAAAGGAGGGGTTAAAGAATGTGGAGTAGTAACTACTCAAGTCGTTCCTCTCCCCTAGCTATCTTGCTGGGATTGGCAGGAGTTCTAATTGGTGCAGCCGCAGGTTTACTGGCAGGGATTCAGCCTCTTTTACTTTGCTTAGCTTTGGGTGCTGGGACGGTGGGGGTTCTGGTCTATTTCCTGGCCAGCTTTGAGCAAATTGTCCTTGGTCTATTAATTTTACGTAGCTCTCTTGATATTTTTTCTGACCTACAGTTACCAGCTCTGTTTGGGGTTGGCGTTATTGGTCTAACTCTAGTTTACGTAACAGTCATGTTACTGACCCATAAGCCTGTTCAAACTGACGGGTTCTGGTGGTTGTTGGCCGGCTGGTTAGCCCTACAGGGTTTATGGGTAATATTACTGCCCCTAGGAGGATTAGGACTAGATGGTTCTTATTTATCAACTGGTATCCGTGAGTGGATACGCCTATTTTCATGGTTGATAGTTTACTTGCTAGTAATGCAGCTCAAGGGAAGACTTCCTGCTGAAAAGGTTATTTCTTTAATGTTTCTTGGTCTTGTCTTACCTTTGACGGCTGCTTTGATGCAGATGTTTCTGCCTGCTTCGCTTCTTCCTCCCATGTTGGCACCTACAGGTCATAGTTTGTCTAGTGCTTTGGAACCTGCTTCTCGTATCAATGGCACTCTCGGTCACCCCAACACTTTCACAACCTTTCTCTTTTTCTTCCTTGGTTTAACCTACTGGAAACAAGGTAATGCCCAGCGGCGCTGGCCATGGATAGTTTTATTGGGTGTACTTACTTTTTTCTTTGTCAGTACCAAAGCTCTGTTTGGTTTGATGATGCTGGGTTCCTTTATTGTGTTTTTGCTTGTCCCTAGATTGAGCCTGCCTAACCTAATTGGAGGAATAGTTCTGTTTGGCATAGTTATTGGCCTTTTTGCCAGTAGCGAATTTGGTCAAGAACGCCTTGGCTCAATTGCTGAAACACCATTGGCTAATCCAGATATAAACATTTGGAAAGCCATTCTACTCTCCAAGGGAGATGGCAACAGTTTCAACTGGCGGATTGCTCAATGGACTTACCTATTGGAGCAATGGGAGCACTTTCCCATACTAGGCTACGGTTTGGGTACTAACAAATACATCAGTGCTAATGGTTTAGAACCCCACAATGACTATGTTCGCGCTTTGGTTGAAGGTGGAATTGTCGGTCTGATTACTTTTTTTGCTTTCTTCGCTATCCAAATTGTGCGTCTTACCCAGTTAATCTGGTCTGCTCCTCCCGGTAGTGCTCAAAGAAATCTGTGTTTCACTTTATTAGCAATTCTTTTAGCCATACCTGTAGGCATGCTGACTGAGAATATCTGGACTCATACAACTCTCTTTTTCTATTGGTGGACTACCTTTGCAGTTGCTGGCTGGGACTGGCAGGAACTTCCGCCTTCAGAAAATTCTGCATCGGCTTAACCTATCACCGCCTCTGTTTTGAGGCAATGATTGAAGATTTTTCTGGAATGTCTAAAGCCTTAAAAACAAGACACTATGACTCAACAAATTCTTGACTCAACCAATGATGTTGAGCTAATTACGAAAAACGAAAAATTATACCGGGTCACCTTAGTTCATCCTAGTGCGGGGGTAAACTGGAGCGGAGGTTCAGAAATTTTTGCCATTGAGCTTGCTCGTCGTCTCAGTGATTACTTTCAGGTAGAGTTATTAAGTGGTGCTACTTGTACTCCTTTTTGTTATCCTTCTGGAGGCATTCCTCGCACCCATGCTTACCATGCTGTGCGCCACCCTCTTATTGCTCCCCTTTTACATCGCTTTGCCACTCATCCTGAAATCCTGGTTGAGCATCTCACTAGTTTCTTCCCTTGTGCCATCCATCTCTTACGTCGGCCAGCTGATCTGATATTTCCCTGTAATGATTATGGTGGTTTAGCGATGGCCGCTTTTGTCCGAGCAATCAAGGGTACTCCTATACTTTTCACTGAACATGTTAGCCTGATGGGAGAAGGACGCTCACTAGCCCGTAACCTGCGTTTTCAACCAGATCAACTGGTGGTTTTCTCGGAAGAAGTCGTCAACTTTGCCCGTAATTTGCGACCAACTCAGTCTGTGAGCATCATTCCCAATGGTGTAGATCTTGAGCGGTTTACTCCGGAGGGAAACAATCTTGACTTTAACTTAGCTAAACCAATTGTCCTTTGTGTGGCATCTCTAAAACGCAACAGTAACAAACGTGTGGAACTGGCAATAAGGTCAGTTGCTCGTCTGAGTCAAGGTAGTCTTCTGTTGTGTGGTGATGGCCCTGACCGTGACTATTTTCAGTCTTTGGGGGAAGAATTGCTAGGTTCTGAACGCTTTGCCATCTGTACTGTTCCCTATGAACAGATGCCGGAAGTCTATCGCAGTGCAGATGCCTTTACACTTCCTTCTATTGATGAGCCGTTCGGACTTGCTTATTTAGAAGCAATGGCCTGTGGTTTACCAGTAGTTGCTACCGATGATGAGATGCGCCGTTACATTGTTGCTGATGGCGGTATTTTGTGTGATGTGACGGATCTTGACTGCTATGCTACTGCACTCCAAGAAGTGCTTCGTGGCAATTGGCAAGTGCCAGCTAGAGAGAATGCGATGCGCTTTAGTTGGGATGCCATTGCCATGCGCTACCGAGATTTGATTTTGCAAACGATTACTCAGTCTCAACAAGCTTAGTTTTACTAATTTGAACAAACCCATAAATTCGAGGATTGATATGCCTAAAGTTACTGTGGTTATTCCTGCCTATAATGCTATGCGCTATCTCCCAGAAACAATGGAGACTGCTTTGTCTCAAACGTATACTGATTTTGAAGTTTTAGTTGTTAATGATGGCAGTACAGATCACACGGCAGAATGGGTTTCTCAGCTAACAGACTCACGGGTAAGAATTGTTTCCCAGGAAAACAAAGGTTTAGCGGGAGCACGTAATACGGGTGTTGCTAATGCCAAAGGTGAGTACATTGCTTTCCTAGATGCAGATGATCTTTGGGAACTAACTAAACTAGAAAAACAGGTGCGTTGTCTAGATGAAAATCCCAAGGTGGGTTTGGTGTATACCTGGACAGCCTTGGCAGATCAAGATGGTAAATCTACAGGCCGAGTAATTAAATCCCACGCAGAAGGGGATGTCTGGAAAGAATTGCTTGAATTCAACATGGTTTGCTGTGGTAGTACCCCGTTAATTCGCCGGAGTTGTCTTGAGGCTGTTGGTTTATTTGCCAAAGATGTAACCCCTTCTGACGATTGGGAAATGTGGCTTCGCCTTGCCTCTCAATTCCACTTTGGAGTAGTTAAAGAGCCTTTAATTCGGTATCGCCAGCATGCTAGTAACTCATCAAAAAAGAGTCAAGTAATGCTAGAAACATCTCGGACTATTATTGAGCGAACATTTGCTTCTGCTCCTACCGATTTACTTCATCTGAGAAACCGTAGCTATGGCTCGATTTATCTTTACCTGGGTTGGAGAGCAATTGAGAACACAGATCACCAGGAAGCAAGACATTTTCGTCAGCAAGCTTGTGCCCATCGTCCTCAACTTTTCTTCTCGCCAAGATGTATTCGCCTAGGCTTAGCCATTGCACTAATACGTTGGTTTGGACCTCAGAGTTACAGTAGCGCTATAGCTCTGATCTATTCTCTGCGTCGAGGTATATCAGCTACTTCTCGATAATGCTTAATATTCTTGTGAGCTAGAGGTAGCAGATAAAAATATAACTTTACAGAATTAACATCCTGATGCTAATCAATAAGCTAAAGCAAATATTATCTGGTCAATTTATTCGTAATGTTGGCTGGATGGGGGCGGCAGAACTAGTAAATCGCATCTTTCGTTTAGGAACTACTGTTACTATAGCTCGCCTGTTTAGCCCTTACGATTATGGACTAGCCGCAGTTGTCTATACTACTGTCGAATTTGCTAATGTTTTCACCCTCAGAAAAGGAATAGCAGCTAAAGTTGTTCAAGCTGAAGAACAGGATTTAACCGTTATCTGTGATACTTCCTACTGGCTTAATTGGATTTTGTGTGTGGCACTTTTTATCATCCAATGTATTGCTGCCTTTCCCATCGCAGGCTTTTATGGAGATAATAGATTAATTTTGCCTGTTTGCACTGTTGCTTCAATCTACTTAATGATGCCATTATTTATTGTTAACTCTGCTATAATTCAACGGGAAAATAGACTGAAAATAACGGCATTGTGTCAAGTAACTCAGTCGATAATTGGTAATATTATCACTGTGATTTTAGCTCTACTTGGCATGGGAGTTTGGGCTATAGTTTGGCCAATGGTTTTAACAACACCAGTCTGGATTGTGATAACCTGGATGAACAATTCATGGCGACCACCTAAATCTTTCAAACTTGAGAAGTGGCAAGAAGTTACTGGTTTTGGTGGTAATTTACTAGGTGTTCATCTGCTAGATAAACTGAGGTCAAATCTAGATTATTTAATAGTCGGCAAGTTTTTGGGAATTGATGCCTTAGGATTGTACTATTTTGCCTTTAATGCTGGATTCGGAATCAGTAGAAATGTTATCTCAGCCTTTACATCAGCTCTATTTCCTTATCTTTGTGAGGTTCGTGGCAACATTCAGCAGCTGAAGGCAAGATACTTTAGCAGCCTCAAAAAGACTTTCATGATTATAGTACCTTTTGTGCTTCTACAGTCTGGATTATCTCCATTTTATGTGCCAATTATATTTGGAGAAAAATGGGTAGAAGCAATTCCTATTTTAGTACTAGTATGTCTTTCTGTGATCCCATTTTCTCTTTCTATCTTCACCAATGACTTACTCAATAGTGTAGACAAAACTCGTATCACTCTTTATTGGAATTTAATTTACACTTGTCTGTTTACAGGGGCATTATTAGTAGCTGTAAAATTGGGAATATTGTGGGTCGCAGCGGCAGTACTGATTTGTCAGTTACTGATGTCACCTATCTTTGGCATCTGGGCTATTAGATACGTATTTGAGAAAAAGTCATCTTTGGGAATTGCTAAATGAACATCAAGTATCAGGGAAATAATTTTGGAGATAAGGTAATGTCCGAACAATATTTGTTACATGTAAACTCAACAAAAATAGTGGGGAAGGAAGTTACTAAAAGGCTCTCAAATCTATCTTTGCAATATATGGTAATTAAAGACCAAAATATAGTTGCAAAAGTCAATCCAACACTGTTAGTTAATCGCAACAGATTTGATGTAATAGCGAAGTATATATATGCTAAGTATAGAGAGTTGGAAGTTAATTGTAACTGGAGCTTACAATTATACAGCGAACACATTCGTATATTTACTGGTTATAAAGAGCCGGATGGTTCAAAGAGTGGAGAAAGAGTTCATATAGACTGTTTTAACAAACTCTTAGATTCAGTAAAAGATTCTGGTTTTGATGCAGATTCATCACTTGTGCCAGTAGTCAATGGGGATTTTCCCATTGATGGAGGTCACCGGATTGCTGCTTGCTTATTTTGCAAAAAGGAGATTTATGCCATCTTTAGTGATGTTGTTTATGTCAACAATTATCCCAAGCCTTATGACTACTATTTCTTTAAAGAGAGAGGCTTGGCTAAGAATTTATCCGACGCTATGGCACTAGAGTATTGTAAATTGAAAACCAATACTTATATTGTTATTATTTGGCCATCTGCTGTCGGTAAAGACCAGAAAATAGCAGAAATTCTACAAAAGTATGGAAGCATTTATTATAAGAAAGATGTATTTCTATTTAATAGAGGACCTCTTAACTTACTTCAACAAATACTTCCACCGCTAACCTGGTCAGAAAACGAGGATGATAATTTCAGTGGAATAAATGATAAATTGTCAGGCTGCTTTAAGCGTACAGGTATTACTAGAGCTTATGTTTTTGAATCTGACAGCTTAGAGAAAGTCACACAAGCTAAGCAGAAGATACAAGAATTGTTTGGTGTAAGAGAACACTCTGTCTATATTAATGATACACATGAAGAAACTGTGCATATTGCACAGCTTTTGTTAAACGACAACAGCATAAATTTTTTGAACTACGCTCATCTTAAAAAGTTCGACGAATTTCAAAACCTTTTAAAAGATTATAAGGAATGGTTAGAAAAAAACAATGTGGATAAAGAATGCATCTGTATTGATAGCAGTTCAGTTATGGCAGCCTATGGCATAAAAGCAACTGAAGATTTAAGTTGTTTGCATCATGGATATGATGACATCTTCTTAAACAGTCCAAATATAAATAGTAGCAATAACCAATTAAATTCATCAAAAATATCTAAAGATGAAATTATTTTTAATCCAGATAATCATTTCTACTATAATGGCTTAAAATTCATTTCGTTAGATGCCTTCAAAAAACTAGAAGAGGAAAAAAAAGAAAATAAGCGTATAGAAGAGATTAATGAAATTGATAAATTCTTGGATAATTATCAAAATAAAATCGTAAAGTTATTTTTCTATCTAAAAATATTTTTTAGCTATTGGAGCATTTATTTGCTTTCGATAGAAGGATCAATATTCTTCAAGAGAGTAGTTAGATGGGTAGAAATACGTTCAGAAAAACTTGCTACGACAATAAAGAAAAACCTAAGTTTTCAAACCAATAATTAATTGTGCTATAGTAAGTTTTTAAATTACATTTTTAGTAATTTAACAATCGAAATGTGCAGCATGTTGGCTATCATGAAACGTAAGCTTCACTATATACTGATTACGTTGCTAATCGGCATACTAATACTAAGCTTACAAACACCATCAACTAGTAGTAATGGCTGTGGTACTGGAACCCCTAGAGATAAGCATAGATGGCCATTCTCCTGTGATAGTATCTGGAATATGCCTATTGGCTCAAAGGCTCAATATGTACCAGCTAATATCAGCAAAGCCAAGTGGATTACTCCAGAAGTCAACTACTACATAGTTACCAGTAACAGCGATCGCCTTGTTCCCTGGTACGTTACCCAAAATTGGGGTGTTGGTCGTTGTCAATTAGGAGGAGCATACTTAGGTCAGATAAATGTACCTGATAACTTAGTTGTACCCGATGCCACCGAAAACAGTACACCAAACAACGCCGCTGCCTTTTTACACCCCGACGGTCGTACTCTAATACAAATGAATCCCCTAACCCGTTGTCAAGCTGGCGGCCCTGTTTTTGGCTATCCAACTCCAGGAGAAATTGAGAACTACGAAAATATCTACGGACAGGGAATCACTGGAGGGCAAGGCGGATCTGGATTATCCAGTATCGGCGGTACTATCCGACTAGGTGAATTACAACCTTCAGCACCACCAATTCACCATACCCTGAAGCTTCTAGTTCGTGCCAGTCAATACCTTTACAAAGAACCTCCCGGTTACCGATGGCCCGCTGTTCGTGCTGATGACTATGCCTTTGAGCAAACTTCTAGTGTTCGTTACGGTGGTTCAAACCCTAACTTAGTTATGGGTTCACTTCTCGCCATACCTCCGTCTGTCATCGAAGCAAGCCTTGGACTAACAACAGTTCCGGGGAAAAAGCTGTTTCATGCCCTTCAAGATTACGGCGGTTATATCGTTGATGATACAGCTTGGGAAAATCATGCGATCGCAGTAGAGAAAGAGGTAGTAGAAGAGTTTTTCTCTGCCTACGGCTATACTTTTGCTAGTAATTCTGGGGCATTCTATGAAGATGTCAACAAACTATTTCAAGCCCTCCACATTGTTAATAACAACGGCCCCAACAGTATCGGTGGTGGTGGTACGCCGCGACAACCCCTAGCCCCACCCATCGGCAATTAGTAAAACCCCACTACCTGCAACCATTACCATACACAGCCACTCAAAGTAAAAGGCTGTGCGTTTACTATGATATAAAATCCTATTTCAAGCATTGGTGCTGTAACTCATCAAAACCGGCGAACCTTGACGCTGTCGCTAACACCACCCTACAGTACTTAAGATTTACTCTATAAATAGTCTTTGAGCGAGAGACAAATTGCTAATACCTTTTTAATTGTAGAGCAGGAGGCTAAAAACAGCCCTAACTCTATACAATTACTTATGTCTCAAAGAAGCTTACCCACCATGAACATCATTCCCACAGAAATCCCCGACATTTTAATCATTGAACCCCACGTTTTCGGAGATGAGCGTGGTTTTTTATTAGAAAGCTATAACAAGAAAGCTTTTACCGAAAAGGCAGGCATAACAGCTGACTTTGTGCAAGATAATCACTCCCGTTCTCTACAAAACGTCCTGCGAGGCTTACACTATCAAATCCAACAACCCCAAGGTAAATTAGTGCGAGTTGTGCTAGGGGAAGTTTTCGATGTTGCAGTAGATATCAGAAAAAGCTCCCCCACCTTTGGTCAATGGGTTAGCTGTATCCTCAGTGCAGAAAATAAAAAGCAACTCTGGATACCCCCAGGCTTTGCCCACGGCTTTCTTGTACTCTCAGAAGCAGCAGAATTCTGCTACAAAACCACTGACTACTACGCACCACAACATGAGCGAACTATACAGTGGAACGACCCAGATTTAGCCATTGATTGGCCACTGACAAACGAACCAATCTTATCAAAGAAAGATCAAAATGGTCAGCCATTGAGGACAGCAGAGGTTTACTCATGAAGCGTATCCTACTAACTGGCATGGCTGGACAATTAGGTCAGGAATTGCCACAAACCCTCGCTCCTTTAGGTAAAGTAATTGGTGTTGACCGTCAGAAACTAGATTTAGCCAAATCTGAGCAGATTCGCCAAGTTATCGGAGAAGTTAAACCTGATTTAATTATCAACGCTGCTGCCTACACAGCAGTTGATAAAGCTGAACAAGAAACCGAACTGGCAAACAAAGTAAATGGTGATGCTCCTACCATCATCGCAGAAGTTGCTCAAAGTCTGGGAGCATTTCTGATCCATATCTCCACAGACTACGTCTTTGATGGCACCAAGAATAGACCCTATACAGAGTCTGATACCCCCAACCCCATTAATGCCTATGGCCAATCCAAACTTTTGGGAGAGGAAGGAGTAACTAAAGCTTGCGATCGCCATATTATCCTGAGAACAGCTTGGGTTTATGGTGCATACGGTAAGGGCAATTTCGTCAAAACCATGCTCAAATTAGGAGCAGAACGTGAAGAATTACGGGTGGTTGTCGATCAAGTGGGTACGCCTACCTGGACTAGGGATATTGCTCAAGCAATTGCTCAACTGGGTCAAAAAATTAGTTCGGAATCTAGTAAAGACCAGATTAACCCTGGTATCTATCACTTTACCAATAGTGGTGTCATCAGTTGGTATGACTTTGCTGTAGCTATCTTTGAAGAGGCCAAACAGCTAGGTTTTCCCCTAAAAGTACGCAAAGTTGTACCTATTCCTAGCTCAGAATATCCTACTCCCGCACCACGTCCTGCATATTCAGTGCTTTCTACTCAGAAGATATCAGCATTATTAGGAAGCCATCCCTGCCATTGGCGCACTCGACTACGGCAAATGCTCAAACAACTTTACTCTCAAAACTCACAATGAAAGCACTTATTCTCTCAGGTGGAAAAGGAACCCGACTGCGTCCCCTAACTTATACAGGGGCCAAGCAACTAGTTCCTGTTGCCAATAAGCCTATTTTGTGGTACGGCATTGAAGCTATTGTCGCAGCTGGAATTACCGATATCGGCATTATTATCAGCCCAGAAACTGGGGAAGAAGTTAAAAGCAAAACTGGTAATGGCGATCGCTTTGGTGCCAGAATTAGCTATATTCTGCAAGAAACACCTGGTGGCTTAGCCCATGCGGTAAAAATCGCCCAGCCTTTTTTAGAAGATACACCCTTTTTGATGTATCTGGGAGATAACCTGGTTCAAAGTGACCTACATCTGTTCTTAGATCAATTTAAATCCCGCAACTTGGACGCTTTAACCTTACTATGTCCGGTTAGTAATCCCACAGCCTTTGGAGTAGCTAAAGTTGATGAGCAAGGTCGAGTATTACAGCTAATAGAAAAACCCCAAGTGCCTCCCTCTAACTTAGCATTGGTAGGAATTTACCTTTTTTCTAACGCTGTCCACGAAGCGATCGCTAACATTAAACCTTCTCTACGAGGTGAACTAGAAATTACCGATGCCATTCAATATCTCATCGATCAACCCAAAAAAGTAGAATCTCGTCAAGTGGATGGTTGGTGGCTAGACACAGGTAAGAAAGATGATTTGTTAGAAGCTAACCGAGTAATTCTCGACACCTGCTTAGAATCTGCTCTTGAAGGAGAAGTTGACCAAAATAGCCAAGTAATTGGTCGCGTTCAAATTGGCAAAAATACTCGTATCATTAACTCCACAATTCGCGGTCCCGTAATAATTGGCAGTAATTGCCATCTAGAAAACTGCTTTATTGGACCCTACAGCAGCGTAGCTGAAGGAGTTACTCTGATTGATACTGACTTAGAGCATAGTGTAATTTTACAAGGGGCAAAAGTAGAGGGAATTCAGCAGCGAATTGTAGATAGTGTAATTGGACAACGTGCCCAAGTAAAGTTAGCCCCTCGCCGCCCTAAAGCCTTACGTTTTATGATTGGTGATGACTCTCAAATTGAGCTAGTTTGAGATGAACAGCTTAAAGGGAAATAATGACAAAAGAAAATCGTAGATTACTAATTACAGGTGGTGCTGGATTCATTGGCTCAAATTTTGTCCACCATTGGTGTCAAAAATATCCAGGCGATCGCATTATTGTATTGGATGCTCTGACTTATGCAGGTAATTACCAAAATCTCGCTTCTTTAGACAAGCAATCCAACTTTCGTTTTGTCCAAGGGGATATCTGCAATCGTAACCTAGTTGATTCCCTACTTAAGGAAGAAGAGATTAATACAGTAGCTCACTTTGCTGCTGAATCCCATGTTGATCGTTCAATTTTAGACCCGGATGCCTTTATCCGCACCAATTTGGTTGGAACCTTCACTCTCTTAGATAGCTTTCGTAATTACTGGGAAAGTCAGGAAAAACCGTCAGATTTTCGCTTCCTTCATGTTTCTACCGATGAAGTTTATGGTAGCCTTGGCACTAATGGTCATCCCTTCACTGAAACCACAGCCTACGCTCCCAACAGTCCCTATTCTGCTTCTAAAGCTGGCAGTGATCACCTAGTTCGCGCCTACTATCATACCTATGGTATGCCTACAATAATTACCAATTGTTCCAATAACTATGGTCCTTACCACTTTCCAGAAAAATTGATTCCTTTGATGTGCATCAACATTATGCTAGGCAAACCTTTACCAGTTTATGGAGATGGACAAAATATTCGAGATTGGCTTTACGTCGGCGACCATTGCTTGGCTTTAGATGTGGTAATTAATCAAGGTAAACCCGGAGAAACCTACAATATTGGTGGTAATAATGAGGTTAAAAACATTGACCTCGTTCACCAGTTATGTGAATTGATGAATGAGTTAGCTACTGATTTGCCAGTATATCCTGCCCAAGAGTTAATTACCTTTGTCAAAGATCGTCCTGGACATGACCGTCGCTATGCCATTGATGCCAGTAAAATTAAAAACGAACTCGGTTGGACTCCAGCAGAAAATTTAGAAGGTGGACTGCGTAAAACAATTGAGTGGTATTTGACTAACCGTGATTGGTGGCAACCTTTGCTTTCCCAAGAGTATCAGGCTTACTA